>CAZFHW010000055.1:11443-16696 GCA_964518885.1 uncultured Parvibaculum sp. | reverse complement strand
TCAAGCGTGAAATCAACCTCTGCTTCCCGGGCAATCGCCAGCAGATGCAGGATCGTGTTTGTTGAGCCCCCCATGGCAATATCCAGGGTCATGGCATTTTCAAACGCTTCAAACGTCGCAATCCCGCGTGGGGTAGCCGTTTCATCACCCTTCTTGTAGTAGCGTTCCGTCAGCTCCACGATCTGGCGCGCGGCACGCAAGAACAGACCCTTGCGGTCTGCGTGGGTCGCCAGAACTGTTCCATTACCCGGAAGCGCCAGCCCCAATGCCTCCGCCAGACAGTTCATGGAATTGGCGGTGAACATGCCCGAACATGAGCCGCACGTAGGGCAGGCGTTCTGTTCAAACTCATCAATCTCTGCGTCTGTTCGGTCCGGGTTCCCGGATTCAATCATCGCATCGATCAGGTCAATCGCGATTTTCTTACCATCAACATTCACCTCGCCCGCCTCCATTGGCCCGCCGGTGATGAAGATGGTGGGTACATTGAGGCGCATTGTTGCCATCATCATACCCGGCGTAATCTTGTCGCAATTTGAGATGCAGATCATCGCATCCGCACAATGTGCGTTGACCATGTATTCGACAGAGTCGGCGATCAGATCACGCGACGGCAGGGAATAAAGCATCCCGTCATGCCCCATCGCGATGCCATCATCCACAGCAATCGTGTTGAACTCTTTGGCGACACCACCCGCAGCTTCAATCTCCCGCGCCACCAACTGGCCGAGGTCTTTGAGATGCACATGACCCGGCACAAATTGCGTGAAGGAATTGACCACGGCAATAATCGGCTTGCCAAAGTCGCTATCCGTCATGCCGGTGGCACGCCACAAGGCGCGAGCACCCGCCATGTTGCGGCCATGGGTCGTTGTACGTGAGCGATACGGGATCATGTCTGTCACCTTAGTCGGTTATAGTGTAGCGCTGATGGGTACATTGGATCAAAAAAAGGGGCCTTCGTGAACCTCACGAAAGCCCCTATTAATGTGTGGCTAAGCGAGGGTGCTTTAGTTCTTCTCTTTATCGACCATCTTGGTTTCTGCAATCCAAGGCATCATGGCACGAAGATTTTCGCCGACTTTTTCAATCGGGTGCGCCGCATTGCGTGCCCGAATTGCTTTGAAGCTCGTCTGGCCCACTTTGTTCTCCAGCATCCAGTCACGGGTGAATTTGCCCGTCTGAATGTCATTGAGAATTTCCTTCATGGCGATTTTAGTGGCAGGCGTGATAACGCGCGGGCCCGACACATATCCCCCATATTCAGCCGTGTTGGACACCGAATAATTCATGGTGGCGATACCACCTTCATACATCATGTCCACAATCAGCTTCACTTCGTGCAGGCATTCGAAATATGCCATTTCTGGTGCGTAGCCAGCTTCGGTCAGGGTTTCGTAGCCAGCTTTGATGAGCTCGGAGAGCCCCCCACAAAGAACAGCCTGCTCACCAAAGAGGTCGGTCTCACACTCTTCTTTGAACGTCGTCTCGATAATGCCGGCACGGCCGCCACCAATGGCAGAAGCATAGGACAGACCCAGATCATGGGCATTGCCGGTCGCGTCCTGATGGATCGCGATCAGGCAAGGCACGCCTGCGCCGCGCGCATATTCACCGCGCACTGTGTGGCCAGGGCCCTTAGGGGCAACCATCAGCACATCAATGTCGCTACGTGGCACCAGAAGGTTGAAATGAATGTTCAGCCCGTGTGCGAAAAGCAGTGCCGCACCCGGCTTCATATTGGCTTCAAGATGATCGCGGTAAATATCACCCTGCAGCTCATCAGGTGTCACCATCATCAAAACGTCAGCCCATTTGGCAGCGTCGGCAACACTCATCACTTTCAGGCCTTCGGCTTCTGCTTTCTTGGCACTGGCAGAGCCTTCACGCAGCGCAACAGCAATTTCGCTCACGCCGCTATCGCGCATGTTCAGGGCATGCGCATGGCCCTGGCTACCGTATCCGATAATGACAACTTTCTTGCCTTTGATCAGGTTAACATCTGCGTCGCGGTCATAATAAACGCGCATGGTCTTTATCCTTCTCGTCTCGAGCTAGCGGCAGCAAGCCGCTCCAATCTATTGGTCAAAAACTAGTCTTATCGCCCTACATGCCTTCCGCACCGCGCGCGATGGCGACGACACCCGTCCGGGAGACATCGACAAGGCCGAGCGGCCGCATCAGGTTGATAAAGGCTTCGATCTTCTCAGGTGTGCCGGTTACTTCGAACACAAATGACGTATGGGTCGTGTCAATGACGCGTGCCCGGAAGGCATCGCAAAGCCGCAGCGCCTCAACACGTTTCTCTCCCGCGGAGGTCACCTTCACCAGTGCCATTTCGCGGTTGACCGACGGGGCCTCCACTGACAGGTCAACCACTTTGTGCACCGGCACAAGGCGCTCAAGCTGGGCGATAATCTGGTTAACCACAGCCGGCGTGCCAACAGTCGTAACGGTGATACGCGACATCTGCTCGACCGCATCAACTTCTGCCACCGTCAGGCTTTCAATATTGTATCCCCGGCCTGAGAAAAGCCCGATAACACGCGCCAAAACACCGGCCTCATTGTCCACAAGAACCGCCAGTACATGTCGCTCGGATTTGCTCGTCTCAGTCATCACGTCACACTTCTAAGAAATCTCGGTGCCAATGCGTCAGCACCCGCCGGGCTTATAGCCGATTGGGGGCAAAAGGCGAACCCCTATCGGATGTGCCCGCTTGCCTAAAATCGCGCCTAAACCAGCATTTTGCCCTCTTCGGTGATGGTAGGCTCATCCACGCCATCCCCCAGGATCATCTCATTATGGGCTGCTCCCGACGGGATCATCGGATAGCAGTTCTCAGTCGGGTCCACTTCGCAGTCGAAAATAACCGGGCCGGGCGTGGCCAGCATTTCCAGTATTTTGTCATCCAGTTCGCCCGGTTTGGTCGCTCGAATACCCGTCCCCCCGTAAGCCTCCGCCAATTTGACGAAGTCAGGCAGTGCTTCGGAGTAAGTCTGCGAGTAACGGCTTTCATGCAGCAATTCCTGCCACTGGCGAACCATGCCCATATACTGGTTGTTCACGATGAATATCTTGACCGGCAATCTGTATTGAACAGCCGTCGACATTTCCTGCATATTCATCTGGATCGAGGCTTCCCCGGCAATATCAATCACCAGCGCATCTGGATTGGCAATCTGGGCTCCAATAGCAGCCGGAAATCCATAGCCCATCGTCCCCAAACCACCTGATGTCAGCCATTGATTGGGCTTTTGGAAATGGAAATGCTGAGCCGCCCACATCTGGTGTTGCCCGACTTCTGTCGTAATGATCGGCTCACGGTCTTTGGTCAGCTCATAAAGTCTCTCGATCGCGTATTGCGGCCTAATCAGCCCGTCTTTCTTTTGTGTAAAAGAAAGCGACTTGCGGCCCCGCCAAGTATCAATCTGGCGCCACCAGTCAGCCAGCGCTTCCTTGTTCGGCTGCGCTACTTTCGATTTCCAGATACGGATCATGTCTTCCAGAACATGGGCGCAATCGCCAATGATCGGAATATCCACATGAACAGTCTTGTTGATGGAGGACGGATCAATATCGATATGGATCTTCTTCGAATTCGGGGAGAACGCATCCAGCCGTCCGGTGATCCGATCATCAAAGCGTGCACCAACGCAGATCATGACATCGCAGTCGTGCATCGCATTGTTGGCTTCATACGTGCCGTGCATGCCCAACATGCCCAGCCAGTTCTTGTCATCAGCGGGAAACGCGCCCAGGCCCATCAAGGTCGAAGTGACCGGATAACCCGTTATCTGAGCCAACTGGCGCAACAACTGGCTCGCTGCCGGGCCCGAATTAATGACCCCGCCGCCCGTGTAAAAAATGGGTTTCTTCGCCCCTGCCATCAGTTCAACCGCACGGGTGATCGCGCCCACATCCCCTTTGATCTGAGGGCGATAGGTCTTGTGCACAATATTGGCCGGGCCCGCATAGGTGCCGCTGGCAAATTGAACATCTTTGGGAATGTCGATCACAACCGGGCCGGGCCGCCCGCTGGTGGCCACGTAGAAGGCTTCGTGCATGACGCGCGTCAACTCATCAACACTGTTCACCAGCCAGTTATGCTTTGTGCAGGGCCGTGTAATGCCAACAGTGTCGCATTCCTGAAACGCATCCGAACCAATCAGGTGCGTCGCGACCTGTCCCGTCAGACAAACAACAGGGATCGAATCCATCAATGCATCTGTGAGCCCTGTGACGGCATTTGTTGCGCCAGGGCCAGAGGTTACGAGAAACACACCGGGCCTGCCGGTCGAGCGCGCATAGCCCTCAGCCGCGTGCGCCGCTGCCTGCTCATGGCGAACCAGGATATGGCGAATGCCTTCTTGTTTGAAAAGCTCGTCATAAATTGGAAGAACCGCCCCACCCGGATAGCCGAAAATGGTGTCGACGCCCTGGTCGATCAGCGCACGGATGACGATTTGCGCGCCTGTCATCTCTTGCCCGGACATGAAACTTCCTCTCTGAGTGGGGGGCCAATATGTGCCCCTGCAACGAAAACAGATTGTGGGAAGGTCCCCACGATTTGCCGAAGATCAATAAAGACGCCAATTTTCTAGGGTTTTTCGGCATGAAACCCCAGAAAACGAGGCGCACATTATCTACTCACGGACTAGGGGTCAACCCAAAATCGTCAATAAATGAAAAGATTTTATCTATTTGGCTTTCCAAATCTTGCTCAAATAGATGGTTCCACGCAATCATCTGTTGCTTAAACCATGTGGATTGGCGTTTCGCATATTGCCTGCTCCGGGTTCCGGCAAGCGCAATGGCCTCCTCCAGGCCCATATCGCCCCGCAGATGGCTGCCAAGTTCCGGCACCCCCAGTGCCTTCATGATCGGCAGGGTTGGCTCCAGACCAAGGCTGAGCAGCTTGGCAACCTCTTGCACGGCCCCCTGCTCCACCATCTTCGCAAACCGGCGATCAATCCGGTCATACAGCCAAGCCCTGTCGGGCTCTAGAACAATCTTCAGAAACGGCATGGCAAGGGCTGGCTGCACAGGCTCATCATGCCAGTCGGTCAGCGCCCGTCCTGTCGCCCGGTAGACTTCCAGACCCCTGGCAATCCGCTGAGGATCATTCTCGTGCACCTTTGCAGCCCACCGCGCATCCACCTCTGCGAGCAGCTGATGCGCCGCTGAAGCCCCAATAGCCTCCACCTCCGCCCGGGTCTCAGCCCGCACATCGTCCGGAATGCCCGGCACTTC
>CAZFHW010000055.1:0-11343 GCA_964518885.1 uncultured Parvibaculum sp. | reverse complement strand
CCTCCACCTCCGCCCGGGTCTCAGCCCGCACATCGTCCGGAATGCCCGGCACTTCAACAAATCCATCGGTCAGAGCCCGAAAATAGAGCCCCGTGCCTCCCAGCACGATCGGCACCCGGCCCCGCGCCCTGATGTCTTCAATGACCGGCACCACCTCCGCCAGCCACCGCCCGGTGGAAAAGACCTCATTCCCTGGAACATGACCATAAAGATGATGGGGGCAGTTGGCCTCGTCCGTCTCAGAGGGTCTGGCGGTCACGGTCCGCAGGTCCTTGTAAACCTGCATTGAGTCCGCATTCACGATCTCGCCATCCAGCTCCGCTGCCAGCCGCAGGCCCACGCCAGACTTGCCGCTCGCTGTCGGCCCTGCGATAAGAACCGCAAACGGGCCTTCTGGATGATCTTTCACGCGGCTCAAAAGTATGTCCTCAACAGTCGGTTCCCATATCTCATCTCATGTCTCAAATTCTTACCCTTATCGGCAGCAAGAACACAGATCTTACTCAATCGCAGGTCCAGGCGGTGGCGCAAGCTGTAGGCACCCCCCACGCACCTGACTGGCTAAAACCCGGACACGCCTGCGATCTGGTCCTGGAAACCACGGACCCCGAAGCTGTCCTCGATAGGGCACGCAACGCTCTGGGAGCGGCCGCAATCGACGTAGTCGTACAACCGACAGGCCACCGGCGCAAAAAGCTCCTGATTGCCGATATGGATTCCACCGTCATCGAACAGGAATGCATCGACGAACTGGCCGACGCCCTGGGCCTGCGCGACGAGATCTCAACCATCACCGAGCGCGCCATGCGGGGTGAACTTGAGTTTGCCCCTGCCCTGCGTGAGCGCGTGGCGCTCTTGAAGGGTCTGGCCGAAACAGAATTGCAGCGTGTCTACGACACCCAGATCACAGAAATGCCCGGAGGCCGCGCCCTCTGCGCCACCATGAAGAAGCATGGCGGCACCTGCGCTCTGGTGTCTGGCGGCTTCACCTTTTTTACGTCTCGCATCGCCGCCGCCGTCGGCTTCACATCCCATCAGGCAAACACGCTGATCATTGCTGACGGACATTTGACGGGAGAGGTGGCAGAACCCATTTTGGGCCGCGAGGCCAAGCTCACCGCCCTGAAAAAATTGTCCACGGAGTTGAACCTGGACCCTCGCGAGACAATGGCTGTCGGAGACGGTGCCAATGATCTCGCTATGATTGGCGAGGCGGGACTTGGCGTCGCCTTCCACGCCAAGCCTATTGTGGGAAAGGCCGCCGCGGCTCAAGTGAACCACGGCGACCTCCAGGCTTTACTCTATATTCAAGGCTACCGCGTCGACGACATCGTCACCACGTCCTGACCTAAAGAAATCAACTAGTTGGCGTCGCGAATCCGCACAGCCACAAAGCGAAGATCACCCCCGCTTGCAAGCAGAAGCAGTACGGACTTGCGCCCCGACGCTTTTTCTTCCGCCACCCGGTCAACCACGTCCCCCGGACGCCGCACATCGTTTTGGGCGACCTCAACAATCACATCTCCAGGGCGAATACCTTTTCGTGCCGCAGCGCTGGCCGGATCAACATAAGTTACCACCACCCCATCAACGTCTGACGGAACATTATATTTCTGGCGGTTTGATGAAGTCAGGCGCGACAGGCCCAGCCCTAGCACCTCCACGGTTCCGGCCTCATTTTCCTTGCCATCTTCATCGGGCTCAGCCTCAGCCGTTTCGGTCTCATCAAGCAGCGCAATTTCAACTTTCAGCGCCTGTTCCTGACCATCACGAATAACCAGAACATCGACTTTGCGGCCAATATCTGTTTCAGCCACAAGTTTGGGCAGGTCCCGCATTTCCGGAACCGCTTTCCCGTCAAACTCTACAATCACGTCGCCCGGCTCAATCCCGGCTTCCTGTGCGGGGCCTTGCGGATTAACACCGGCAACCAGTGCGCCTCGAGGTTCATCCATGCCCAGGCCTTCAGCAATTTCCTCAGTCACCGACTGAATACGAACACCCAACCAGCCGCGCCGCGTCTCACCAAACTCACGCAATTGCTGAACCACAGCGATGGCCGTTGCGGAGGGGATGGCAAAGCCAATACCGATAGAGCCCCCCGAGGGAGAAATAATCGCCGCGTTCACACCGATCACTTCACCTTCCATATTGAAAAGCGGTCCACCGGAATTTCCCCGGTTGATGGAGGCATCGGTCTGAATGAAATCATCATAGGGACCGGCATTAATGTCGCGGTTGATCGCCGAAATAATGCCCGCCGTCACCGTCCCGCCCAGGCCAAACGGATTGCCGATCGCCATCACCCAGTCGCCGACACGGCTCTTGTTGGAATCGCCAAACGGAACAAAAGGCAGATCCTTTTCAGCTTCAATCTTGAGCACCGCGAGATCCGTTTTGGCATCCCGCCCGATCAGTTCTGCAGGAAACGACGTACCATCGGCAAAAATGACTTTGATCTCATCAGCATCTTCAATCACATGATTGTTGGTGATGACATAACCTGAAGGGTCAATAACAAAGCCAGAGCCGAGAGACTGAACCCGGCGTGGAATGCCTTCGCGTCCTCTGCGCTCCATAAAATCGTCAAAGAAATCTTCGAACGGAGAACCATCTGGAAGACCCGGCGGTCTTTGGCGCCCGCCCCGCGTCGAAATGGTTTGTGACGTTGAAATATTAACAACGGCAGGAGAAAGACGCTCAGCCAGATCGGCAAAACTGTCAGGTGCTCCCCGCGCGAAGGCTGGGGTAACGTTAAAAGGTTGCACTGTCACAGCGACAATCAATATCAAGCCCGATACCGCGCTTATGATCTTGCCAAGACCGGAGGTTGCTCCACCTACGCGCTGGAACAAGCGACCCATTCCAATTTCTGCCATCAGGTGCTTCACACTCAACTCCTTCTCCATCCCTACGAGCCCTCTACGAGGTCCTCGCATGACCCTAAAATCTGCCCGACCATGCCTCGCAGGTCGTTCAATCGGGGTTAACAACACCGAGATTGAACACCTGATCGACAGTTTCAAGCAGCAAAACCTCGTTCGACCTGCATTTTGGTGGAGAATGTGGGCGAATTGAGGCGGAACGAGCCAGCGGCTCATCCACGTACCAACCAGACAATCACAACACCGAGAGCAAGCGCAACAAGTCCGGAACGCCGAAGCATTTCATCGGGCAACGATTGTACCAGGCTCATCATGCGCTTAAGAGCACCGGGAAAGACCGCATACAGCATCCCCTCCAAAACGAGAACCAGCCCGATAGCAACAATCAAATCGTTCATGTGCTATCGGGCTTTCGTCTCAAAACAGGGACATCAAGGCAGGGGTGGAAATTACCGCCCGCCTCGACCACTCGGATCACCAAAATAGCGGAAAAAATTGCTTTCCGGTGAAATCACCATTGTTGTCGTATCGCCATTAAGCCCGACTTCATAGGCCAGCATGGATCGGTAGAAAGAGAAGAACTCAGGGTCCTTGCCATAGGCATCAGCGAAAATCTTATTTCGCTTTGCATCGCCTTCACCACGGATCATGTCCGATTCCCTTTGCGCTTCAGCCAACAGAACCGTCACATCACGGTCAGCCCGAGAGCGGACCCGCTGGGCAATTTCTTGACCCTGGGCCCGAAGCTCAGCGGCTTCCCGCTCACGTTCCGTTTGCATGCGGCGGAAAATCGCCTGGCTGTTAGCCTCTGGCAGATCAGCACGCCTGATACGCACATCAACAATCTCAACACCCAGATTACCCGTCGCTGTGTTGAATTCAGCCCGAATACGCACCATCAATCCGTCTCTGTCATCACGGATCAGGGTTTCAAGGCTTTCTTCACCGAGTACGTTTCTGAGCGACGATACAAAAATCGGACGCAATCGCGTTTCAGCCTGACGAATGTCACGCACCGATTGATAGAATTGCAGGGGATCGACAATGCGGTAGCGCGCGAACGCATCCACCACCAGGCGTTTTTGGTCCCCGGCAATGATCTCTTCTGACGGCGAATTCAGATTAAGAATGCGCTTGTCGAAATAGATCACGTTCTGAACGAAGGGTATTTTCCAGTTAAGGCCGGGCTCGGTGATAGCAACCCGCGGGTCACCAAACTGAAGCACCAGCGCCTGCTCCGTCATCCGAACGGTGAAGAGCGACGAGTAAACCACAACAACGACTAAAAGCGTCACGATCGCGGCGACAAATCCGATTGCACGGTTCATTAGCGTTGCCCTTCATTTCTGCTGGTACTACCAGGTACGAGTTGATTAAGCGGCAAATAAGGAACGGCACCACCAGCGCCACCGTCCATCAGGACCTTGTTCATACTGCCAAGTACCCGCTCCATGGTCTCAAGGAACATCCGCTGCCGCGTCACGTCCTTTGCCTGCCGGTATTCATTGTAGATGGAAAGGAAGCGCTGGGACTCACCTTCAGCCTGCGCCACCGTCTGCTCACGATAGGCGCTTGCGGCCTGGATGAGCACTTCAGATTCACCACGTGCCTGAGGCACCACCGTATTGGCATAGGCTTCAGCTTCGTTGCGAAGCCGTTCCTGGTCGGCACGGGCTGCCTGCACATCCCGGAAGGAGTCAATAACCGCTGAGGGTGGATCAACCTTTGCCAGCTTTACTTCCGTGATCGAAATACCGGCCGCGTAACTATCCAGAACTCCCTGCATACGTTCCTGAACCGCCACTTGCGCCTGCAACCGGCCTGTGGTTTGCAGCTCCTGGAACTCAGACTGACCAACCACTTCGCGCATCACACTTTCAGCCACGGCTTTCACCGTGCCTTGAGGGTCTTGCACATTGAAGAGGTAATCAGCAGCGTCACTGACCTTCCAGAAAACTGTGAAGTTGATATCGACGATATTCTCATCGCCGGTCAGCATCTGACCTTCTTTTTGCGCTTCCGACAGGCTGATCGAACGAACGTTCCGTTCATTGCCACGCAATGCGGAAGGGATGCCGATATTGATCTGGTTCACCGACGTGATCTGGGGGGTCAGCACACTCTCAATCGGATACGGCAATTTGAAGTGCAGCCCAGGAGGGGTCGAGTACACATATTTGCCAAACCGAAGGACAACGCCCTGCTCGTCTGTATTCACCCGGTAGACCGAGCCATAAGCGAGGAAACCCAGCACAACAAGTGCTGCAATAAGCCAAACGCCGCGGCCGCTCGCACCGCCCATGGCCGCTCCACCGCTGCCGCCACCGCCGGGAATGAAGCTCCGAAGTCGCTCCTGCCCTTTGCGAATCAACTCTTCAAGATCAGGCGGTTGTTGACCACCACCTGAGGGAGGTTGGCCCCATGGTCCGCGACCACCGCCACCACCTTGCCATCCACCATTACCGCCGCCATTCTGATCGTTCCAGGGCATAGAACTTCCTTTATCCGTAAAACTTCGCTGCCACTCCGCAGATTATGCGGAAAATGTCTAATTGCGTGCCATCCAGAACCAACTGCAGCACACCGCCACACTTAGCCTCATAGCAATTCAGCCATGTCGGCGTTATATGACACTCATCATCCCCGTGCAACGCGCACGTTATCTGGTAAATTGGCACAAGGTGGACCTTCTGCCACCCCTAATCAGAAAAAATTTCACCGGAACCACCAAAAATGTCCCCGCCAACAAAAGCTGACATTCTAAAAGCTCTCTCCTCGGTGGAGGATAAGGACCGGGGAGGCAATGTTGTGGCCCTCGAAATGGTGCAGGGCATCACGATCCGTGAGGGTCACGTGCTGTTTTCACTGGAA
Organism: uncultured Parvibaculum sp.; assembly: GCA_964518885.1. GTDB lineage: Bacteria > Pseudomonadota > Alphaproteobacteria > Parvibaculales > Parvibaculaceae > Mf105b01. The sequence goes on along the minus strand of CAZFHW010000055.1, from coordinate 5,587 downwards.
GTCGATCCAGCCCGGGGCCCAAGTCTCGAATCACTCAGAAAAAGCTGTGAAGAGGCCGTTTATAAGGTCGCAGGCGTTCTCTCTGTAACCGCCGTCCTGACAGCTCACAGCGGCCCTGCCCCTGATGAGCGAAAAAAACCGTCCAAACCCGCCTCTGCAGCTCCCCTGAACATTCCCGGCGTGAAAAAGATCATCGCCGTCGCCAGCGGCAAGGGCGGCGTGGGCAAATCCACCGTCGCGGTCAATCTGGCTATTGCCCTGGGACAACGCGGCTTGAAGATCGGCCTGCTGGACGCCGACATTTACGGGCCTTCTGTGCCCCGCATGATGGGAATTGCGGACAAGCCGAAAACCTCGAGCGACAAAAAGCTTATTCCCCACGAAAAGTACGGCATCAAAACCATGTCCATCGGCTACATGGTGGATGAAGACACCGCCATGATCTGGCGCGGCCCCATGGTTCAGTCCGCCCTCATGCAGATGATGAATGATGTTGTCTGGGGAGAACTCGATGTCCTGGTGGTGGACATGCCACCCGGTACCGGCGATGCCCAACTCACCATGGCGCAAAAAGTACCGCTCGCCGGATCGATCATCGTCTCCACCCCCCAGGAAATTGCCCTGGCCGATGTCCGTCGCGGCATTGCCATGTTCGAGAAAACCCACGTCCCCGTTTTCGGCATTGTCGAAAACATGGCCTATTTCATAAGCCCCGGGTCCGGCGAGAAGACATTCATTTTCGGGGAAGGCGGCGCACGGCGCACGGCGGACACATTGGGCGTTCCTTTTCTCGGCGAAATCCCCATCCACACAGCCATTCGTGAAGGCATGGATGAGGGCAAGCCGATTGTTGCGACTGCACCAGAGTGCGAAGAGGCAGCCCCTTATGCCCGCCTCGCAGAGAATCTGATAGCAAGACTGGCGGCAGGGGATACCAGCCGCCCCGCCCCAAAGATCATCATTGAGTAAATTGAAAAATAGCCAGTAGACAAAAAAACGGCCGGGTGTTTAAGCCCGACCGTTCCAAATTCCAGTGCGCCAAAACGCTACGTGACGAACGTCACATACCTGCAACCAAGGTTGCCGTTTCGGCCGCACCATCTGGTGCCGTCAACTCCCAGCTGTCCCCCACATTGCGGGTGACTGCAGCAACACAATAAGGCGGCGTATCAGCCCCGGTGACAAAGCAGGCATTGTCGCCATCCATTGCCCACGTACTAGACACTGACGTGCCATCGGCCAGCGTGTTGGTATAGGTCCCATCACTATTGATGTGAACAGACCGAGCCCCCGCCGCCCCTTCGATATTCACCGTATTGCCGTAAAAGTTAGCAAACGGGTCAGCAAAAGCAGCCCCCGTCAGCGCAAATGTCGCAACAATCAAACTGATAAAAAATCGCATCCTAATCTCCCAGATTGGTGACGCTCGTACCCCATGAGGGATATGCTGGCACAGCATTAACCATTTTGGAAAGCAGTTTCTTCCGTTCACGCACTACGTATTGAGATAGTTCAGTGCAAGCCCCGCCCGCGGCCAGGTACATTTCACCAGCCGCCCTGTGGAAGAAAGGGTCAGATAGGCCGTTTTTAGATCAGCCCCACCAAAACAAATATTGGTGGTGATGAAATCATCGGTGGGGAAATGTTCTATCGCGCCATCCGGCGAAATCGACGTAATTCCGCCATTAAAGATGGTCGCAACACAGATATTGCCCTCTGCATCAACCGCCAGCGAGTCGAAATAATTGAGGCCAGACGGGTTCCCGATAAGCCTCCCCTGGTTTGGTGGCCCTGCGGGCTTGATCGCGCCCGGCTCCAGAATATCGAATGCCCATAGGCGCCCCGCCTCTGTTGAGGCGACATAAACAACACTCTCATCAGGGGACAGGCCCACGCCGTTCGGCGTATCGATCGGGAACACCACCTGCACAACAGAAGACCCATCAGGCTTTGCATAATAGAGAGCCCCCAAGTCCTTCACCCGGCCATGAGTTTTGCCAAGGTCTGTGAACCAGAAGCCACCTTGGCGATCGAACACAATGTCGTTCGGCCCGTTGAAGGGAACGCCATTGCACTCGGTATAGAGAACCGTGATCTCGCCGGTCTCCAGATCAACACGCTCAATGCGCCCGCCGGAATAATCGTCCGGCTTGTCACCGGGGATAATCAGCCCTTCAATATCGTGCCAGGCGAACCCACCATTGTTACAAATGTAAATCGCACCATCCGGCCCCATCGCGGCGCCGTTCGGCCCGCCGCCAAGATCAGCCACAACTTCAGTGGAGCCATCGGGCTGCACCCGCGTGAGCGTCCCGCGTTTGATCTCCACCAAAAGAACACTGCCATCCGGCATGGCAATGGGCCCCTCGGGAAATTCCAGCCCGCTGGCGACTTCTTCAAATTGCATGTGTCTTTCTCCGTCACACTAACTGATTTCAATGTGCGGAGCGTGGAGCGAACCTGGGGTTCACGTCAACTCAATAGACGACCACCGAGCGGATCGACTTGCCTTCGTGCATCAGATCAAAACCCTTGTTGATGTCCTCAAGGGGCATTGTGTGAGTGATGAGATCATCGATATTGATCTTACCATCCATATACCAGTCAACGATCTCCGGCACATCCGTGCGTCCGCTCGCCCCGCCGAATGCAGTTCCTTTCCAGGTACGTCCTGTGACCAGTTGAAAAGGCCGTGTCGAAATTTCCTGCCCTGCTCCTGCAACACCAATGATGATGCTTTCACCCCAGCCTTTGTGGCAGCACTCAAGCGCCTGTCGCATGGTGGTCACATTGCCAATGCACTCAAACGAATAGTCAGCGCCCCCACCGGTCAGCTCGACAATGTGCCCCACCACATCGCCGTCAATTTCCTTGGGGTTCACAAAGTCCGTCATGCCGAACTGTTCACCAAGCGCTTTGCGGTCATTGTTGAGATCAACGCCGACAATGCGTTTGGCTCCAGCCATCCGAGCGCCTTGCACCACATTGAGACCGATGCCGCCGAGACCAAACACCACCACCGTTGAGCCGGGCTCCACCTTGGCCGTATTGATGACCGCGCCAATGCCTGTCGTCACCCCGCAGCCGATGTAACAGACCTTGTCGAAAGGCGCGTCTTTACGAATATTCGCCAACGCAATTTCAGGCACCACCGAATAATTGGCGAAGGTCGAACACCCCATGTAATGCAACACCGGCGCGCCCTTGTAGGAAAACCGGCTCGTGCCATCTGGCATCAGACCACGGCCCTGGGTCTCGCGGATCGCCTGACAGAGATTGGTTTTGGGGTTCTTGCAGAACTCACATTCGCCGCATTCGGGCGTGTAGAGCGGGATCACATGATCCCCCACGCCGAGAGACGTAACCCCCGCCCAGGCTTCGACAACAACGCCCGCCCCTTCATGACCCAGGATGGCCGGGAACATGCCCTCCGGGTCGTCGCCCGAGAGCGTAAAGGCATCCGTATGACAAAGGCCGGTCGCCTTCATCTCAACCAGCACTTCGCCCGCCCGTGGGCCTTCCAGTTGAACTGTCACAATCTCAAGAGGCTTGCCCGCCTCAAATGCCACCGCCGCACGCACGTCCATTCGCGCTCTCCTTCAACACCGTGTGTTAGATAAGTCTAGAGGGCTGCCTCAAGCTTCTTCAGCCAGGCATCAATCCGCTTCTTGTTCACCCCCAGATCAGAGTGGCCAATCGCCGAGCGACTATAGATAGCAAGGGTCGACTTACCGCCCCCCAGGTCAATCGCCTCAAAAGTAATCGTGTCTGGAAAACGCATCAAAGCAGAGCGCTGTACAAAATCCCGTTGCCCCTCATCAGAGGCTTGTCGTGTCACCCGCGGCTCAGCCAGCGCAATGTCGGCAAAACCATCTTCCAGTTTTTGCGGATCAGCTTTGAACTCAGGGGCAATGCGGTGGGGTGTCGCATTTTCACAAAACCCTTCCGGGGCCACCAGATACTGATTGGGCTTGGGTGTCAGTTTGAATGTTTTGAAATCCATGAAATCCTCCAGAGCCTAACGCTACACCCGTTCCAGAACGATCAGTGAATAATCATCACTGTCATTTTCCCCACGCGGCTGACGCACATTGCGCACCTCACGCCATGCGCCTTGATCAAATTCCGGAAAATGCGTGTCACCCTCTGGCGAGGCGTGCACCCGCGTCAGATAAATCCTTGTGGTCCTGGGTAGGGTCGCCGCGTAAATTTCCGCCCCCCCCAGGATCATAATTTCGTCGACACCTGTCTCCTGCGCGAGGGTTTCAGCATGCGTAAGCGCTGCCTCGACATCAGTGAACACCGTCGCCCCCGGCGCGTCATAAGCCCCATTGCGGGTCACCACCAGGTTGGGGCGTCCCGGGAGCGGACGACGTGGAAAACTCTCCCACGTCTTGCGCCCCATAATGATCGGCTTCCCCATAGTGGCGCGTTTTAGATATTGCAGATCGCCGGAAAGCCGCCACGGCATTCCATTGTCTTTGCCAATCACACCGTTCTCAGCAATGGCCACAAATTGACAGATATGCATGTGTCTTAGACCGCCACGGGCGCAGAAATATGCGGATGCGGATCGTAACCCACCAGTTCGAAATCATCGTAGGTAAAATCAAACAGGCTGGTCACCTCAGGATTGATTTTCATCGTCGGCAGGGCGCGCGGCGTGCGAGAGAGCTGCAGGTCCGTCTGCTCCAGATGATTGGAATAGAGATGGGCGTCGCCAAACGTGTGGACAAAGTCGCCCAGTTCCAATCCCGTCACCTGCGCCACCATCATGGTGAGTAGCGCATAGGACGCGATGTTGAACGGCACCCCCAAAAACACATCTGCGGAGCGTTGATAGAGCTGGCAGGACAGCTTGCCGTCCGCCACATAGAACTGGAACAGACAGTGACACGGCGGCAAAGCCATATTGTCCACGTCCGCCACGTTCCACGCCGAGACAATCAACCGCCTGGAATCCGGGCTCGCCTTAATCTGCTGCAGCAGGTTTTTGATCTGATCAATGCTGCCACCCGACGGTGTCGGCCAACTGCGCCACTGATGCCCGTAAACGGGGCCCAGGTCCCCCTTCTCATCCGCCCAATCATCCCAGATGCTGACCCCATTTGCCTTGAGATAGGCTGTGTTGGTATCGCCCGCGATAAACCACAGCAGCTCATGAACAATCGACTTCAAATGCAGCTTCTTGGTTGTGACCATGGGAAACCCCTTGGCCAGATCAAAGCGCATCTGATGGCCAAAAACGGACCGCGTGCCGGTTCCGGTCCGGTCGGTCTTTTCCACACCTTCGTCACGGATAAGGCGCATGAGATCGAGATATTGCTGCATAGAGGAGGTTCCTGATTTACTGCTCGCATCCTAGCGCCATTGTCGATTCGCGTCACTTGAATGACGCCCCTCCCTCAGCCGCAAGGTCAGCGTAGCCAAATCACGACCTCGCGCGTCAGGATTAGAATTGGTGTAGCGGCTGAGTTTCAGCAAATAGGCCCAGCCAGCGGCGCAGTCAGGCTCACCAGGCGGCTTTTCGCCAAAGTACACGCTAACCTTTAATTCAGAGCTTTAAGTGCCTATATTGGTTCTGCCG
>CAZFHW010000054.1:0-16986 GCA_964518885.1 uncultured Parvibaculum sp. | reverse complement strand
ATTTCGAAATGGTCGGAGTAGCGGGCGTCGACATAGGCGCGTCTGAGGAGTTCGAAATTGGCGCGGGCGATTTTGGTATCGCGGGGTTGGCCTGTTACCGTCCGGCATGCTGTTGCATGGCGTCCAGCTGTTGGCGCAATGATGCAATTTCGACCAGAATTTGCTCATTCTTGTCCAATAGACGGTCACGATCACGGCGCGCCTCCGCTTCGTGCTCGGATTGCATGGCGTCCACGATCACCCCGATGAACAGGTTCAGAACGGTGAAGGCGGTAATCACGATGAACGGCACAAAGAGCAGCCAGGCCAGAGGGTAGACCTCCATCACCGGGCGGACGATGCCCATGGACCAGCTTTCAAGCGTCATGATCTGGAACAAGGTGTAGGATGACTCGCCGATCGACCCGAACCACTCCGGAAATTCCTCGGCAAACAGCTTGGTTGAAATCACGGAGAACACGAAGAAAATCAACCCAATTAGGAAAATAATGGAGCCAAGCCCGGGGATGGCGCGCAACAGTCCACCCACCACCCGGCGCATGGCAGGAACCGCGGTGAGCAGCCGCAGCACCCGCAGGATGCGTAACGCGCGCAGCACAGCCAGCGGTCCAGTGGCCGGCACCAGTGCAATCCCGACCACGAGAAAGTCGAAAATCCGCCACGGATCACGCCAGAACCCCCGGAAGTCAACCACCATCCGGGCCACCAGTTCAGCTACAAATATCGTCAGGATAATCTTATCGGCTGTTTTCAGGGCCGGGCCCGCTAGCGCCATCGCAGACGGGCTTGTTTCAAGCGCTAGAATGATCGAATTGACGACGATGAATGCCATGATGATGACCTCGAAGTGGGGGAGGGCAATCAGGGTGGCAAGTTTTTTTCGTATCATGAGTTTTCTACGCTTGGGGTTTTGGTGAAGACACCTCATCTGTAACGGCACTTGCCCGGCGCTTCAACCTGATGTGGTCACTAATCCAGCGGTGGAAGTCAGCGCAAGTCAACCGGCCATCAGATAGACACCGCGACCGGACGCCAGCAATTTTCCGTTCTCTCCAAAAACTTTCGTCTCCGCTGTAGAGACCTTGGAGCCGAGTTTGATGATGCCAGCCTCCGCGCGCAACGTGCCGGGACCAGCGGGGCGATGATAGTCCACCCGAAGGTCGACAGTCGCGAGTGAGATGGAGCCCGTGGTCAAAACACAGTAGAGACCCATAAGATCGATCAACGAGGCAAGAATGCCCCCATGCATGGTCGGCGGTGTGGGGTTGGAGACAAGCTCGTCCTTCCACGGCATGGTGACGCTTATCTTGCCCTCGCTCACGTCTGCAACCTGAAGCCCAAGCCAGCGCTGGAAGGGGGACACATCAATCCGCTCCTGCCACAACGCGATCTCGTCTTGGGGCGCACTCATTGGGAAAACCTTTCGATCAGCTGAACAGCGTTGGTGACACCTGTTTCCTGCGCAATTTTGCGACCGACTGTTTCCGCGTGAGAGTTCATTGATTTGTCCTTGGTGGCGGCACGAAGGGCGCGCGCCAGTTTCTGAGGGGTGAGTTTTTTCTGAGACAGGGGAGGGGGGCTGACGCCGAGCCCTTCCACCCGTCGGCCCCAGAAAGGTTGATCGCCAAAATAGGGTACCACAATTTGCGGCCTGCCAGCCCGCAACGCGGCTGCGGTGGTGCCCGCCCCGCCATGATGCACAATGGCCTGCATGAGCGGAAACAGCTTGTCATGAGGCACCCCGTCAATCGCAAATACGGTATCGGGCAGGGAGGAGACATCCATCCCGCCCCAGCCCGCCGACACCACGGCCCGACAGTCTGCAAGCGCAAGCGCCTTCATCACTATGTCTGCCTTCGCCGCCGGGTCTTTGTCGGTCATGCTGCCAAAGCCGACATAGACCGGTGGCGCACCGGCATCGAGAAAGATTTGCAGCTCAGGCGAGGGGGACCAGTCCGCCGGACCATCCAAAAACCAGTAGCCCGTCATATAGGCGTGGGCAGGCCAATCGGCAGGCCGGGGAACGATGGTCTCGGAAAAAGCATGCAATGCGGGAACAGGCTTGCCATGCAGAATATCAGTGTGCGCAAAGCGGGCGAGCGGCTTTAGTCCCAAACTGTCCTGCCGCCACTGGTTCATCTGTTTGGCAAACAAACCACGTGAGGCCCGAAGGGCCGAATAGGTCAATCGGTTGAGGGAACGCCCGAATGATCGGCCTGCAAAATCCAGAATGGGAAACTCCCCCGTCGCTGTGAGGATGGGTTGGAACGCTGTCGCGATGAGCGGCACTTTGTGGTACTCTGCAAGATCAAAGGCGACGGGAACTTTGGGGTGGAAAATAATGACATCCGCACCTTCCACAGCTTTTGTGCTGGCCTTGATGTTGCCTGTCAGGAGACGTGTGCCGAGCTCACGGGCATTTCGGAGTATGGTGAGGGGGTTGCCTGCAACCATCTCGCGGCCTTCCGGCGTTTGCAGCAGAGCCTGAATATCGATCCCGCCGGGCAGGTAATCGATACCGTAACCTGCCACCCAGTCGACGAAATTTTCAGGGCCGCAGAGCAGCACCTCATGACCCGCGCGTTTGAGCGCCAGTGTCAGCGCGATATAGGGTTGCAGGTCGCCGCGTGTACCAATGGTCAGGATCGCAACACGCATATCCGCCTCCTAAAGAGGACGTGAGTGTGTCACTTCTTGCGACTAAACGCCAAATGCTTGGCCAAAAACAGTATCATGGAGCCCGCCGACCAAAAAGAAGTCGGACAATAAAGACAAGAGGAGCAGACGCTATGAGCGACGATGAAAAGGCAACAAACGAACAGTCTCTCCCGCAGATGGATGCGCCATCGTTTCGGCTGAGTTTTGAGGACGACGAATTCCTGCGACGCGATGAGCTGCGCGCTGTCCGTCTTCAACTGGAATTGCTGAAGCCGGACCTGCTCCTCGAAGAAAAACAAATCTTCTCCACCATTGTTGTATTTGGCTCCGCCCGCGTGCCGAGCCCGGAGGATGCAGAGGAGGCATTTCAGGAGGCTGAGCGCCTGGCTGCGTGTGCGCCCGATGAAGGTCAGCGCAAAAGAGCTTTGCGTCGCGCGGAGCGTATTCGGGAACGCTGTCACTATTACGAAGAGGCTCAAGCCTTCGGCCGCATCGTGTCAGAAGCTGCGCAGACCAATACGCGACTGGACTATGTGATTGCAACGGGCGGGGGGCCGGGCATCATGGAAGCGGCCAATAGAGGGGCGGCGGACGCTGGCGCTCTTTCTGTGGGCTACAATATCTCGCTGCCGCAGGAGCAGCGGCCCAATCCCTACATCACGCCAGACCTCAGTTTTCAGTTCCACTATTTTGCTCTGCGCAAAATGCACCTTCTTATGCGGGCAAAAGCATTGGTTATTTTCCCCGGTGGTTTTGGCACGTTGGACGAACTGTTTGAAACCCTGACCCTCATTCAAACGGGAAAAATTCGCGCCATGCCTGTTTTGCTTTTCGGGCGGGATTACTGGAACCGGATCGTCAATTTTGAAGCCATGGTGGATGAAGGAGTGATCACCGAGAGTGATCTGGACATCATCACTTATGTTGAAAGTGCGACAGAAGCCTGGGAGTTGATCGACGCGTTCTATGAGGAGCGGGACGCGCCGCCACCCTTGATGCAGACCTGGCCAATCTGAGGTTGCGATACGCAGATCTAGAAATCTGCCGCCCACTCCAGCAGTCGGCTGCGCAGCCAGGTGTGGCCGGGATCGCTCTCCATCGACCCATACCAGCTCTGATAAAGCGGCGCGCTGGGAATACTGAACGGCAAGGCCCTCATTGTGATCGGGAGCAGCGGTTCGAATTTTTGGATAATGCGCGCGGGAAGCGTCGCCACGTGATCGGTTTCGGCCACCACGAATATCATTGGAACGATCCGGGTTAGCTCAACATCAAATCGCCTGTGAATACCGAGATTGCGTACATAACGATCAAGGTCATGAACATAGGTGAAGCCGGGATTCAGCCGCACGTGGCTTGCGCTTTGGTAGTCTTCGACGGTCAGCACCTTTTTGGCGGCGAGCGCGTGTCCCTCCCGCATGATCCAAACGACACCGTCATCCAGAACCATGTCCGACCGGAACCCGGGATTGTCGATGGCCACCGCGTCCCAGACCAGATCGACAGCGCCTTCCTTAAGCTCCTTAAGCAAGGTCGCCCCAGCAGGTGCCAGCATCGACAGGGTGACATTGGGTGCTTCTTCGCGCAGGCGAGAGAGGATGCGCGGCAGGAAGGCAACTTCGCAATAGTCCCCCATGGCAATGGTGAAGGCTCGTTCGCTGGTCGCGGGATCAAAGAGAGCGGACTCGCTGAGGCCCGTGCGAACCAAATCCAGAGCCTGTCGGATTGGCCCGGCGAGCGCGTCCGCCCGCGGTGTGGGGGTCATGCCGCGCGCGGTCCGGACAAACAAAGGGTCTCCGGTGAGGGCGCGAAGGCGGCCCAGTGCGTTGGATATGGCAGGTTGTGTCATGCCCACCCGCTCGGCGGCCCGGGTCATGTTTCGCTCCACCATGATGGCATCAAAGATGGTGAGCAGGTTGAGATCGACGGAGCGCAGGTTCACGGGCAAAAGCTCTTTTGGTCCAGGTATTCACACCGTGAATAGTATGCATTTTCAATTTAAATTGGGAAGCTTGAAAACCGGCGCCTAGGCTTCTCCGGCGACGGGAGGAAGCGCATGAAATACGATCTGATTCACGTTAGGCCCCTTGGGCCGGTCATTGGAGCAGAAATCCACGGCGTGGACCTCTCCAAACCGCTGGGAGAAGCAACCTTCAAAGAGATTGAAGCAGCGCTTCATCAATATCTGGTGATCTTTTTTCGCGACCAGGTATTGGACCCGGAAAGCCACCTGCGCTTTGCCAGCCAGTTTGGCGATCTCGAACCGCCACATCCGTTTTTCCCGAAAGTCGAAAGTCACCCGCAGATTTCCGTTCTGGAAAATGACGAGGCGCGCCCACCTGAAACGAATATCTGGCACACGGACGTAACTTGGCGCGACAAGCCTCCGCTGGGTTCTGTTCTTTATGGCGCCGAGATTCCCGAGTGTGGGGGTGACACCCTGTGGGCAAATATGTATGCGGTTTACGATAGCCTGTCGGAGCAGGAAAAGAAGCGGCTCGAAGGATTGCGCGCCGTGCATTCGATCGAAGTTTTTGGGGCAACTGGAAATTACGAGAATGCGAAAGACGATGGCGCGTTCTCAGAAATCCTCAAACAATATCCGCCGCGCTCTCACCCTGTGGTGCGAACCCATCCGGTGACGGGTGCTAAGTGCCTGTTCGTCAATGCCACCTTCACCCAGTATATTGAAGGGATGGAGCGGGAGGAGAGCGACGTCCTGCTGCGTGATCTTTGCGACAAGGTGAAGACGCCGGAGTTCCAGGTTCGGTTCAGTTGGACCAAAGGGGCAGTGGCCGTATGGGACAATCGTGCGACCCAGCACTATGCCGTTGCCGACTATTGGCCCAACTACCGCCGCATGCAGCGCATCACCATCTCAGGGGACGTGCCGCAATAGACGGCTGTTCAATGGTCGGTTTTCAAGAGCCCGCATCGATGACGGCGCCGGTCGCTGGGTCAAGCGTAACAGTTTTGATTCCGGCCGCTTTCCACGCCGTGATGCCACCGGCCAAATGACGTGCATCACCTTTGAGCACAGACGCTGCTTTCTCCCCAGCCATGGCAGACCGCTTGCCAGTGCCACATTGAAAGACGATCATGGCGCTGTCAGCAATCGGAAGAAAGGCGGGATCAAACGTTGAGAGCGGGAAGTTGAGGGCTCCATGAATGCGTTCTGAGCCAAACTCACGCGGCTCCCGAACATCAATCAGCACAATGTCGTGGGCGGCCAATTTGACCTGGACTTCTTCGGGGGTGAGATCGATCACCATGAGCTTTTCTCTCCTCAAGGGGCTGTCCAACCAGTGAAAAAGTACAATAATTGGCCGGAATAAGGGCTTTTTGAGCCGATTGCTTTTAATATCACAAAATACTAAATTAGCAAACATGAATATAATTGTAAAACCCCATGAGGCTGAGAATGCAGCCCGATTGCTAAATTCCATGAGCAATCCCCATCGACTGCGCATTCTGTGCGAACTGCACACCGGCGAGCTGATGGTGGGGGAGCTTCAGGAGCGCATTGGCATTGCGCAATCAAACCTGTCTCAGCAATTGTCCCGGCTTCGCCGTGATGGGCTTGTCAGAACGCGGCGCGAGAGCCAAAAGATATTTTATTCATTGGCCAGCGCAGATGTTTTGAAACTTATCCATGTGCTGCACGAAATTTTCTGTAGCGATGCTGACTAAGTCCTCACGCTAAGCCACTCATTTCCAAACTCTCTCCCCACCCCCGTTGGGTGATCCTAGTCTTGCTTGCGAGGCCACGAAACAGGTCGTGATCTCGCAACTGTGCCGGAGCGGGAAATGGATTGGAAAAAAATTGTGCAAACCGTGGCACCGGGACTTGCGACGGCTTTAGGCGGGCCGATGGCGGGCATCGCCGCACGCGGTATTGCCACAGCATTGCTCGGACCAGGTGACGCTGACCAGGCCGACATCGAACAAGCTATCCTGCAGGCCTCCCCGGAAGACCTTAGAAAACTAAAGCAGGCCGAACACGTTTTTCAAAGTCAGATGAAAGAACTACAGGTTGACCTTGAAAGGCTGCACGCAGATGACCGCACCAACGCGCGTGAGAGGCAGGCTCGGACCGGCGACCTCATGCCTGGGTTCATTGCCGCCGCAGCGTTGCTTGGATTTTTTGGTATTTTGACGGCGATGGTTTTTGCCGAACTTCCGACCGGGGCACAGGCCCCGCTCAACGTCATGCTCGGCGCGTTGGGCTCTCTCGTGGTCGCCATTGGCAACTATTATTTCGGATCAAGTGCAGGGTCATCGGCAAAAAATGAGCTGATCGCAAGTCTGATGACGGACCGTTCCTGACCCCAATCCCAAACATGGAGAAACTCATGGACTATTTTGATAGCCACACAATCGGTCTGGAAAGCCCCGCAACACAGGCGTTCAGCGTGGTGCCCTCCGATGTCGCAGATCTCGAACAGGTAACACGCGCGCTCTATGTGGGCGGAGCGGGCGATCTGAGTGTGGTGATGAAAGGGGGCGGTTCTGTTCTGTTCAAGAACGTGAGCGCTGGGACAATTCTTGCGCTCAGGACAATCCGTATCGAAGCAACCGCTACCACCGCGACCGGCATTGTGGGACTGGCCTGATGTTGGGCGTCGGTCTTTGCATTGGCCACCAATCTGCTAGGGCCTGGTGGCTGCTCAAACACCCAGGTGCTAAACGTGCAACTGACTACCAGCACGGGCTCTACATGTCGCAGGGCAAGGCAGTCTCGGTTGGTATCGTATCGACCGAGGCGCGCAATACACCACAGTTCGTCACGGACGCAGATGGGACGATGCGCGAAGTTTCGGCACTGGAGCTTGCTATTGGCTCAGGCATTGGGCTGGGGGCATATGGACAAGCGACGAACCGCGCTCGGTTTTCACAGGTGTTGGGTAATAGTGCTTGGATCAAACGCGGCGCCATATCCATCACGGATAACGCGTTGCTCGCGCCGGATGGCACAACCACGATGACGCTCGTTGAGGACATGACGACAGCGGGCTTGAATGACTTCTATCAGAATGTCCATTTTGCATCGATTGCCGCAGGAAGCAGAACAGAACCCTCTTTCCATATTCGGCCAATCACGACAACAGGGACTTTGAATGCCGTAAACCCTCGTTCGGAGATATGGGGGGATTGGCAGATTGATCTTTCCTTACTGACTGCGGGAGTAACGCAAAGGATCACGAAAGATCATCCTGCGGTCACGGTGGCTACGGAGTTCGTGACCAAAGATCAGCCAACTGTCAATTGCGGGATACTGTTAAACATGGCTTCTGGCACCGCAGACATGTACGTCTGGGGATTTCAACTAGAAGCTGGCGAGTTCTCCTCTTCCTATATTCCCACAACGACTGCGGCAGTCACGCGAGACGCCGGAAACACCACTGTGGTGCAAGGCTCCGGGCCTATTCCTTTTCCGGGTCACACGGGGACCAAACACACCCGCCGCATAGATTGGAACGCAAACGGGGTAACAGGAGATCGTGTCCACTACACGGAGAGCAAGGACGCCAACGATTACATGCAGCTTCACTTCGTAAGCGGTTTGTTGCGGCTTGAGAGCTTTGTTGGTGGGGTAAGCCAAGGGTTTGTGACCGCGTCGGGTGTGGACGATGGTAACGCCCACACAGCGGTTATGTATTGGGACAGCGGTGCCACCACGATCAAACTATCAGTGGACGGCGCCGCCGCAGATACAGACGCGACGGTAACGCTTCCCACAGATCTTATTTTGATTGAGGAAGGTCACGACAGTGTGGCGGACCATATCGCTGGATTTGTAGAGCTGACGGCACAGGCGAACGGCGACCAATTCGATGCCTGGGCGGGGCTGTGAGCCGGGCGGGCTTCGGAAAACTCAAGCAAAGCTGGGGAAATGCTGGTGCTGCCGGAGTGAATTGAACACTCGGCCTCTCCCTTACCAAGGGAGTGCTCTACCCCTGAGCTACGGCAGCACGTGGGCGGGGAAAAAACCCGCCAAAGCGCGGGGAAAGTGCCACAGGGGCACCGCGTGCGCAAGGCCTCATGGGCGTTGAGGCGGGCCTTTCTTGGGGGTGGTTGACGGGACACCGGAGGGCGTGCCACATCAGCGGGAGAGGGGGACGGTTTCTCCCGCCAAATCCAGAGAAAACGTGAGGTGTGGCCTAATGAGAGGCCGCTCCGTGAGGCTGACGACATGGAAGACGAAAAATCTGAGAGCGCGAAGGCCGAGAAGCCGTCTGCGGGGAAATCCAAAAAACCCGTCGAATCACGTGAAGATCGCGTGGCGGCTGCGCTGCGGGCGAACCTGCGTCGGCGAAAGGCGCAGGCTCGGGGGCGCAAAGTGGCGTCAGATGCCTCTGGGTCTACATCCTGATCGGGGGATGCCCAGGCATGCCATTTGTTAACCACGCCTCGTGAACGGCGGCATTTCAGCCTTTTCTTTGCCGCTTTCTTGTTGGAAAGTCCGCGCCGGTAACAAAGACCCCGCCAGCCGGGCCACGATCCTTCGGAGACATTAATCACTCATGGACACGCTTCACATCAAAGGCGGCAAGCCGCTCTCGGGCACCATTCCGATCAGCGGCGCGAAGAATGCCGCCCTGCCGCTCATGACGGCGGCTTTGCTGACGTCCGATGATGTGCATTTTGATAATGTACCCTGTCTGACTGACGTGGCGACCCTTCAGCGGCTGTTGCGAGAGCTTGGCTGTGAAACGGAAATTGAAGGACCAGGGAACGGAGCCTTTGGCCAGAGCCTGCGTCTTAATGCGGGGAACATCACCTCTACCCTGGCGCCCTACGAGCTTGTCAGCCAGATGCGTGCAAGTTTCTGGGTGCTGGGACCGCTGCTTGCCCGGTTTGGCGAAGCGCGTGTCTCTCTGCCTGGCGGCTGTGCCATTGGGGCCCGCCCGGTCGATATCTACATCAAGGGTCTGCAGGCCCTGGGGGCGACCATCGAGATTGTGGAAGGCTATCTCCACGCAACCGCAAAAGATGGCCTGAAAGGCACAAGCTTTCGCTCTCCGCTTGTCTCCGTCGGTGCCACCCACACATTGATGATGGCGGCTACTTTGGCGCAGGGCGAGACCATTCTCGAAAATTCCGCACGCGAACCCGAAGTCGCGGACCTTGCCACCTGCCTCAACGCCATGGGCGCGAAGATCGAAGGCGCTGGCACCGAAACCATCCGCATTCAAGGGGTCGCCAAGCTTCATGGCACCACGCACCGGGTGCTGGCGGACCGGATCGAAGCAGGAACGTTTGCCATTGCGGCGGCCATGATGGGTGGCCCGATCACGCTCACGGGCCTGGTGCCCGAAACCATCGAGGCCGCTCTGTCAGCCTTGCGGGCCGCAGGGGCAACCATCGATGTAGGGACCGACAGCGTTACTGTGACGCGTAAAGACGGGCCGCTGAAGCCGGTCAATGTGGTAACCGAGGTTTATCCCGGCTTCCCCACCGATCTGCAGGCGCAGTTTATGAGCTTGATGACGGTGAGTGAGGGCGAATCGGAGATTGTGGAACGCATTTTCGAGAACCGGTTCATGCATGTTCAGGAATTGGCGCGGTTTGGCGCGGATATTTCCCTGCACGGCGACATGGCGCTGGTGCACGGGGTCAAACGGCTGACAGCAGCGCCGGTGATGGCGAGCGACCTGCGCGCGTCGGCGGCCCTCATCATTGCGGCCCTGGCGGCTGAAGGCGAGACAGTGGTCAACCGGGTCTATCATCTGGACCGGGGCTTTGAGAAGATCGAGGAAAAGCTGCGCGCCTGCGGGGCCGATATCTGGCGGGAAAAAGCCTGAGTGATGAAATCTCCCGCGTAAGCCTCATCTTTCTGGGGTGCCATTTCCGCCCATTCGGTGTAAGAAATGTCTCGATAGGCAGGGACTTAGGCGCCCCAAAACCCGTGCAAAAATAAGCGAATACAATCATGAGCGACCTGAGACTGATAGCGCAAGACACAGATGATCTGAAG
Source organism: uncultured Parvibaculum sp. (assembly GCA_964518885.1). Classification (GTDB taxonomy): domain Bacteria; phylum Pseudomonadota; class Alphaproteobacteria; order Parvibaculales; family Parvibaculaceae; genus Mf105b01. Next base: position 6,350 of record CAZFHW010000054.1, on the reverse strand, counting down.
GTCATCGCCGCCTATTTGCAAGATGCGGTGCTGCTCGTGAAGGACATTGCCCACCTGCCCGCCACCCGGCGCTTTGCTCTGGTGCTGAACCGGTTTTGCTGGGAAGAAGAAACGGGCGCGGCCCCCAAGCGTCGAACTCATGTGCGCTCGCGGGCGGGCTTGCATTTGGAGCAGGTGCAAGGGGTCAAGTCGCGCAATATTTCCCAGGGCCATGCTGACGGGGTGCTCAGCCTGCTGACCCTCTCTTTTGAGGAAACCGACGCGCCGTCCGGCACATTGGTTCTGACTTTTTCCGGGGATGGCGAGATCCGTGTTGATGTCGAGGCGTTGGATGTCCATTTGAGCGACATGGGCGCCCGGTGGGAAACCCCTAATCGGCCAACACACGATACGGAAAGCAGCGACCAATGACCTATCGGATGGATGTGAAGGATGCAGATTTTGAGACTGCGTTTTCAACATTCCTGACGTCAAAGCGGGAAGTGTCGGAAGATGTGAACAAGACCGTGTCCGCGATCATCGATGATGTGCGGGCGCACGGCGATGCGGCCCTGATTAAATATACAGACCAATTTGATCGGCTGGCGCTAACCCCCCAGACGCTTGCTTTCACACAAGATGAAATCGACGAGAGCATGGGTGCCTGTGATCCTGAAACGCTGGATGCTCTGAAGCTCGCAGCGGCGCGGATCGAAGCTTTCCACAAGGGTCAGTTGCCCAAAGACCGCCACTATACCGACGCTGCGGGGGTGGAGCTGGGAGAGCGCTGGACAGCCGTCGCCGCTGCTGGTCTCTACGTGCCCGGCGGCACGGCGGCTTATCCAAGCTCGGTTTTGATGAATGCGATCCCCGCCCAAGTGGCCGGAGTTGAGCGCATCGTGATTACGGTGCCGGCGCCAGATGGCGTGATAAATCCATTGGTGCTTGCGGCGGCAAGCATTGCAGGCGTCAGCGAAATTTACCGGGTGGGCGGAGCACAAGCTGTTGCAGCGCTTGCCTATGGTACAGACACAATTGTGCCGGTGGACAAAATTGTCGGCCCCGGCAATGCCTATGTCGCCGCTGCCAAACGCCAGGTATTTGGCACCGTCGGCATCGACATGATTGCGGGCCCTTCGGAAATTCTGGTGCTGGCGGATGGTGAAAATGATCCCGACTGGATCGCCGCCGACCTGCTGTCCCAGGCCGAGCATGACCCGGTGGCCCAGTCCATCCTCATCACGGATGACCGCGCCTTTGCGGCCCGTGTGCTGGATGCTGTCGAGAGCCAACTGAAGACCCTGAAGCGAGCTGACATTGCGCGCGCGAGTTGGGAAGATTTTGGCGCGGTTATCCTCGTCGAGAGCCTGGAAGCTGCGATCCCGCTGGTCGACCGGATCGCCGCCGAGCATCTGGAAATTGCCGTGGCCGACCCAGAAGCCCTTGCGGGCCAGATCCGCAATGCCGGTGCCATGTTTCTGGGGCGTCACACGCCGGAGGCAATCGGTGACTATGTGGCAGGCACAAACCATGTGTTGCCCACCGCCCGGTCTGCGCGCTTTTCCTCCGGTCTGTCGGTTCTCGATTTCATGAAACGCACCTCAATCGTGCGCTGTACACCCGATGCGCTGGCCAAAGTTGGTCCAGCCGCAGTGAAACTGGCAACGGCGGAGGGGCTCACGGCCCATGCTAAATCAGTCTCCATTCGCCTGAACCGCTGATGATTTTAACCTTGATTGCGCCGCACCGCTCGCCTCGCACCCTCAATTGGGCTTAGAGTAGCTTCATGGCACATGGACCCGACAGTCAGGGAGCGGCACGCGTGGACGACACGGACGGCATATCCGGTCAACCTGAAGGCGAGGTGTATCGTCTTGTCGAGATTACCCTCGACGAGAGCACCGTCGTTCGTCGGTCTCCCGACGTGGAGCATGAGCGTAAAGTAGCCATCTACGATCTGCTGGAAGAAAACTCTTTTCAGCCCGTTGGCTCGGACGGCGGCCCCTATCGGCTGCATCTGTCGGTGGAAGAAAACCGGCTTGTCTTTGACATCCGAACGGAGGCGGAAGAAGCACACGGCAAGGTGATGTTGTCGCTGACGCCGTTTCGCAAGATCGTCAAAGATTATTTTTTGATCTGCGAGAGCTATTACGATGCCATCAAAACGGCGGCCCCTGCCCAGATCGAAGCCATCGATATGGGGCGGCGCGGCCTGCATAATGAAGGCTCGGAACTTCTGAAAGCCCGCCTTGATAGCAAAATAACTGTCGACTTCGACACAGCCCGGCGGCTCTTCACGCTGATTTGTGTGCTTCACATAAAGGGCTGAAGTGATGAGCGCGTCCTCCGAACAATCGCAACCCGGCGCGGTTCTCTTTGCTTGTACGTTGAACGCTGTGCGCTCGCCGATGGCCGAGGCGTTGATGAAGCACCTCTATGGCACCTCTATCTTTGTGGACAGCGCAGGTGTGGAGTGCGCAGAGCTTGATCTATTCGTGCTCGAAGTGCTCAAGGAAATTGGTTATGAGCGCAAGGAGCATCACGCCAAGTCGCTGGATGATCTGCAGGACCATGCCTTTGATCTGATTATCGCCCTGACCCCTGAAGCCCGGGACAAGGCAACGGACATTGTGCGCGGAGAAGCGGTGGCCGTTGAATACTGGCCGGCGGCAGATCCAACCCGGGAAAACGGGTCGCGGGAGCAGCGGCTGGAGGCTTACAGGCGACTCAGGGATGACCTGATCGCGCGTATGAAAGAGCGCTTTGGGGAGCAGATCGCCAAGGCAAGCTGAGCAAAGCGGTCAATTACGGCCAAAACCCGGTAATTTGTGCAAACAGGACCGAAATCAGAGGCTAGCCCCTTGATTTCCGGGGCAGGCTTGCGCATTCTCCCGCGAAATTGACAAAGGGTAATCATGGCGAAGGAAGAACTTCTCGAGTTTCCGGGGACAGTAGTTGAACTACTGCCCAACGCGACATTTCGCGTGCAACTCGAAAATGAGCACGAGATCATTGCGCACACCGCAGGTAAAATGCGGAAGAACCGCATTCGTGTGCTGGCGGGCGATAAGGTGCTTGTCGAGATGACACCCTATGACCTGTCCAAAGGTCGTATCACCTACCGGTACAAATAACCCCTCACCGGTTGTCCGTGATGAGCGAACGTAACAAATCAACAGACCGACCCAAGCTTGTGCTGGCCAGCGCGAGCCCGCGTCGGCTTGAGCTGTTGGCGCAGATCGGCATCACGCCTGATCTCGTCTGCCCGGCCGACATTGACGAGCAACCGCACGCCGAAGAATTACCCCGCGTCTATGCCCAGCGACTGGCGATGGAGAAGGCTCTGGCCGTTGCCAAAATCCACCCCCATGATTTTGTGCTGGCAGCCGACACGGTCGTTGCCTGTGGTCGCCGCATTCTGCCCAAGGCGGAGAGTGTGGAAGTGGCGCGCGAGTGCTTGACGCTTCTCTCGGGCCGCGCGCACCGGGTCTATACCGGCCTGTCGCTGATTTGCGGCAGCACGTCAGCTCCCCAACAGGTCACCAAGTCCGTCATGACCCGTGTTCAGTTTTCCCGGTTGAATGCACAGGCCCTGGACGCCTATCTCAGCGCAGGCGAGTGGGACGGCAAGGCAGGCGGATACGCCATTCAAGGCGGGGCGGCTGTCTTCATCAAAGCGGTTAATGGCTCCTACAGCAATGTGGTTGGCCTGCCTCTGCATGAGACTGCCAACTTGCTGCAAGGAATGGGCTTCCCGCTCTACCCAGTGCCACCGGGATGATGTTAGGATTGTGACGTGTCCTTGGGGGAGGACAGGCGCGGCGTCGATGACCCGCGACAAAAGCGTGCCCGGGGCGGGCGCAAGGTTAAGCCGGGGAACGGGTCTCAACGATGTCCGATGAAGTATTAGTTAATGTGGGTCTGGGCGAGATCCGCGTGGCGGTTCTGGAAAACGGGCTGCCGGTCGAGTTCGTGCTGGAACGGACCAGCGAAGACGAGCTGAAGGCCAAAACCGGCCGCGCCGGGCATTCTCTCTTGGGCAATATTTTTTATGGCCGCGTGCAACGGGTGTTGCCGGGCATGCAGGCCGCTTTTGTGGAAGTCGGTCTGTCGCGCGCAGGGTTTTTGGGCGCGCGCGAAGCCCGCTGTCTGTGTGAGCTGACCGGGCTGGATGAGGGAACGCTGCCCCCGATCAGCTCGTGCGTTACCGAAGGCCAGGCCATTCTGGTGCAGGCCGTCAAAGACCCGATCGGGGAGAAGGGCGTGCGCCTGTCGGCCAACGTCACCCTGCCGGGGCGCCTGTTGGTGATGGTGCCCAATCAGTCTGGTGTGGTGTTGTCACGCCGCATTGAGGATGAGACCGAACGCGACCGGCTCTCAGCGCTTGTCTCCTGCCTTGCCGAAAAATTCAACGCGCTGGGTGTGACCGGGGAGCCCGCAGGGTTCATCGTGCGCACAGCCGCCATTGGCATGGGCCGGGAAGAACTGACGGAAGATGCCCGTCGCCTTGCCGCCGACTGGGCAGAGGTGCGCGCGGCGGAGAAAAAATCCAGCCCGCCCGCCGTGCTGTTCCATGATCTGGACCCGGTGGCCAAAACCATGCGCGACTTTGTGAGCATGGATACCGAGCGCGTGCTGATCGACGATGCCGACGCCTATCAGGAGGCCATCCGCTACTGCAAGCGCACCATGCCGCACATGGCCGAGCGGGTGCATCTGGTCAACGGGCCGGGCACGGTGTTTGACGATTTTGATATTGACGGCGCCATCGAAACAGCGCTGGACCCCCGCGTGGAGCTGCCGTCCGGCGGGTGGATCACCATCGAGACCACAGAGGCGCTGACCGCCATCGACGTAAACTCCGGCCGTTACACGGCGGCGACCGGCCTGGAAGAGACCAGCGTGCGCTCCAATCTGGAAGCCGCCGAGGCGATTGTCTCCCAGGTGCGCCTGCGCGGCACCGGCGGTCTCATCGTTATCGACTTTATTCATATGGGCGACCCGGCCAACATCGAGAAAGTGCTGGCCACGCTGAATGACGGGTTTGAGAAAGACCGGGTGCCGACCCAGGTGTCGGCCATGTCGGAATTCGGGCTGGTGGAAATGACGCGCAAACGCGTGCGCGAGCCGCTGGAAAAACTGCTGACCGAGCCGGTCTATGGCGATGGCCGCCCGCGCATGAAAACCCGTGGCACCATGGCCAATGAATTGCTGCGCGCTATCGAGCGGGTGGCAGCGCGCTATCCGGGCGCACCCATTTCCGCCCGCGCGGCCCCCGAGGTGATCTCGTGGCTGGCAGAAACCCACACCCGTCTGGTGAAAGAGCTGGAGGCCCGTGTGGCGGGCCCGGTGAGCCTGGAGCCCATGTGTGGCTTCGACCGAGAGCAGATCGACGTGGGCCCGGCCCGGTGAGCACGACGCCCATCAACACGCCTGCAGTCCCAGAGGCGACCCCGGAGGCAGACAATGTCACGCCGCTCCGCCCGGCCCGCCCGTGTGCGCTCTGCAGCAAAAAGGCGGTGCAGAAATTCCATCCCTTCTGCTCCAAACACTGCGCCGATGTGGACCTCAACCGCTGGCTGAAGGGCTCATATGTGATCCCCGCCAGCGAAGAGTCCGAGGATTGGTCGGAGGAACAGGACGAGGGGGCCTAAAAGTCCTCAAAAGGGTGACGTGCAGGCTGGACAGAAGCGCCACCATCGCCTATAAACCGCGAACTTCTGCGGGGTTTCACCCCCGCCGGGGCCCGGGTAGCTCAGTTGGTAGAGCATGCGACTGAAAATCGCAGTGTCGGTGGTTCGAACCCGCCCCCGGGCACCATTTGGAATTTCCCCAGCGTTCCTCTTCATCGCTCATATCTTCTCAAGTTCGATGTAAACCATTGAAAATAATGGTGATTGTGAAACTGGAGCATCTTCGGGATATCACCATCCAACCCCTTCATTTTTCGTCAACGACGACAATTTGTTGGTATTTTTGTTGGTATCTGCCAATTGCTTTCATAATAGTATTATTGAAATCAAATGCTTAGGTCGGTTGCGTTATGCCGCCCCCCGCCGTCCATGACGGCGCTAGGTCTGGTTTGGACGAAAACCTCGGTAGTTTCTAAAAAACTCGAACATCTTCTTTCATTATGAAACCGCAGTGTTATAGGCTGCGCTCAACCCTGGCGACATGGAAGGTTGCGTGGGGATATATAAGCGTATGACGGGTGAGGGTGCGTGGACAGTGGAATGGGATGTATTGCGTTACTGACGCAATACTATCGGTTGCCTTTTGAACCGTCGCAGGCTGCCCATGACCTTGGGCTGACGGACGGTGTGGGCAGCGTCGAGGATATGTTGCGCGTCGCGAAGCATATTGGCTTTCGT
>CAZFHW010000053.1:6099-16993 GCA_964518885.1 uncultured Parvibaculum sp. | reverse complement strand
GACAATGGCTTAACCGCGCATTGTTTTTCCGCGCGTCGCGGCACGGCAAACCGGGCTCCACTTTGCCTGGCCGCGCTTTGATAGGTATCCTCGTTCCATGAGAATGAAAAAAGACCACATTGATCCGTTCTTCAAAATTCTGGCGGCGGACCTGCCGGAACCCAAGACGGAACTTGATTATGTAAATCCCTACACGTTGCTGGTGGCCGTTGTGCTTTCGGCGCAAGCCACCGACATTGGGGTCAACAAAGCAACCAAGGCGCTGTTCCTCAAAGTCGATACGCCGGAAAAAATGGTAAAACTCGGCGAGGCGAAACTGCGCGACCAGATCAAGACCATTGGGCTCTACCGCAACAAGGCAAAGAATGTCATCGGACTGTCGCGCCTGCTCATCGAACATCACGACAGCGAAGTACCCCGCGCGCGCGAGGCGCTGGAGGCGCTGCCGGGCGTGGGTCGTAAGACCGCAAACGTGGTGATGAACGAAGCCTTTGGCGAGGCAACCATTGCCGTCGACACGCATATTTTCCGGGTCAGCAATCGCACAGGGCTCGCGCCGGGAAAAAACGTTCTTGAAGTGGAGAAGGCGCTTCTCAAGCGCGTGCCCAAAGCCTATCTGCAACATGCCCATCACTGGATCTTGTTGCACGGACGTTATATCTGCAAAGCCCGCAAGCCAGATTGCCCATCGTGCAAGGTCGCCGAATACTGCACCTATAAGGCAAAGACGCTGCTTGCCTAAGGCGCGCGCTTAATACCCGCGCTGGCTTAACTGATGGGAGCGGGAAATGTTGGCAATGCACGGATCGATGGGCAGTGCCCCGCCTGCCTCCGCGCGCGCTTCCACAAAAGCGGTGCGCATGGTCGCGCTGTCATCTTCGTAGAAATAGACAAAGAGCGAGCAACCCTCGCCGCCATAGCGCCAGACTTCGGCGCCCGGCTCATAGCGCTGGAAATCGGGAGCGCCAAACGCGCCGCGCAATCCATAAACATCCAATCCGATGAGCGCGTCTGCTCTGGGTGCTGGCGCCAATTGTGGCGTCGGGCGAACCGGCGCCGTTGAGGGCGCAGAAATAGATTGGGGATCAAGGCTCGAGCGCATCCCTACGCCCGGCGACGCGCACGCAGCGAGAAGCCCCGCAACACTTACAATCACACTCAACCGCAGCACATTGTTCACCATGTCACGCACTCGCTCCCACCTGCTTATGGAGATGCACCATAAGGGCGGTTGCGAAGAAAGGGGTTAACAGGTTGAGGAGGGGCACAGAGGCAAACGCCGCCACGACAACACCCCCGGTGAAAACCCGCAGGCGTCGGGAGCGGCGCAGCGTGCGTGCCTCGTCCGGTGACATGTGGCGCAGGGCCACAAGCTCAAAATATTCCCGGCCCAGAAGGTAGCCATTCAGACCCCAATAGACGATCACGTTAACCACGGGAATGAGATAGAGCGGCAGCGCGATCAGGTTGAGCACGATCAGCAGGCCGGTGAACTTCAGGGCAATCCAAAGACCCTGCAGGAAGGCCTGATCACGGCCCGGTGCATCCCCTTGATAGTGGCGCTCTTCCACGGCGGCGGCGACCTCTTCCAGAAACAGACCGGCAAAGAGGGCCGACACGGGCATCAGCAGCAGGATGAGCATGAGGACGACGAAGGCACCGGACAACCAGTCGATCACCTCATCCAGAATGGGCCAGCCCCAGTCGGCGCCAATGTCGGGGATGGCTTCCAGCCCGTAACTCGCGCCCACCCCCATGGAGAGGAGAAGCATGGAGGCCAGCAACAAAGAGCGCATCATGACGCCGCGGAGCTGCCGGGAGAACGTGTCACCAAATGCTTTTGGGAGTGCAGAAAACATACGCGAGCAAAGCCTCTCTTCTTGAAATCGACCTGAACCTCTTTGGCAAGATTAGCGGGTGCACGGGGTTTGTCCAACTGTGCCGTGGCTCTATACTCGCGCCCACGAACTGGAAAAGCCCCTGTTTTTTCAAACTGCAAATCCGCTTACACATTTGCTGAAATGCTTAGACCAACACAGAAAACGAGTTTTCATGAGCGAACCAAAATTTGATGTTGCCGGGATCGGCAATGCGATCGTCGATGTTCTGGCAGAGGGAACGGACGATTTCCTTGTGGCGAACGGTGTGGAAAAAGGCTCGATGACGCTGATCGACGAGGCGCGCGCCTCTGAGCTCTACGGAAAAATGGGCTCGGGCGTTGAAGTGTCGGGCGGTTCGTGCGCCAACACCATTGCGGGGCTGGCCTCGCTCGGCGGACGCGGCGCGTTTATCGGCAAAGTGCGCGACGATCAGCTTGGCACGGTTTTCACCCACGACATTCGCGCACTTGGCGTTGCCTTCGACAGCGCCGCTGCCAGTGAAGGACCAGCCACCGCGCGGTGCCTTATCATCGTCACACCGGATGCGCAGCGCTCCATGAGCACGTATCTGGGTGCCTGCGCGGGCCTTGGCCCCGACGACGTGCCCGAGGATCTCATCAAGTCCTCCGCCATTACCTACATGGAAGGTTATCTGTGGGATCCGCCCGGCGCGAAGGAAGCCTTCTTGAAAGCTGCCAGCATTGCACACAGCGCTGACCGGCTTGTCTCTCTCACCCTCTCAGACAGTTTCTGTGTGGGACGGTTCCGGGATGAATTCCGCAACCTCGCCAAAGAAGAAGTCGATATTCTTTTCGCCAATGAAGACGAGATCATGTCGCTTTATGAAGTGGACACATTTGACGCGGCCCTGCAGGCGGTGCGCAAAGACTGCAAGTTCGCAGCCCTGACCCGCTCAGCAGCAGGCTCAGTCATTGTCGCCGATGGCGAGGTGCATGTGATCGACGCTGATAAAGTGGCGAAGGTTGTTGATACCACCGGCGCGGGCGATCTCTATGCCGCAGGCTTCCTTTACGGGATCGCAAGAGGGGCCGACCCTGTCATCTGTGGGCGCCTGGCCTCCGTCACCGCCGCAGAATGCATTGGCCATCTGGGCGCGCGGCCACAGACGGACCTTGCCGCCCTTGCCAAGAGCAAAGACCTGGCCCTTTAGGATCGTTGTTTTTCTGAAATGAAATGTGGGCCTCGGATTCAACCCGGGGCCCATATGCATATGGAGACAATTAGAGTGGGACTCTAATTCTGCGAGATGGCCTACAGCTTCCGGAGATAGACGTCGCGGATGGTGTGGTCCTTGCCCTTGCGCAGCACCAGGTCGGCACGCTCGCGGGTCGGCAGGATATTTTTGTGCAGGTTCGCCAGATTGATCGAGGTCCAGATTGAGGTGGCAATATTCAGCGCTTGCTCATCGGAGAAACCAGCAAAGCGGTGAAAATAGGCGTTGGGGTCCTGAAAGGACGTTTTGCGCAGCCCCATGAACCGCTCCACATACCAGTCGCGCACGATGTTTTCATCCGCATCCAGATAGATGGAAAAATCAAAAAAGTCCGACACGAAGGGCTGCGGGTCTTCGCCCTCGGCGGGCTTCCAGCTTTGCAGAACATTCAGCCCTTCGACAATCAGCACATCAGGCTGATCGACGGTCTGGGTCTCTTCCATAATGTCGTAATGAAAATGGGAATAGAGCGGTGCTTCCACTTCGCGACCGCCCGACTTGATGTCGGAGAGAAAGGCGATCAGGCGGTTGACGTCGAAACTTTCCGGGAAGCCTTTGCGCTCCATCAGTTTCCGTTTTTCCAAAACAGCATTGGGAAACAAAAATCCGTCGGTGGTGATGAGGTCCACCTTTGGATGATTTGGCCAGCGCTGCAGCAGTTCCTTCAAAATACGCGCCGTGGTGCTTTTGCCCACCGCAACCGATCCCGCCACACCGATGATGAAAGGGGTTTTGGCATGCTTGGTCCCCAGGAAATTGGAGGTCGCGCCAAACAGCTGCTGGGTCGCGGCAACGTAGAGATTGAGCAGCCGGGACAGGGGCAGGTAGATCTCACGGACTTCGTCGAGAGAGACGTTCTCCCCCCAGCCCTGCAAGCCCTGCAGATCATCTTCCGACAGGGTCAGCGGCGTGTCTGCACGCAGCTTGCCCCACTCCTCAGATGTGAAGTGCCGGAAGGGTGACATGGACCGCACAGTTGGCGAGGCGCGCCGAACCGGGCGTTTGCTCTTCGTTGCTTTTCCAGCCTGTGTTTTCGACATGGAGCTTCGTCCCTACCGTTCTTCCCTATCGCGCGTGCTTTTTTTGCGTCAACCCTTAGGCAACCCTTGGGGGTCTCTGCTCGCTTTTTCTTCCAGGCCCGACGTGCCTTCCCGCCGAGCGAGCTCTCCATAGACCTCTGCCGGGTTAATGTCGAGTGACGCAAGAAGCACCAACCAGTGATAGAGAAGGTCGGCGCTTTCACTGATGCAGGCGTCCCGATCTCCTGACGTCGCGGCAATCACTGTTTCAATGGCCTCTTCGCCAAGCTTCTGGGCAGATTTCAGCGGCCCCTTGGCCAAAAGAGAGGCCGTATAGGAACTCGCCGGGTCGCTTCCCTTGCGCGCCGCAATCACGGCAAAGAGGGCATCCAGCTGGCGAGCATCAATATCGCGCGGGGTGGCCATGTCATCAGACATTTGGGGGCCTCCTTCTGGCTAAAAACGGCAGAAAACCAGCAATTCCAGCACTTGCCGGGTTGTGGCAGCGCGTTTTCGTATCAGGTTTGGGCCTGAGATGCCAGTGATGGGCCAGATTGGGCGGAAAGCTCAGGTTCTTCATGATACGTTCCGTTATGAATACCCTGTACGACACAATCGGGCTGAACTACGCAAATCTTCGTAAGCCTGACTTTAGAATAGCTCAGAGAATTGAGACGGCTCTGGGAGATGCAAAAACCGTTTTGAACGTCGGAGCTGGAGCAGGCTCGTACGAGCCTGCCGACAGGCAGATCACGGCCGTTGAGCCTTCGGCTGAGATGATCGGGCAGCGCTCCGCTTCAAATGCCACCGTCATTCAAGGCCGGGCGGAAAACCTTCCCTACGATGCCGAAACTTTTGATGCCTCAATGGCCGTTCTGACCATTCACCACTGGTCTGATCAGGAAAGAGGCGTCATGGAAATGCGGCGCGTTACACGGGACAAGATTGTCTTCTTGACCTATGACCCGTCATTTCGTGGATTCTGGCTTGCTGATTATTTTCCAGCACTTGTAACTTTGGATGAGGGGCAAATGCCCCAAATCGCAAACTACGGGAAATGGCTGGGTTCCGTCGAAGTCTCCCCTGTGCCCATTCCACACGACTGCTCGGATGGCTTTTTGGCAGGTTATTGGCGGCGCCCTGAGGCCTATCTGGATGAAAAAGTTCGGGCCGCCATCTCATCTTTCTGGGCATTAGGTGATATTTCTGAAGGGTTGGAAAAGCTCGCGGCGGATTTGAAAAGCGGTGCATGGGAGCAAAACTACTCCGATCTACTCAATCTCGAGGAATTGGATTGCGGCTATAGATTGGTTGAGACCAATTGAAGTGCTGCAAAGTCGGAGAGCGGTCAATTTTGGCGTCGGGGCTTGCTCCAGCCCCCTAAAGGCGGGTCGCGATCCGACCGCCATCCAGCGTGCCCTGAGTTGCGCCCTCCAGCCCGGCGTCACTTGTCACCGCGCCTCGCAGATCGGCGCCGCGCAAATCAGCGCCGTCCAGCTGTGCATCAACCAAAAGGGCGCCACGCATATCAACCCCAACAAGAAACGCTTCTCGAAAGTCGGTGCCGACCAGAACCGCGCGACTGAAATCAGCCCCCGGCAGAAACTGGCCCGACAGGTCAACCCGGGTAAGATCGGCGCCACTGAAATCTGCCCGCTCGCCCTCCGCCTTGTCGCTGTGAACCCAAAGCGAATGGTTGATCAGGATTTCCGCTAATTTTTCTCCGGTCGGAGGTCGGGCGGCGCGACGTGACCTCATCAAATTGGCTGACCCTTCGGTCGCCTCATCAATTGCCGTTCGTGTCATATCGGCATCGAGAAGGTTGGCACCTTGCATCTGGACACCAGATAGATTTGCTCCGTCGAACGAACTGTTGCGTAGATCAGCGCCGATAAAATTCACCTGATCCAGGTGCGCGCCATTGAAGTCCGCCCCCAGCATTTTGCATGCTTCCAGATTACTCATGCTCATTGCCGCGCTGCGGAACGAGCACGATGGGTCGAGCATCCGTTTGCCATCCTCCCCCAGCACTTCGCCCCGGCGCATATCCGCTCCCTTGAGGTTTGTGTTGAAGAGCGTCGCACCGTCAAACTTGGCGCCCCTCAAGTCTGCGCGTTCAAGATTGGCATTGCTCAAATCCGCCCCGTCAAACCGCGCACCGAACAGATTGGCGCGCATAAGGATTGTGCCCTTCAAAACCGCATTGGAAAAATCGCAAGCCGGCAAGTCCGCGTCAGACAGGTTGATCCCGCTCAGATCCAGACCAGACAGATTGCAAGCACGCAGAACCACGCGCCGCCCCCCCTTCATGCCTTTCTGATACCGGTTGTGGTAGCTCACCAGTCGTTCAAGTGCCGCAGCGCTTAGACGACGTCCGGTGATTTCAGCCGCCTGGGTGTAAAGCCCAAGCGTACGACGCTCAACTGTGCGTTTAGGTGCAAGCATGCCTATCCCGCTCGAAGTTCCATTAATATCCAGAGGAGATTTGACCCAAAAAGTATTGGCTTTGAAGAAAGGAAAAGGGCCGGTTTTTTCGAGAATTCGCCTCAAAAATCACTAAGATTTTCAGCAAATTCCATAGACTGTTCCATTCCGGCTGGAAATGGGGATTTTCTGCGACTGCGGGTGGGTGGCCTGATTGTCGCTGACCGGTTTCTATCTGTCTGAAGACGGTTTTTAAATTGCACGGCATCTGGCAGACCGCGTTGCCCGGCGACTAAAGCCGGACCGGGACACCTTGTGCAGCCATATGTTTTTTCGCCTCGGCAATCGTATAAGTGCCAAAGTGGAAGATGGACGCCGCCAGAACAGCGCTCGCATGGCCTTCGTGAATACCGGCCACCAGATGGTCGAGGGTGCCCACGCCGCCACTTGCAATAACCGGCACCCGCACGGCATCAGAGACGGCACGGGTCAGTTCATTGTCAAAACCCTGTTTGGTGCCATCGCGGTCCATCGAGGTGAGCAGCAGTTCGCCCGCCCCCAGTGCCACGACCTTGCGTGCATACTCAATGGCATCGAGGCCGGTTTCCTTGCGCCCGCCATGGGTGAAAACCTCCCACTTGCCGGGGCTCACCTGCTTGGCATCAATGGCCACAACGATGCACTGAGAGCCAAACTTCTCAGCTGCCTCGCGGACAAAATCCGGGTTGTGAACCGCCGCGGTCATGATCGAGACTTTGTCGGCTCCTGCAAGCAAGAGCTGGCGCACATCTTCTAACGTGCGCACGCCGCCACCAACCGTCAGCGGCATGAAACATTCTTCCGCCGTCTGGCGCACCACATCAAAAAGGATGGAGCGATCTTCGTGGGAGGCGGTGATGTCGAGAAAACAAAGTTCGTCTGCCCCGGCGGCATCGTACGCGCGCGCCGCCTCGACGGGATCACCGGCATCCACCAGATCGACAAAGTTCACGCCCTTGACGACACGCCCGTCCTTCACATCCAGACAGGGAATGACACGCACTTTGAGCATCACGCCGCTCCCTTCAGCAAGGCGATGGCTTCGCGCGGATCAAGCCGCCCGTCATAAAGGGCACGGCCCGAAATCGCGCCCTCAAGTCCGGCACAGTTCGCCGCGATAAGGGCTTTGATGTCGTCAATGGAAGACAGCCCGCCGCTGGCAATCACCGGAATGGAGATGGCGTTGGCCAAGCCTACGGTTGCCTCCATGTTCAGACCCTCCAACACACCGTCGCGGGCAATGTCGGTAAAGATGATGGCTGCGACACCGGCGTCTTCAAACCGCTGCGCCATTTCAAGCACCGTGACATCAGACATTTCGGCCCAGCCTTCCACAGCTACTTTGCCATCTTTGGCATCCAGCCCGACAACGACACGGCCGGGAAAGCGTTTGCAGGCGTCGCGCACCAGGTCCGGGTTCTTCACCGCCGCCGTGCCGATGATGACGCGGGCAACACCTTTCTCAAGCCACCTCTCGATGGTTGCCAGATCACGAATGCCGCCGCCCAGCTGTACCGGGATCTTGATCTCTTTCAGGATTGCCTCAACTGCGTGAGCGTTGACCGGCTTGCCTTCAAAGGCGCCGTTCAGATCCACCAGGTGCAGATAGTCGAAGCCCGCCTCTTCAAAGGCGCGGGCCTGCGCCGCCGGATTGTCATTGAACACGGTGGCTTCTTCCATGAGGCCCCGCACCAGACGCACACACTCACCGTCTTTGAGATCAATGGCGGGAAAAAGGATCATGACCTCAAGGTCTCCATTGCAGAAAATTGCGTATGAGAGCCAGACCAAGCGCCTGGCTTTTTTCCGGGTGGAACTGGGTGCCGATCATGTTGTCGCGGGCGACCACCGCTGTGACCGGACCGCCATAGGTCGTGCGGGCGGTCACATCTTTGTCGCTCGCCGTCTGCAACTGATAGGAGTGGACGAAATACGCATGCGAGGCTGGCAGATCGGCAAGTACGGGATGGTCCCGAATAATTTCCAGTTCGTTCCATCCCATGTGTGGGATTTTGAGCGACGGGTCTGAAGGTGTCAGTTCCACCACATCGCCCGCGATCCAGCCAAGGCCTTTATGCTCTCCGTGCTCGAGACCCCGGGTCGCCATTAATTGCATGCCGACACAGATGCCCAGGAACGGGCGGGCATTCACATGCACCGCTTCTTCCAGCGCCGCGTGCATGCCGGGCACGGCGTCCAGCCCCCGCATGCAATCGCCGAACGCGCCCACGCCGGGCAGCACAATCCGGTCGGCGGCGCGCACCGCATCCGCATCCCCGGTGACGGTGATTTCCATATCAAGGCCCAGCTCGCGGGCCGAGCGCTGGAACGCCTTTTCCGCAGAGCGTAGATTGCCCGAGCCGTAGTCGATAATGACGGTCTTCATGAGAGGTACTCAGATGGGGGTGTAAGGGGGAGCAATAGCATTATCGGGGCGTATGTGGCTCGGGAAAAAGTCCCAGTACGTCCGGCGCTGCTTCTCCCGGCCCCGGCGCAACGGGCGCATGACCCGGGGAAATTGGTTTGGGCCAGACCGGGTGCGAGGCCATGGCCTTTGTCCCCTCACCTTCCCGGCGTCGGTCAAACACCGCGCTCGTGGCGCGTTCCTCGTCCCCCCCAACACTGGTGGGCAGAGGCCCCGTCCAGTTGGCAAAGAAGCGCAGTTCGGCCTCCGCCTCATTGGGCCCATGCACGATGGCGATGGGGCGATAGCCTTTTTTGGAGAGGGCCAGACGGCGCAGATCATTGGCCTCGGCCGCCACCACAACCTGGACCAGCAGACTGACAACAAGGATCAGATTGTCCCCCAGTCCCCATGCCTCGCCGCCAAGCGCCAAAACCAGTGTGACACCAAAATAGGCAGCCGCCTCCCACCACATGCGGTGATAGAGAAACCAGAGCAGTGGGGAAATGTAGGCCCACCACGCCATGCCCTCTTTCACAAAACGCACGCGCTCTTCTGTGCGGGGCAGCGCAGCCTCTGTTCCGGCAACGTGGACCGTGAAAGTGCGCATGGGGCAGGTCTCGGTGGTTGTGATGCTCTAGAGTTCACTTTTTAGGGCAAGCTCTGCCCAAAAGCCAGTGAAGCTCGGGCCGCAGGGATGGGTTAGGAGCCGATCACGCCCTTTGTGGAGGGCACACGGTCTGCGGTGCGCGGATCGATCTCGATTGCCATGCGAAGCGCTCTGGCCAGCCCCTTGAAGCAGCTTTCCACGATGTGGTGATTATTCTCCCCATAGAGATTTTCCATGTGGAGCGTAATCCCCGCCGCCTGGGCGAAGGCCTGAAACCATTCCTTGAACAGTTCCGTGTCCATTTCTCCCAGTTTTGGCTTGGAAAGCTCGACTTTCCAAATCAGGTAGGGACGGCCCGAGACGTCGATGGAGCACCGGGTCAGGGTCTCGTCCATTGGGATCAGGGCGCTGGCATAGCGCTTGATGCCCTTGAACGAGCCGAGCGCCTGCTTCACCGCTTCGCCAATGACGATGCCGCTGTCTTCCGTGGTGTGGTGCATGTCGATGTGCAGATCGCCGTCGACGCGCACTTTCAAGTCGATCAGTGAGTGCCGGGACAATTGTTCGAGCATGTGGTCGAGAAAGCCAATGCCGGTATCGACGTCATAGTCGCCGTTTCCATCCAGATCGACGGAAACGAAGACCTCGGTCTCCTTGGTCTTGCGCTCAACAGTGGCGATCCGGCCTTCTGACATGACGGACATTCGTTCAAATCCTTGCGGTATTTCTGTGCGGATGGGTTCTAACAGGTTCCAGACCGGGTCGCCAGCGCGCGACGGGGCCCGTATTGGCTTAAGAGTAAGAAATACAGGCTTAACAAGAGGTTAAAAGCATCCCCTCCCTGGTGGTCTTAAGTCGACGCAATTGCTGCATGAGTTGAAGTAATCTGTCAGGTCCCTTGTCCAAGTCACTATTGTTAACCAATTGTGAATCTTAGGCACACATGAAAATTCGCTATGGACTCATAATCTTAGAGGGCTTTTCTCATGTGAAGGCGTTAATGATTGGCGGGTGCCTGTTTCCCGTTTTTCCGGGGCCAAGTCGCTAGCAGCCGTTTGGCGGCTTTGCGGGCGTCGCTCGCGGGCGCAGAAGTCCCCTGAATGTGGGCCATGACAATTGCCCCCTCCTTCAGAAGCGAAATCTCGCGGGCCAGTTGATCGGGTGTCTCGAAGCCTTCACGGGTCGCGGCCGCCATGACAATTTCGATGAAGGCTAATTTTGCGGATGCCGCCGCCTGATGGATGGCACTGCCTGGCTGGGGAAACTCGGCAGACGCTTTCACAA
>CAZFHW010000053.1:0-5999 GCA_964518885.1 uncultured Parvibaculum sp. | reverse complement strand
TTTTCGGGACCCCGCTTCATAATTCGATCAAAAACCGAGAGAAACATTATGACGCCACGAGGCACACGGCAGATTACCGGCGACCTGGCCATGTTCATTGCGGAGCGGGATCATTTCTATCTGAGCACCGCATCTGCGGCTGGCGCGCCCTATGTCCAGCATCGCGGCGGCCCCCGGGGCTTTCTCAAAGTGCTCAATGAGCAGGAGCTAGCGTTTGCTGACTTTGCCGGTAATCAGCAATACATTACGCTCGGCAATCTGGCTGAAAACCCCACCGCCTTTATCTTTCTCATCGATTATGTGGCGCGGCGACGGATTAAGATCTGGGGGGAAGCCCGGGTGGTGAGCGATGATCCTGCCCTCACCCGCTCCCTCGCTCATCCCGACTATACGGCCCGGCTGGAACGCACCATTGTCTTTAAAGTTGCCGCCTGGGACGCGAATTGCTCCCAGCACATCATTCCCCGCTTCAGCCCCGACGTGCTGGAACCGGCTTTTGACCGGCTGGAGCAGCGGATCAAGGAGCTAGAGGCCCAGGTGCGGTCGCTTGGAGCCGATCCAGGTGTCTTTGACCCTAGCGGATAACACAAAATGACCTGGCGTCGGCCGCCATGACGGCTTGACGGCGCGGGCGCCAAGCGCCACATCTATCCCCTCGTTTTGGCTTAATACTGGCAAGGACCCCGACCCCATGAGCACCGCACCCGTCTGGCACGGCACGACCATTCTCTCCGTGCGCAAAGGGGGCAAAGTTGTTGTCGCTGGCGATGGACAGGTTTCCATGGGCGACACGGTCATCAAAAGCACCGCGCGCAAGGTGCGGCCCCTGGCGGGTGGCTTGGTGATCGGCGGATTTGCTGGGGCGACCGCGGATGCCTTCACCCTGTTTGAACGGCTGGAAGCCAAACTTGAACAATATCCCGAGCAGTTGATGCGGGCCTGCGTGGAGCTTGCCAAGGACTGGCGCACGGATCGTTATTTGCGCAAACTCGAGGCCATGATGATTGTCGCCGATAAAGAGATAACCCTGGTGCTGACAGGCACCGGCGATGTTCTGGAACCAGAAAACGGTGTCACCGGCATTGGCTCTGGCGGCAATTACGCGTTGTCCGCCGCCCGGGCGCTGATGGACATGGACATGGACGCAGAAGCCATCGCGCGCAAAGCCATGGGCATTGCGGCTGACATTTGCGTTTACACCAACAATTCTCTCACCGTGGAAATGCTGGATGTCTAACCGGGACGATTTGCAGGCGGCTGTCGGCGCGGAAATCATTTCTGCTGCGCAAGCAGACGCGCTTGATACTTTTCTAAGCGCCCGGTCCTTCTCTCCGGACGGAAACGATGCCGAGGAAGTGCACTTTGTGCGTGGCCTGCACGACATCCTGATCGCGCTGGGACTGGTTCTGTTTCTGGTGGGTCTCTATCCACTGCTGCCGTCGGGACTTGGTCTCCTGGGTGTGGCTGCGGGTTGGGTGCTGGCTGAATATTTTACCGCACGTCAACGCCTGGTGCTGCCCAGCATTGTGTTGGCGGTCACTGTTACGCTGTTTGGCGCGCTGTCGGGCGGGCTCTTAAGCGCTGTGGCGCTCGACCTTGGGGGCGTGCCAAGCGACGACGCCCTCAGCCTGCCATTTGTAGGGGCTGGGTTTGTTGCCGCCCTGCTCTTCTATGTCCGCTTCCGCCTGCCCTTTGCGCTCGCTCTGTGTGCGGCCATGCTGGTGGGCGTCGCGTTAAGTGTGCTTGAGCTGTTGGCCCCTGGTTTTGTGGCCGCCCATTTTGGGGCGCTCACACTTGCTCTGGGACTGGTGGTTTTTGCGGCTGCGATGCGCGAAGACTTTCGCGATCCAGAACGCCGGACCCTGCATGCTGACAATGCTTTCTGGCTTCATCTGCTGGCGGCGCCGGCAATTATTCACGGGCTTATCGGACAGCAGTTTGGCGCAGGCGCGACAGACGGTGCGGCGGGCGCCGCCATGGTGCTCGGCACGATGGGAGTGGTGGCGATTGTGGCGCTGCTCATTGACCGACGCGCTCTGCTGGTTTCAGGGCTTGGATATTTTGCCGCCGCCCTTGGCACTTTGATGCAGACCCTGCTCGCCTCCGGCGGTGACTTTGCAGGCCTCACGCTAACGCCGCTGCTGGTGGGTGCCATTGTTCTGATCATCGGGGTTGGCTGGTCGCGCTTTCGGCACGCCCTGCTCCCGCTCCTGCCGCCCGCCTTGTCGACGCGTATTCGGCCCTCGCCTGCGGACTAGAATTTCTGTGCTTTAACAAAAACTGTCTTGCTGTCTGGTTATTGAAAGAAGAGTAAAATGACTGCCTTTTCCCCGCGCGAAATTGTTTCAGAACTGGACCGGTACATTGTTGGTCAGGCGGACGCCAAGCGAGCGGTCGCGATCGCGCTGCGCAATCGCTGGCGCCGGCAACAGCTGGACGATGATCTGCGCGAAGAAGTGTTGCCGAAAAACATTTTGATGATCGGGCCAACCGGTGTGGGCAAAACCGAAATCTCAAGACGGCTGGCGAAACTGGCACAGGCGCCTTTCATCAAAGTGGAAGCGACGAAGTTTACGGAAGTCGGCTATGTGGGCCGGGACGTGGAACAGATCATCCGCGATCTTGTGGAAGCTGCCATTGGCCTGGTGCGCGCCAGCAAGCGCAAATCCGTGGAGGCCAAGGCCCATTCGGCGGCGGAAGATCGCGTGCTTGAGGCGCTTGTGGGCCAGGAGGCCGGCAAGGCCACCCGGGAGAGTTTTCGCAAAAAGCTTCGCGACGGGGAAATGGACGATAAGGAAATCGACATTCAGGTCGCCGATGCGTCCGGCGGCATGCCGAGCTTTGAAATTCCCGGCATGCCCGGCGCGCAAATGGGCATGATCAATCTGAACGACATGCTGGGCAAGGCGATGGGCGAGCGCACCAAAACCCGCCGTATGAATGTGAAAGAGTGCTACGCGGTTCTGATTGCTGAGGAGAGCGACAAGCTGCTGGATCAGGATCAGCTCACCACGGACGCCATTGATCTGGTGGAAAACAGCGGCATTGTCTTCCTGGACGAGATCGACAAAATCTGTGCCCGGTCAAACGCCCAAGGCGCTGATGTGAGCCGGGAAGGGGTGCAGCGCGATCTGTTGCCACTTATCGAAGGCACCACAGTGTCCACCAAGCACGGGCCGGTGAAAACCGACCATATTCTTTTCATTGCGTCAGGCGCGTTCCACGTCACCAAGCCTTCCGACCTGCTGCCGGAATTGCAGGGCCGCCTGCCCATTCGTGTGGAACTTCAAGCCCTCACGCGGGACGATTTCCGGCGGATCCTGACCGAGCCCGAGGCCAGCCTGATCAAACAGTACAAAGCCCTGCTGGCGACCGAGGACGTGACCCTGATCGTCACGGAAGACGGCATTGATGCACTCGCCGATATTGCTGCGGAAGTGAATGCCACGGTTGAAAATATCGGCGCGCGACGGCTGCACACGGTCATGGAACGGGTGCTGGATGATATCAGTTTCAGTGCCACGGACCGGGGTGGGGAGACCTTCACCGTTGATGGGGCCTTCGTGCGGGAGCAATTGAGCGAACTGGCAAAGAACGCGGACCTCTCGAAATTTATTCTCTGAGGCAGAACACTGGATTGGCCGCCGGGTTATGGTTTCTGAAAAGTTACCGAAACCGGGGGCTGTTGCGGAGTCGGAACGAAAATTCGCTGATCGCGAGTCTTTTGTCCGCCACGTGTTTGCGTTCGACTCATTCCGGTTGATGAAATATTGACCGCCTGCCCCGATTTGGGACAGGTTGGCGGGCAGCTTTTGAGTGCTTCGGAATTCTCCGGATAGCACGTTCATTCGCCGATAGCAGATCGGGTCCGAAACGACTAATTCGCGGGGGACTCATTTCGCAGCAGGGCGAGAAGCTGATCCAGGGTTGATTTATCGAGAAGGCGGATGTCCCGGGCCAGGCGATTGGCGATTTCGGTCGCACGCGGGTCCAGACCGCCGGTGTCCACCGTGACTTTGGGGTGGGAGAGGCGGGCGAGCTCCATCAGCTCTTCGGCCTCGTCCCAGATAATGCCCAGGTGACCGATAATCTTCTGCACTAGATGGAAGCCGGGTCGGCCCCGCCGCCCATGCTCCAGAGCAGAGAGGTAGGCAGCACTCACCCCCACGGCTTGTGCCAAATTTGAGAGGCTTTCCCCCTTTTTCTCCCTCAGAACACGGAGCCGTTCGCCAAAAGGGGTCATTTCTGTCGCCTCAACCAGAGATAGAGAGCCCCCCCACCGCCATGCTTGGGGTGGGCAGGCTGAAACCCGGTGACGTGGATGCGGAACTGGGGCTCTGCCAACAGGGCGGGCACCAGATCCCGCAAAACAGAGCGCCCGGCCGGGTCAGCATGGAACTCGCGACTATGAAGCATGTGGCCTGGTGCGCCCTTGCCGGTGATGACCAGCACGAGCTTGTGTCCCTGGGTTCGAGCCCGGGTGATGAAGTGGAGCAGGGCGGGTTCTGCCGTATGGCGGGTCATACCATGCAGATCAAGCCGCGCCTGGGGCGTTAACTGTCCGCGAACCAGCCGTTTGGAGGTTCGATTGTCCAACGGGGCCAAGGGCGGCACGGTCGGTCGGGTTATAGGGGAAGGGCGAGCAACCATCGCAGGCTTGATGAATTGTGCGGTTTGTTTTTTACCCGGAACGACTTTATCAGGCGTTTGGAAGAGCTCTTCCATCGTTTTCTCCGGGTTTTGCTCCGACCCATGCTGGGGATCGGTGTCGGCGGTCACGATCCGCCAAAGTGCCTGCTCCTCGGCCGTTAAGGTTCTTTTGGGGTCAAAATCATACCCGCGGCCATACCGTGCCTCAAAGCGCCTGGACCGCTTGTTTTCCCCCGCATTGGAGCCCGTTGACGGCTTCTGCTTCACCGGGTGTTACCGCCCTTGTCGACCCATTTTTGAGCCAGAACCTTGGGGATTAGGGTCCAAAACTGGCCCTGTGCCTTGGTTTCTCCGGCTCGTGCCCCGGCCTGCGCCCCGGAGCCCCAAAAGTAGTCCCCGCGAACCGCGCCCCGGATTGCAGAGCCGGTGTCCTGCGCCACCATCAAACGACCCTCGGTTCCGGTCCCCAAATCAGCCTGCACCCAGACCGGCGCGCCCAGCCCATGGATACGACGGTCGACGGCAAGACTGCGGCCGGAGGTTAGGGCGACACCGCCCGCACCGGTGGGTCCCAACGTCCTGTCCCGTATCGGGACGGCGTTAAAGAAAATGTAAGATTGATTCGCCTCCAGAATAATCTCCATTTCGTCTGGATTAGCGGTGAGCCAATCCCGGATGGACTGCATGGTCACCGCCTCGCGCGCCAGCGCGCCGCGCTCCACCAGCACTTTGCCGATCGCGGTATAGGGCCGTCCGTTCTTCTCCGCAAAGCCCACGCGCATCACGTCGCCATCCGGCAACATGAGCCGGGCGGAGCCCTGGATGTGCACGAAGAAGGCATCCACCGGATCGGCCAGCCAGGCGACCGCCAGATGATCCGCACTCAACGCGCCCCGATTGATTGCGGCCCGGTCCGGATAGGGTACAAAGCGGCCGCCCTCGATCCGTCCGCGCACGGTCTCGCCCCGCAGGCTTGGATCAAAATCACCCAGATTGAGGCGCAGCAGATCGGCCGGCTTGGCCAGAAGCGGCGTTTGATAAGGGCCGCCGCGGTGCAGACTGGCGCGCACTTCCGGCTCGTAGTATCCGGTGATCAGGCCGCTGTGCCCGCCCAACGGCATTGCAACCCAAAACGGCTGGAACCCGGTTTCGAAAAAACCCCTGGGATCCCGGGCCGCCTCTGCGCTCAGGGCGCGGTCACAAATGGGCTGCCAGTCAGCGATTTGCCCATAAAGGCTGTCCGCTCCGGTTTTGGGGTCCAATGCTCTGGTCGCGGGTGCCGCCAGAATGCGGTCGCAGGACCGTCGAAAGGTCAGAAGGGCCGCGCCCAGGTCGTCGGACTCCCAACC
>CAZFHW010000052.1:0-17113 GCA_964518885.1 uncultured Parvibaculum sp. | reverse complement strand
CATGATCGCATAGAATGAGAAGATCGGGATTACCGGTCGGATTGACCAGTTCGTATGGGAGGACATCAGACATGAGCGGGACTATACCCAATCAACGCTTTGATGAAAAAGCTTCCCTTAAACCAGTTTGGGAAATTTAGACCGCATGGCCCTGCATGACGATCCAAAACGTTTTTTACTGCACCTTTTTGACGCGGCAGTCCGTGCTGTCCAACCGGCAACCTGCCTTTCCCGGTACCTGCCAGCCCCCCCTAAGGGCCGCCTCGTCATCCTCGCTGCGGGGAAAGCAGCCGCTTCCATGGCGGCAGCAGCCGAAGAATTTTACGAGGCCCGCTGGCCCAACACCAAAATCGAAGGCATGGCTGTAACCCGCTACGGCCACACCTGCCCAACCCAGCATGTGAAAGTCTGCGAGGCCGGACATCCCTTTCCTGACGCCGCAGGCACGCAAGCAGCCACAGACTTTCTCACCCTCGCAAATTCCCTCGGCCCGGACGATTTTGGTCTCGTGTTGCTGTCGGGGGGTGCATCCGCTCTGCTGGCGCTTCCCCTAAGCGGGGTCAGCATCGAGGAAAAACAGTCTCTAACCCGCCAGTTGCTGGCCTCCGGCGCACCTATTGCTGAAGTGAATTGCGTCCGCAGCCACCTCTCGCGCATCAAGGGGGGCCGGTTGGCAGAAGCGATTTATCCAGCCCCCATGTTGACACTGGCGATCTCCGACGTTGCAGGTAATGATCCCGCCATCATTGGATCGGGGCCCACCGTCCCCACCACCACGACCCAACAGGATGCCTTGAAGGTGATCAAGCATTACGGCGTCACAACAACTCAGAACCTTATCCATTGCCTGGAAACAGCCCTACCCGCCCCAGAAAACTCCGACCCTTGTTTTGAGGCGCAGCGGTTTGCGATTGTGGCATCAGGGTCGCAGGCCCTTGCCGCAGCTGCCACGCTGGCACGTGAGGCCGGCTGCGACGTGACGATCATAGGGGATGAATTGGAGGGTGATGCCCAAGCCCTCGCGATCTCCCACGCCCGAATGGCGAAGTCCCCCACCAACCCCGGTGTCCCGCGGCTCATCCTATCCGGCGGAGAAGCGACCGTTACCTTGGGAAAATCTCCCGGAACTGGCGGACCCAATCAGGAATTTTCCCTGGCACTTGCCTTGCAGCTCCAGGGCGAGCGCAACATTTACGCACTGGCCTGTGATACGGACGGCATTGACGGCGGAACAGGTGGGGCGAACGATCCCGCCGGTGCATTCATCTCACCCAGCACACTTCAACGCGCCACAGCTCTCGGCCTCGATCCTGAAACGGCGCTGAAGCAGCATGACGCGGGCACTTTTTTTGGCAAGCTTGACGATCTTGTGACAGCGGGCCCAACGCTCACCAATGTGAACGATTTCCGAGCGATCCTCATATCAGAGTAGATCCCCGATTGGCTGCAGCTCAACACATTTTAAGACGACGTTGACAGCTGGCACCTACTCTACCCACAAGAATGACCATCCGGCAGAGTGCCAGTTGACCATCCCCGCGCGAAAGCGCAGAAGAAGTCGAGATGTGATCTGGGGAGGCCTCAGATTTGAAAACCCTTGCAAAACGACAAGGCTAACAGGAGCGGCGGGAAAATGCGGCGGCGGAACGTCAAGATCATTGCGACCCTAGGGCCTGCATCAAGCTCTGCGGAGATGATCCGCACCTTATTTGCAACCGGAGCAGATGTCTTTCGGTTGAACATGAGCCACCTGGACGCAGACGGTCTGCGCGAAGTCCACGCCACCATCCGCAAGGTTGAAAAGGAGTTGGAACGCCCCATCGGTATTCTCGCCGACCTCCAAGGACCCAAATTGCGTGTCGGAAAATTTGCCGATGGCAGCGTCGACCTCAAAACCGGTGACACGTTTCGTCTGGAACTGGACGAAATACTTGGTGACAAGGATCACGTAACGGTCCCCCATCCTGAAATTTTTGAAGCCCTTGAAGAAGGCTCTCTTCTGCTGCTCGACGATGGCCGCATCCGGCTGCGTGTCACAGAAGTCAGCAAGCGCTATGCTGTAACCCAGATCACGACCGGCGGTACCTTATCGAACAGAAAGGGCGTCAATCTTCCCGACACATTATTGCCCTTGACCGCGCTCACGGAAAAAGACCGGCGTGATGCGGAACTTGCTCTCGAATTGGGCGTTGATTGGCTTGCCCTGTCGTTCATCCAGCGCCCTGAGGACGTCGCCGAGGTGCGCAAGATTGCGCGCGGGCGGGCAGCGATCATGGCCAAAATTGAGAAGCCTCTCGCCCTCACCCATCTGCAGGAAATCGCAGACATTGCCGATGGTCTGATAGTTGCCCGGGGAGACCTCGGGGTTGAACTCCCCATCGAACAAGTACCTGGATGGCAAAAACAAATCATCCGCATCTGTCGGCGCGCAGGCAAGCCGGTTGTTGTCGCCACACAAATGCTGGAGTCGATGATTACCTCTCCCATGCCGACCCGCGCGGAAGTATCTGACGTGGCGACGGCTGTTTTCGAGGGTGCGGACGCGGTGATGCTGTCAGCAGAGTCAGCCTCTGGTGATTTTCCCGCCGAAGCGGTTGAAATGATGAACCGGATTGCAGCCCAAGTGGAGCAAGACCCCACCTATCCTGGCATCATCTATGCTCAACAAACAGAACCTGAGGCCACCGGCGCAGATGCTCTGTCTGCCGCCGCCCGCACCATCGCCGACACACTCAATGCGGCAGCGATTGTGTGCTGGACAAATTCAGGATCAACCGGCCTGCGCGCCGCCCGCGAGCGCCCGCAACTGCCCATCATCGTCCTCACGCCCATCGAGGAAACCGCCCGCCGTCTCACCCTGGTTTGGGGAGTGCATTGTGTGCTGACCGAAGATGCCCGGGATCTGGACGACATGGTTGACCGTGCCAACAAAATCGCTTTTCAGGAAGGCTTCGCCCAACCAGGCCAACGCATCATCATTACCGCCGGTGTCCCCCTTGGCACCCCTGGCGCCACCAACATGCTGCGCGTCAGCTATGTCGGGATGGATACGCCAACAAGCTAGGCGGATGAGTACGACGAGGACAGGCTATGAAAGCGCTTCTCGTTGAGCGTCTGTCTCTGGGGGATACACATGGATCCCCGGCTTCGGCGCACCACCAGCTGCGAGGCGTGTAACCGCCTCGATCACAACATCAGGCCTGACGTGATGGGGCATGTGCCCCACGCCTTGCAACTTGACCAGCTCAGACCCCGTGATCTGCTCATGCAGCGCATAGGAATGCAGCTTGGCCAACACTGTCTGATCGCGCGTTCCGGTGATAATAATCGTCGGGAGCGAAATCTCGTCATAGCGTTGCGATTGATCTGCCAGATGGGAACGCAGCTTTCGCGTATCCGTGCTGTTGTGACGGAAATGTTTTGGCCGGAAGAGAAGCGATAACCCGATTGCCTCCGCATACCCATCAGGCGCCGGGTCAGGCGCGAAGTTCGATGCCACGCCAGCGTCGGCAAGAAACCGGCCGAACGGAATGACAATAAGCCAGAGAAACAGCGGACCAAGAACGGGTCTGGCCAGCACCCGGTGATACCAGGCGGTTGAACCTTTCCAAGGGTGCGTCGCCCCCGACATGATCACCAATCCGGACATCTCCTCGCCGAACTGAAGCCCATAGGAGGTCGCCACAGCACCTCCCCAGGAATGACCTAGAATGACGGGTCGCTCCACCCCAAGCGCGCGCAAAGCATCATGCAGCACAACAGCTTGCCTGGCAGGCTCATCAATATCGTGGACCTCTGGGCGTTCACTCCACCCATGACCGGGTCGATCGAAGGCAATGACGCGATGGTTACGGGCAAGTTCGGGCAAGATGCTGGCTTCAAAGTCGCGCAGATTACCGCTGGCCCCATGAATGAGAACAACCGGGGCAAGATCCGCTCCCTCAGCCTCGGTTGGCCCGACATCCACATAGTGGATTGAAATTCCGTGAGAGCGAACAAGCTTGCCATGTCGCGCAAACCGGCGCTCCGTCTTTCTGACGGTCAGCAGCGAGAATATCCACAGTCCGACAAGACCAATGCCGAGAACAATCGGAAAGACAATCCAGATCAATTGATGAACACCTCTGTAATGCAACTGGCCGAATGAAGCGTTATATGCCCCGGCCTTCAACTTCGACGGTCAGTCGACTTTCGGCCTCCACCGCGCCGTCCAGCCATGGATAAACCATAAGGACACGACGGTAAGCATCCAGCGCCCCTTTTTTGTCACCCAGGTCTTCAAGCATCAGCGCCAACCCGCCAATCGCCCCGAAGTGTCGAGGCTCCAGCGCCAGAGTTGTCTCAATGTCATTGATCGCACTCTCATAGTCTTCACGCAGAAAGTGGACAGTCGCCCGCTTGTTCCATCCCTCAGGGTAGCCAGGTGCCAGATCGACCACCTCATCGAGGAAACTCAGAGAGCGCTCGTAGTCGCCCGTAGCGAGCGCGTCTACACCGCGGCTAAGCAGCAGATCAACGCTAATACTTCCCGACTGGTTCCAACGAACCCAGATCGCGTCCTCCACAATCTTGGCATCGTCTGGCGTACGGGCATGAGAAAGCTGCTCGAACAGAACGTTGAGTTCTCCTGCAATGCCGCTTTCAATCAAAGAAGGACTTGAGGGCTCGTCGCCCGGCTCAACCGCAAGATCCCCCCCCTGCGCAACCGCAGAAAGAGGGGGTGTCATCAAGAGGAGGCCGAGAGAGAGGCAGGCCAGTTTTTGAGCACGCAGGTCCATGCGCACAAAGATAGGCAGTTCTGGGCAATTCGCAAAGTCCCTGAGATCAAACTTCTGCGATGTTTAGCTATTCAGGTCTTCTCGAACACATCCCTCAATGGAGGTGATGTAGTCCGCACCAAAGACCGAAGAGGGCGTCTGGAAGCCAGTTTTTGCCTCTCCGGCCATGACGCGCTTGGCGATATCAAGACCCGTCAAATAAGTCAGCGTATAGCCCTCTGGTGTTCGGAGCCGTGAGACCATCTTGTCCCCCGCCTCATTCGTCACCTCAGCTATAAGGACGGTGTGCCCACTTGCCCGTTCCTGTTCAGTTGGACCCTCTGGCCCGGCGTCCACCTTGGATTTGAGCTGCTTTTGCATGAACCCCAGACCAAGGAAAAACCGTGTAAGACCGCCCATGCCTGCCATTTGGGAGAGCTGGGGGCTGTCCTCGAAATAGACGGTAATGTTGCCAATACCCGTCGAGTGATAGGCGGTGGACACATCGCCCCATCCGATAGCGATGGCATTCTTGATCCCCGACCCAAAATCCATGTCTCGCTGAGGAGGCTTGCCAAGCGAGACGATCTTGCCATTGCGACGCACGCGTGTGCCAGCGCTGATGCTCTCGATCATGGTTTTTGACGTGCCGCGCGAGGGCGCCCCAAATCCGGAAATTCCCAGCACAAGTTCGGTCGCATCTGGCATACGTCGCTTCATATGAGCTGCCAGGCAATCGCTCGGCACCACATCAAAACCAACACCGGGCATAATCATGATGTTTGCGGCCTTAGCCGCTTCATCCTTTCTGGCGCAGTCCTCAAAGACACCGATCTCGCCGGTAATATCCAAATAGTGCGTGCCGGTGCGCAGACAGCCCTCGACCATCAGCTTCGAGGTCGCGGAGAACGGTCCAGCCACGTGAAGCACCAGATCAACCTCGCCAAGAGCTGCATCCATTGCTTCCCGGTCAGACAGGTCAAACGCCCGAGAATCGAACCCATACTGGTTAGCTAGGCTCTTTAGCTTGGCCTCACTCCGTCCAGCGATGATCGGGTTCAACCCCTCTTCGCGCGCAGCCCGCATCAACAGCTTGCCGGTGTACCCGGACGCGCCATAGATCATAAATCGACCGATCATTTCTACATTCCCTATTCAATGGCAGGCCTGTCGCACTGTCAGGCCCCTCATCCGTCGAGCAGGCCAAGCGCCTGCAATTCATCCTTCAATGCATCCGCATGGGTAAAACAAATGCCGTGCAACCCGAGACGGTTCGCAGTGTCGACATTTTCCTGCAGATCATCAACAAACACCGCCTCGTCTGGTGCCAGACCAAAACGCTCCAGCGCATACGTATAAATATCTTCGTCAGGTTTGTGCATCTTCACCTGCCCAGACACAACAATATCTTTGAAGTGGCGCAGAAACCCATATTCGTGCGACGCCCCTTTAGGCGAATTCGATGAAACCGGCTGCGGTGGCCAGGTCTGATGTGGCCAGTTGGTAAGCCCATAAAGCGGCACACCACGTGCCACCAAAGCATCCAACAAACGAACAGTCCCTTCGAGCGGCCCGTTCAAAAACGCATGCCACCCATGTTCAAACTGTTCGATGAGCGGCAGCGAATCGGGCTCGGCCAGCTTTAGGGAGGCAAGGGCGTCGGAAAACGACAGGTCAGAATCATGTACCGCCCAATGCATCCGCCGGAACATTCCCGCAAAAAACAGGGCACGCTCCTGTTCATCGGCAATATGTGCTGCATAGACCCGGTCCGGGTTCCAGTCGATTAGCACGTTCCCCATGTCGAAAATGACGGCGCGACGCATCAAATATTCCCCTTCATACCGTCCACATCATGCCCAGGTGACACCCAATTCACCCAGATGGGCCTTCAGCCCCTCAGCACGTTTAAACCAATGTGTGTGAAAGCCAAGCTGCTCAGCGGCCTGCGTATTGGAAAATGTGTCGTCTACAAAAAGCGTCCGGGACGGGTCTGTCCCCATCCGGGTCAGCGCCAGCTTATAAATGGCCTGATCCGGCTTACAGACCCGTTCATCCCCCGACACAACCACCGTCTGCAAATGGTTCAACAGGGAGAACTGCGCCTTACATTTGGGAAGAATGGTCGATGGCATATTGGTCAGCCCGTGCAGACCAAGGTCAGTATTTGCCAGGGCGCCAAGCAGATCAGCCATACCGGCAACCTCGCCGGGGACCATCTCCATATAGCGAGCGCCCCATTGATCAATGAGATCGGCATGTTCCGCGTGCTTGAGCTTGAGTGTTGCCGCATTCTGCTCAAACGAAACCCCCTGATCGTGGGCAAAATGCCATTCAGGCGTGCAGATCTCCGACAGAAACCGCTCCCTCTCCGCTTCATCGGGCAAAAGTTTGCGGTAGAGATGCCGTGGATCCCACTCGATCAACACATTGCCAATATCAAAGAGGATTGCATCAATTTCAGCCATCAGACGCACGCCTCCAGGCAATCGGGCAAAGAAAAAGGCCGTATCCCGAAGGAACGGCCTCTTAAGGGTACTCCGCCCTCCAATACAAAAGGAGAGCTAAAAGCAAAACAGAGCAATACTCAGCCCTGGCGCGCCTTGAATCGGCGATTGGTCTTATTAATTATAAAAACACGGCCCCGACGGCGGACAATACGGTTATCCCTGTGCCGATCGCGAAGCGATTTCAACGAGTTACGAACTTTCATGCGTGTCACCCTAAAGGCTCGGACGGAATGGTCGGGTGCCTTACGGCCCCGGTCTCTAGCCCGGTAAGTGTCTGAATTCCGCGCGGAAATTAGGACGCGGGGCGCCTCCTGTCAACTCCGCCAGCCACTAATTCGTGGAAAACATCTCAAAGGCCCTGTCGCTTTACAAGCCGGGTCGAACGCCATAGGGGTAGGCCCCCAAAAAAAGATGACGCCAGCGCCATTCTTGCGCCGGATCATGAATGAGGTCGGTTATGAGCGAAGAAGAATACGAGAATCAAGGCCCGGACGTACCGCCATTGCCGATGGACGATTTTATCACCCACGAACCCCGCTGGTTCAAGGAAGCCCTCGCCCACACACCGGAGAAATGCTGGGTGACGTCCGAGGGAACAAAAATCCATTATCTGAAGTGGCCCGCTCGCGACAAAGCCGAGCCTGACACCAGGCCAGGCCTGCTGCTGGTGCATGGCAACGGCGCACATGCCCGCTGGTTCGACTTCATCGCCCCACTGCTGAGCGACCGTTACAACGTGGCCGCCATTGACCTGCCGGGCATGGGGGACAGCGACTGGCGCGAAAGCTACACCCGCGAGGCCTACGCAAACGCCATCCATACGGTTGCCTTTGACGCGGGGCTCGGCCCCCGCCCCGTCATTGTCGGTCATAGCTTTGGCGGCTTTGTGACGCTGATTACCGGCGCCCTCTACGGCGCGGAGCTCGGCGGAGTTATTCTGGCTGACTTCAACGTGCGCCCTCCCGAAACCTCCAACGAGTGGTTTATGGACGACGCCCCGAGACGCGCCACCCGCGTCTACCCGGATTTTGAAACAGCTCTTGGCCGCTTCCGGCTGGCCCCTTTGCAGGAATGCGCCAACAAATTCATCACGGATTACATTGGCCGCCACTCTCTGCGCGAAGTGCAGATCGGCGACAATCCCGGGCGCCCCTCGTCGAAGGAAGCAGGCTGGACCTGGAAGTTCGACCCGTTCGCCTTTCAAGGACTGAAAATGGGGGCCAAGGGGCATGCCGACATGTTCCGCTCACTGGCCTGCAAGGTTGGTGTCATGTATGGCGACCTGTCTAAAGACCATGACCCGGTCAACTTGCGCTACATGCGCACCCTAAGACCAGAGGCCCCGATTTTCACCATCCCCCACGCACAACATCACATCATGCTCGATCAGCCTGTGGGTTTTGTCGCATCGGTGAGAACAATAATGGCTGACTGGGAAGCAAGCGGCGCCTTATCCAGGAAATCCGAAAGCACCATCGCTGCTCAATGAGGATGAAGTTCAGCGTCTTCATCCTCCTCGACATTGGCCTGAATGCTTTTCACCACCGGATGGAAAAGCGCCATCAGCAAAATCACGATCATCAAGCCCATGGCTAGGATGAAAGGCGCTTGCGGTGCCACATAGTAGTATAGCGGGATCGCGATAAACGGGTTGAGAATGTGTCCCGTCGCCGCAGTCGATCCGATAAGCCCTGCAATCGCCCCTTGATCTCGCGGCGAAACCGACAACGAGGCCCCGGCCATCAGACCCGGTCGAAGCATGCCAAAGCCCACCCCTGCAAGCGCAAGCGCGGAGACAAACAGACCGTAGGAGTTCGCAACAATCAGCAAAGCGAATGAAACAATCATCACCATTGCGCCGACCCGCAATAGAAACTGAACCGAGAGGTCAAAGCGCTGGATCAACACCATCTGGGCAAAAAGCGTCGCCATGGCCATGGCCATCAGGCCAACGCTGACAAGCTGGATTGCCTCGTCGCCTTCCACCTGAAAGGTGCTCATAAAGTAGAATGAAATAAGCTGCATGGTTATCGACTGACCAAAGGACAACACCACGCCGAGCGTCAGCCAGGGCAACACGCGAGGGTCCGTGATTTTCAGGCGTTGACGTTGCTTCTGCCTCTCCGCGAGCTTTTGGCGCGGTGTTGTGCGTTCCGGCAACAAAAGCCAGATAAAAAAGGCACCCCCAAAGGCCAGCACCGAAACCGCAAAAAACGGCGCCAGGATATGGAGGGTGGCGAGGGCGGCCGCAAAGCCCGGCCCGACAACGGTCCCCATGCCAAAAGCGGCTCCGATGGAAGCCACACCCGAAGCGCGCTCTTTACGCGTCGTGCGGTCCGCAACATAAGCCTGAGCGGCTGGCATCGTGCCCGACCCAAAAATGCCAAATATTGCACGCACGCTGATAAGCAATGGGAACATCAGACCAAGTGACACCCAGCCCCACATCCCGACCATAACGACAGCTGCAAAACCAACGGTTGAGACGCCAAACCCGATCAGCCCCATCAGCATGATGGGTTTGCGGCCAACCAGATCAGACCGGCTTCCCCAAAAGGCGCTGGTCAGTATCCAGAGAAAGGCTGACAACGAAAAGATCATTGTGGTCTCGAATTCGGTCATCCCGAGTTCGCGCGCAATGGGCGGCAACACCGCGAAGAAAAGCGATTGCCCCATGCCCAAGGAGAGCAGACAGACAAAAAGAATGCCGAAAGCGCGCTTACGCTCTTCCGGTGTGGTCGCGGTCAGACCTGGGAGATCTTCATCATCACCCGCATCTTCATTCTGAATTTGGTCGGCCATGGTTCAGCCCAAAAAGGAAAAAGCGCCCCGAAAAACGACACAGTGGGGGCGCGCAGGCCTTCATTTAGGAGGTTTTGGGCAAAACGCCAATGGCCCGGGACCAAAACAGCCCAAAAAACAATGACACCCCCCCCATCATTGCTTAACGCAGCGCCAAGACGGCATTGAAGCAGGTAAGCCAACACGCCGGGCGTGATTTGACTTGGGGGACCGCTCCCCTAGTCTCCCCGCATCAAAATATTCGCCAATGGGGAGGGTTCCATGGAACTCGGGTTCAACACCAAACATCAAACGTTTCGCGAGGAAGTCCGCAGCTTTCTTGCCGACGCTATGACCGACGACCTGCGCAAAGCAGGGGCTGGCATGACCAGCGTTTATTCGGACTATGAGACCACCCTTAAGTGGCACAAAAAACTCCATGCCAAAGGCTGGGTGGCACCCGGCTGGCCGGTTGAGCATGGCGGCACCGG
Organism: uncultured Parvibaculum sp.; assembly: GCA_964518885.1. GTDB lineage: Bacteria > Pseudomonadota > Alphaproteobacteria > Parvibaculales > Parvibaculaceae > Mf105b01. The sequence continues at coordinate 6,574 of CAZFHW010000052.1, read as the reverse complement.
TTGGGATATTGTTCAACGCTATATCTGGCAGAGCGAATGCGCGGCAGCCCAAACACCAAGCCTTTCTCCCATGGGGGTCGGCATGTGCGGCCCCGTTTTGATCGGACACGGCACGCCGGAGCAAAAAGCCACCTTCCTGCCGCGCATCCTGTCGGGCGAAGACTGGTGGTGCCAGGGCTATTCCGAGCCGGGCTCAGGCTCCGACCTCGCCAGCCTGCAAATGAGCGCAGTTGAAGACGGTGACGACTTCATCTGCAATGGCACCAAAATCTGGACGACCCATGCGCAGCACGCAAACTGGATTTTCTGTCTGGTACGCACAGACAATTCAGACATACCGCAAAAAGGCATAACGTTTCTTCTGATGGAGATGGACACGCCGGGCATCACCGTCGATCCCATCATCATGCTGACCGGAGAGCACATTCAAAATCAGATCTTCTTTGAGGATGTGCGCGTGCCGAAAAAGAATGTCGTCGGCAAAATCGGTGAAGGCTGGACGGTGGCAAAATACCTGCTCCTTTTTGAGCGCGGCAACGCCTATGCACCAAGGTTAAAAGGTCACCTCGATAGAGTATATGCCATGGCACGGGCCGAACAGGGAGGCAATGCGAGACCACTCATCGAAAACAGGGGCTTTGCAGCCAAGCTTGCTGCTGCAGCTATTGCCATCACCAATATCGAATTCACAGAACACCGCGTCCTGTCTGAGCTTGCCAATGGCGGCGCACCGGGGGCTGCAAGTTCAATGTTGAAAACCCAGGCAACCGAAATGAGCAACCATTTAACCGAACTTGGGGTCGAGGCTCTTGGCTCCTACATCGCCCCCTTCCAACCCCACATGACAAGCCCTGGTGGACCCGTTCTCAACGGCCCCAAAACAAGTGCCAACGAACACGCCATCGGCCCGGACCACGGCGTGACCGTTATGCCGAAATATCTGAACGATCGAGCCGGCCCAATCTACGCAGGTTCAAACGAAATTCAGCGCAACATCATGGCGAAGGCCGTGCTGGGTCTTTGAGCGGCAATATCATCAGAGGAACGCGTCAACCACGCGCTCGACCAAAGCACCTCCAACCCACGAAAAGACCGGGATGACGAGGTAGAACGAAAACTTGCCCATCGTGGGAAGGTCAATTGACCACTCGGACATTTTCTCCAGCCGCGCTTCATATGCGATCGCGCCAATGAGCCGCTGCGCGTCCTCGCCACTCACTTTGCGAGGGCCGATAAGCTGGTCCTTCAACTCAACAATAATATCCCGAACGATCCGAAGTTCTGCTCTCTTCGCCGAAGCAATCTTGAGATGAATCCCGTAAAGGGGAATCATAAGAGTGGCGAAGGCAACAAGCATGATGGCAACCAGAAACGGACCCAGGCTTTCCGGCTTGATTGCAGAATTCAGGAAAAACAGAAGTCCGATACTCGTGCCGACAATCCACAAAAACGATCCACGAAGAGCCAAGCGGTTAAAAGGCCTCAGTCTCTCTGGTTGAAAGAGATCAATGCTCAATCCACGCTCTCGCAGCTGCCCAAAAAAAACGCCCTCCGCAACAGTAAAATACGCACTCTTGCCAATTATCGAAAAATTGAACGGCACCACCAGGAGAAACCAGGCTGCCGGCACCTGTTGATACCAAGGGTACTGCGCCGGGTCATGAAGTTGCAGTAGATCTTGTGTCCCCGGGATATTGTTCATAACCACGCCAAGCCCAACCAAATAGAAGAGGCAGGCTGCGATCCGCGCTCGAGTCAATCGCGCGCGTTGGAACACAACCCACTGTTCAATCAGGTCATCAGGTTCGTATCCAAGAGCCGGAGCCGCTTCTCTGATGTCCCCCTCATCATGCACCAGTGAAAATGAAGACGCGCTGACAGCAAAGCCCGTCAGCAACGACGTTACCAGTGCCGCCCAGGTATAGGGGTCCATACCAAAAGTGCGCTCAATGCCCTCGAAACTCTCAACCCGGAAAAATTCGTAAATGCCGGTTAGTTCTGCTAGCGCCCAGAAACTGGCAAACAGTCCTGCCGCAACGAAGACGGCGGCAACCCACGGCCGCCCACCAAGCAAACGAACCAACTTCTGGTCAACCATAAAGGCGCGGTCATCGCGCAACTTCCCATTGGATGAATACACCGCCTCTACCCCCTACCTAATCCGTTCACCAGAGCTCCGGTCACCTGACCGACAAGCTCCATCTGTGTACTGGCTCCCATAGTCTCGGCACTAAAACCGGATTCAATAAGCAACGTCGCAAGCCCGTGCACCAAAGACCACGCAGCCATCGTATCCGCCTCATCATTGCTCGTAACCGCACCGATCGATTTTCGACGCGCGATGACTGCGGCACGGATCATATCAAAGCTCTTGGCCGACCCGTCCAGTAAATCAGGGTGGCTCAACTTGTCCCCGATCAACGGGCCAAACATCAGCCTGAACCGCCCAGGGTTCTGGGTGGCAAAAGCGACATAAGCCTGACCAAGCGCCACCATCAGGTCCCCGCTATCGTCCACCCCACCACTTTCATCTGACATCGCTGTCGTAAGGTCGAGAAACCCTGTTTCAGCCACGGCGGCCAGAAGCGCCTGTTTATCGGCAAAATGATGATAGGGCGCCGTTTGAGACACCCCCGCCTCTCGGGCAACGCCGCGCAACGACAGCGCCATAACGCCGTCTTTTTCGACGATGCTTGTCGCAGCCTCAATCAGCGCAGACCGCAGATCACCGTGGTGATAGCGGTTAGACCCAGCCGGTTTGGTTGATTTTCTCTTTGCCATTCTCTCTTTTTGCCACGCATCTTGACAATGTCAAGTTAGATCTTATCTTAACATCGTTAAGATTAAAAGTTCGCGCAGAACGCCACCGCGAAGTCCTAAAAACAGAGGAAAACTGCCATGTTTGAAGATCGCCGCCAATTTCTGAAACAGGCAGGGAGCGCAACCCTTATCGCCACGCTCGCCGCCACGACAGGCACACCGCAGATCGCACGCGCAGCAGTGCAGCCCACCGGTGACTGGTTGAGCCTTGCAGGCACCTCCGTCCAGGAAACCGCCCCAACGCTTCTCCAGGTTGAAGGCACCCTCCCCCAGCGCCTCAACGGCACCCTGTTCAGAAATGGGCCGGGGCTTTTTGAACGCGACGGCGTTCGCAAAACCAATGTGCTGGACGGAGATGGTCTCGTGCAGCGGCTCGTTATTCAGGACGGCGAGGCCATTCATCAATCCAGGTTTGTGCGCACCGAAAAATATCTGGAAGAGGAAGACGTCGGTCGGTTTACTTATGCGACCTGGACCACCCGGGCGCCCGGAGGTTTCTTCAACAATATGGGCGGCAGCAATTTCAAGACCCAGGCGGGCGTCACCGCCTATCAGATCAACGGTCGGCTTTTTGCTCTCGACGAAGTGAGCCCAATTTACGAACTTGACCCCATAACACTGGAAACAAAATCACCCATCCTCTCGGGCATGAGCCCTACGGCAGCCACCAAAGCACACACCAAGCTGGATGCGAAAACCGGCGACTGGATCGTCATGGCCAGCGAGTATGGGTCCAGCATGACGATGCACGCAGCGATCCATCACAAAGATGGTCGCATCACAACGCTCCCGCCGGTCAAAGCCCCACGTCAGGTTTACACCCACGATTTCTTTGCGACCGAAAACTATCTGCTGGTGAACCTGCATCCCGCACAGCTGAACCTCGTACCATTTCTTTCCGGTCTCTCAAGTTTTACCGACAGTCTCCAGTGGCAACCGAACGAGGGTAACCTCCTCGCCATCATTCCAAAAGACGGCTCAGCCGCCCGCTTCATCGAAGCACCTGCGTCCTGGATGTGGCATGCCGCGAATGCGTACGAAGTCAGGAACACGATCATCGCCGACTTTATTGGTTATAAAGACCCAGATCATTTCATCGGACCCGACCCCGCCTTCAGCACCATCATGAATGGGCGCCGCGGCGACAGCGGTGCACCCGGCCTGATGCGCCGCTATGTGATCAATCTGGAGACAGACACATTGCGAGAAGAAATTGTGGCCCGTGGCGGTTTTGAATTTCCCGCCATCAACCCGGCTGAGGCCTGCCATCATCATCGCATGGTCTACACAAGCATGGGCGACGGGGAGAGCATTTTTCATTCAGGCCTCGCCGCCATTGATATGGAAAACGGCACCGTCTCCCGTTTTGACTTTGGGGACACCCACTATGTGGGTGAACCCGTCTTCGCACCTGACCCCATCCAACCCGGTGAGGGATGGCTCATCACACAGGTTCTCGAAGGCCAGAGCGGCACAAGCTTTTTTGCCATCTTCAACGCAAGTGCCGTCGAAGCAGGCCCAATTGCCAAGGCACGGCTCACCCATCATCTCCCCGTCAGCTTTCATGGAGCCTGGACGCCTACCTGACAATCGGAGTATTCCCGCCAAGGGCAGCACGTGCTATGTCCTCCCCATTGAAATTTGGGAGGCATCCATGGATCTCGACACAGCACTTGATAGCCGAAGCTCAGCGCGCGTTTTCAAATCCGACCCGGTCTCAAGGGATCTGGTCGAAGAAATACTTGAACGCGCTGCCCGCTCCCCTTCCGGCACCAATGTGCAACCCTGGAAGGTCTATGTCGCCATGGGACCGGCTCGCGAACGGCTGACCTGTGAGCTCCTCGCCTATCGCGAGAAAAACCCGGAAGACGGTGGCAAGGAATGGCCCACCGTCAGCAAACGGGTCGAGCCTTACCTCTCGCGCATGCGCACACTGGGCAAGGAAATGTACACGCTGCTCGAAATTCCCAAGGGCGATAAACAGGCGAACTGGAACCAGTGGGGCCGCAACTACAAGTTCTTTGACGCTCCTGTCGGGCTCATTTTCACCATCGACAAGGACCTGGACAGAACCAGTTGGCTCGACATTGGTATCTTCATCCAAAGCCTCATGTTGAGCGCAACCGCGCGCGGCCTCGACACCTGCGCCCAGGGAGCCTGGAATCAGTTCTGGCGAGTGACAAAAGACGTGCTGGAAATCCCTGACAACGAATATGTCGTCTGCGGCATGTCACTTGGCTATGCAGACAAGACAGCCCCCGTAAATGCGCTTGTCGCCGAACGCGAGCCTGTTTCCAGCTTCGCCTTCTTCCGCGAAGACTGAGACAAATCGCTAATGCGGCGATCCCAATACGACGTCGCGTCAGCACGCACATTTTGCCAAACCAAATCCGCCCGGTATGCTCCCGCAAAATGCAAACCGGAGACCAAGATCAATGGCAGAATACAAGCGCCCGTTACCCGAACCGACACCAGAAACCCAGCACTTCTGGGACGGTTGTCAGGCGGGTGAACTGAAACTTCAAAAATGCGATACCTGTGCGAAAAGTTATTTTCCACCTCGCGCTTTCTGCCCCTCTTGCGGGTCGCGCGATGTCAGCGTCTACACCGCGAGCGGCAAAGCAAAACTCTATTCTTACGTCATCAACCACCGCCCACGCCCTGACATGGGAGATCAGCCGCATTCAATTGCTGTTGTTGAACTCGCCGAAGGCCCTCGCATGATGACTAACATCGTCGACTGCCCACAGACACCAGACGCCCTCGTCCTGGATATGGAGCTCGACGTCACGTTTGAAAAAATATCGGACAGCATCAGTCTGCCAAAATTCAAACCGGCAGGAGCGTGAAACCATGAAACAGAAATCAGTCGCAATTGTTGGTGCCGCAGAGACAACGCAGCTCGGCAAAATTCCCGACATGTCGCAAATCGCTCTACACGCGGACGCCGCTCTCAATGCCCTGGCCGACGCGGGCCTCAAGCCGTCAGACATTGATGGCGTTGCAACGGCAGGGGAAAGCCCAACCGAAACCGCCCACTACCTTGGCATCACCCCCAAATGGGTCGATGGCACAAGTGTGGGGGGCTGCTCATTCATGTTGCACGTCCGCCATGCGGCTGCCGCCATCAACGAGGGATTGTGTTCGACAGTTCTCATCACCCACGCAGAATCTGGCAAAAGCCGGATCGGCGCTCGGCGTTTCTCCCGCAGCCCACAAAGCCTGCAAGGCCAGTTTGAAGTTCCCTTCGGCGTCACCAGCCCACCCACCATGTTTACGATCCCCGTGCTTCGCTACATGAAAGACCTGGGTGTCTCTGAAGAACAACTCGCCATGGTCGCTGTGGTCCAACGGGAATGGGCCGCAAAAAACCCGCGCGCGAGCTTCCGAGACCCAATCACCGTCGATGACGTGCTCTCGAGCCGCATGATTGCCTATCCGTTCCGCCTACTCATGTGCTGCCTGGTAACCGACGGCGGCGGGGCTCTCATTCTCACCAGCGCAGAACGGGCGAAAGATATGCCACAGAAGCCTGTCTATATTCTGGGAACGGGCGAAAGTGTCGAAACCCCCATGATCAGCCAGATGGAGGATTTCACATCTTCCAAAGCTTTTCGGGTATCGGGCAAACAGGCCTTTGCAGAAGCAGGCGTCACCCCCGACGACGTTGACCATCTGATGATCTATGACGCGTTCGCCCATTTGCCTCTCTTTGGCCTGGAAGATCTGGGCTTTTGCGGTCGCGGCGAAGCAG
>CAZFHW010000051.1:0-17124 GCA_964518885.1 uncultured Parvibaculum sp. | reverse complement strand
GGTAATGGAAGCGGGACCCCTCACTTCCCCCGCAAGAACAATGCGGTTGGTCGTGGTCAGCGTTTCACAGGCAACACGGGAAAAGGGATCTGCGGCAAGATAGAGATCCACCACAGCGTCGGAGATACGATCGCAGACTTTGTCAGGATGGCCTTCCGAAACAGATTCACTCGTGAACAGATAATTAGATCGAGTCACGTCCAACATCTCCCTTTTTTTGCGCTTGCCGTCCAATCATCTTGGAGGTGCGCATTCATTTTATGCGCTCGTGTTTTGACAAGTTATTTGAGGAGGGTCAAGCAACCCCTGTCATTTTGAGGGGGCAAACAGCTCTTGGCAAAACTAAGGTGCCCTATGACGCGGCGGATTTGGCTAAAGATTTGATGAGGTCCAGCAACCGTTTGCGCACTTCCACGTCCTGAATGGAGAAGAATGCACTATTTAGCTGGATGCCCTCAGATGTTGACAGCATGTTGAGATCAAAGCTTCCCGCACTTCCTTCGGAAAAGCCTTGTTGAGGGCCATCTTCTTCGAGCTGAAGCCCTTCAAAAAAATAGTCAACGGGCACGCCGAGTGTTTGTGAAATCTGGTACAGGCGGCTCGCTCCAATCCGGTTGGCCCCCTTTTCATATTTTTGTACCTGCTGAAAAGTGAGCCCCAGCTGATCGCCCAATTTTTCCTGGCTCATGCTGATGAGCATGCGACGCATCCGCACGCGACTGCCAACATGTATGTCGATCGGGTTAGGAGTTTTTCGCGGCACGGAACGTTTCTTCCTTACTACAATATCAACTGAAGGTTGTAGGCCATCTTTATTTAACCAAAATGCACCTAAATGGCTCTAAACCAATAAGTACTACCTACCTTTATTATTATTAACCTTCTAATACGATGAATATTTCAAGGTCAAGGAAAATTATGTCAACGAATGCCAGGATTAGTCCTTAAGTACATGAAAACCTACAGGTTTTGAGAGGATTTAAAATTGTACTTTCACTGTGGCGAGAATTAGCTAGAAGGTTCCTTCCTGCGTCCCGATACTGGCCAAGCCACAAACATTGCCCCCGCCAAAAGAACCAAAAATAACCAATCCCCGACCCGGGCATAAAGGGGCGGGGCGAGAGCCGTGGGCAATCTGCTGTCTATGTGCCCATGGCGATTGAGAGGCACTGTGGCCAGCACCCGACCGTAAGGGTCGATCATTGCAGAGATACCTGTGTTGGCTGATCGGGCCACCGGCAGCCCTTGTTCGACCGCACGGAGGCGGGCCTGCGCCAGATGTTGATACGGACCTGCCGACCCCCCGAACCACGCATCGTTGGTCACGTTCACAATCCAGCCCGGCCGCTCCGATCCGGCGACGGTGCCGGGAAAGATGATCTCGTAGCAGATCAGAGGACTGACCGGCGGTGCGCCGGGAACATCCAAGGTAACGGGCCCCGGACCAGACTGATAGCCACCGCGTAGTCGCGTAAGCTGTTGTAACCCGATGGCCTCCAGCAGCGGTTGAAGCGGCAAATACTCGCCAAATGGCACCAGGTGGGCCTTGTCATACGTTGCGCGAATACTGCCGTCGGGCCCAATAACATGTAGGGAATTGTAGAATCGGGCGAGGCCTGCATCTGGACGGGTTGACTCAGACTCCCCCCGCACCGCTCCCAAAATCAGAACACCGCTGGGCGCCAACATGCGCGAGATAATCGACCTGATTACCGGCTCCCGGTCGATAAAAAAAGGCAACGCCGATTCGGGCCAGACAATATGGGTCGGCTGACCACCATCGTCTGTCGGCACCTCGCTCATTCGCAAGAATTGTCCTAATATTTCCTGTCGATTTTCGGGTTTCCATTTCTCGACTTGTTGAATATTGGGCTGGACGAGACGTACCGTGACCCCTTCGACCCAGGTCGTGTCTGCGGCGATCAGACGCACCATGCCACCGAACCAGATCAGTCCAAAGACAGCGTAAGAGACAGCCGCCAGCTTCCATATCCCTTCTTCCCGGGCCCCAAAATCTTTTCGAGGCGGTCTGCGACGAGGGTCGTATGACCCAAGTGACAGAAAAACGATCAGGACCAGAAGGGTCAATCCATAGGGGCCGAACAAAGCGGCGCTCTGCATCAGCGCATCCGATGCCGTCACCACCTGGCCCGGCAAGTTCCACGGAAAGCCCGTGAGAATGTGGCCTCGAAGCCACTCCGCTATTGCCCATGCAACAGCAAGGCTCAGAATACGGCGGTAGCCAGGCCCCCAAAAACAACGCGCCGCGGCAAAGGCAGCGGCGGTGAGCAAGCCCAGGCCAGCCGGCAGCCCCGTTACAGCAAAAGGCATCAGCCAGCCAAATGTCTCGGCCTCAACCAAAAAAGCTTCGCCGATCCAGAAGAGTCCCGCCAGGAAATACCCAAATCCAAACCACCAGCCGATCGCCGCCGCGGCTCTCGCCGGGCGCCAGTTTTCGCGTGATGGTTCGTCCGTCCCGTCCAGCAACCAAATCAGACACGGCAGGGTCACCACAAGGACCGCGAGCAAGTTCACCGGTGGCTGCGCAGCAACACTCAAGACACCCAGCGCGAAGGCTATCCCCAATCGGCGCCACCCCCCCAAAGCCCTTAAGCGCTCCGCGGCGGCCTCACCCGCGGCAAAACCACGACCAAGGAATTCCGTCGCCCTTGTCCCGATCTCAGGTTCCGTCATCAACCTCTGCCGTCTCGTTTTTTAGTGAAGAGGGGAGCCTTGGCCCTGTGTCAGGTTTCTTGGTGCCGACAGCGACTCCTTGAATGCGAAGCCGTTTGATCCGCCGGGGATCCGCATCGCGAATTTCAAACTCAATACCCGCAGGGTGCGCGATCAATTCGCCCCGCTGCGGAACGCGGCCGACCAGCGAGAAAACAAGCCCGCCCAACGTGTCGGCATCATCGTCTGCATCAGGATCAACCAAAACAAGACCCAACATCTCCTCAAGATCTTCAATGGGTGCACGCGCGAGAGCATCGATTGATCCGTCGCTCAACTTGACCAGCGACACGCGTTCGGTGACATCATGCTCATCTTCGATATCGCCAACAATTTCCTCAACCAGATCCTCGATCGATACAAGGCCGTCCGTCCCCCCATATTCGTCTACGACCAACGCCATGTGGATATGCGAAGATTGCATCTTCAACAACAAATCGCGCGCTGGCATAGAGGGGGGGGCGAACAGAACAGGCCGACGAATGGTCCTCAGGTCAAATGATTTGCGATCATCGGGGTGGGCTGCCATCCAACTCAACACGTCCTTGATGTGGACCATCCCGATGGGCTCATCAAGCGTGTCGCGATAGATCGGCATGCGCGAATGAGATTTTTCCTGCATCAGGTCCAGGAGATCTTCCAAACTGGCCGAGACCTCCAACGCAACAATGTCTGCGCGCGGCACCAGGACGTCGTCGACGCGTTTCTCGGCAAAGCTCAGTATGTTCATGAGCATATGACGTTCCTGAGAGCCGAGCTCATCATCGATCACGCTCTCTTCATCAAGAGCTGTTTCAATGCTCTCGCGCAATGTCTGCCTTTCACGAAGACCAGGGATTTTTTCGATAATCCACCGTGTCGCACGTGCAAACATGCTTCTGCTGGGCCGGAGCTTGCCACCTTTTTTGAATGATAATGCTTCACGCTTGCTGACAGGTTCTGTCATTGGTCCTTTTCCGTGCGTCGCTCTTCATAAGGATCTGCAATATTAAAGCAGCTTAGAATGGTGCGTTCCCGCGCTTCCATTTCAATCGCTTCTGCTTCCGTCTCGTGATCGTATCCCAAGAGATGCAAAACACCATGAGCAACTAAATGAGCCAGATGATCATTGAAAGCTTTAGCCTGGACCTTTGCTTCCCTCTGCAACGTCTCGTGGGCCAGCGCGATGTCGCCAAGGGGGCGCGCTGCCTCGACCAATACATCTGCCTGCCCCGCCCCGTGAGGAAAGGAGAGCACATTCGTTGGCTTGTCCTTGCCCCGAAATTTTCGGTTGAGGGTCTGCACAAAGGCGTCGTCAGCGAGCAGAACACTTAATTCCGTGATGCCGCCTGTGTCTTCGCTGGCAAAGACGGCTTGGGCGACCTTCGTGACCGTTTCTTCCGCAGCCGCATCCCAGCCACCACCGGCCCGAGAGATTTCCACCTCCAAGCGGCCGGGCGTGGTTGTTTCTGATGTTGTTTTCTCTATGGGTGCCATCTGCGGTCCATTGGCGGTCACGTCCGGTTCCCGTTTTTAGATGGCTTGCGGTCAAGCAATCCCGCGTCACGCGCCCCGTACGCCTGTACCACCCGTGTCACCAGCGGATGGCGCACGACATCACGGTCGCCAAATCGCACCGTCGAAATACCCGAAACGCCCTCAAGAATCTCGAGCGCGTCAACCAGACCTGACTTCGCCCCCATCGGCAAATCAACCTGGCTTGGATCGCCCGTGATCGCCATGCGGCTGTTCTCGCCCAGTCGGGTCAGAAACATTTTCATTTGCACCGGTGTGCAGTTTTGAGCTTCGTCCAGAATGACAAAAGAGTTGGCCAGCGTTCGGCCCCGCATAAAAGCGAGCGGCGCAACTTCTATTTCCCCCGATTCAATCCCTGCCATGACCTGTTCGCCAGGCAGAGTGTCATAGAGCGCGTCATAAAGCGGGCGCAGATAGGGGTCAATCTTGTCACGCAAATCGCCCGGCAAGAACCCCAACCGCTCCCCAGCTTCTACTGCTGGTCGCGACAGGATAATGCGTTCAACCTTTTTTTGGATCAGCATGGAAACAGCAACCACGACGGCAAGATAGGTTTTGCCCGTTCCGGCAGGGCCGACACCAAACACAACTTCACTGTTCAACAGAGCTTCAAGATAGGCGCCTTGCGTCGGTGAGCGCGGTGAAATCACGCGCTTGCGGGTGACAATTTGCAGCTTCTTATTGGAGCCTGACCCTCTTTCTCGCTCACTCTTGGGGGCTTTTGCCATACGTATTGCGCCATCCACTTCGCCGAAAGTTACATCCAGTCCTGATTTCAGGCGGGCGTAGAGATCTTTGACAACAATCTCCGCCCGCGCGCGCGCATCGCGTGTGCCTGTGATGATGAGTTCGTTGCCACGCGATGTGGCCATCACACCCAGAGCCTGCTCCAAACGCGCAAGATGACGCCCGTGTTCCCCAAACAATTCGCTGACGAGCCGGTTGTCATCAAAGTCGATAATGACGCTGCCTGTTTTGGCATCCGACCGTCCAACCGTCGATAGGGTCAAGTCTGGCATACTCCTTTTTGGCACGCAGAAGTGAAGAGGATCATGGCATGTCGCTTTCTATTACGGCCGGTCTTTTGTCTGTGTCGGCCAAAACAGCTGACAGTGATTTGGCAAACCCTTTTTCGATGATGACATCCGCGAACTCTCCGAACAGTACGTCGGGCGCCTCAACATAGACCGATTGTAAATAGGGGCTGCGTCCAACCAATTGGCCGGGCTTCTTGCCACGCCGATCAAACAGCAAAGTCATTGTACGCCCTTCGCTCGCTTCGTTGAAGGCCAGCTGGTCAGCGTTCAATTTTTCCTGCAACCGCGCCAACCGCTCGACCTTCACTTCTTCGGGCACTTGAACCTGGTCACCCGCTGCGGGTGTGCCGGGGCGAGGGGAGTATTTGAATGAATAGGCCTGCGCATATCCGATCTCATCGATCAGGGCGAGCGTGTCTTCAAAATCCTGATCGGTCTCGCCGGGAAAGCCGACGATGAAATCGGATGACAGGGCAATATCAGGCCGGGCTTTGCGAATGCGCTCAATCAGCCGCACATAGGTTTGTGCATCATGCTGCCGGTTCATCGCGGCCAACACCCGGTCTGACCCGGATTGAATGGGCAGGTGCAGGTACGGCATCAATGTGTCGACCTCACCATGAGCGGCAATGAGCGCATCGTCCATGTCGCGCGGATGGCTGGTGGTGTATCGCAGCCGGTCCAGGCCCTCGATTTTTGCCAACGCACGGATCAGCTGCGCCAGTGACCAGTCGGTCTCATCAGGTCCTGCGCCATGATAGGCATTCACGTTCTGACCAAGGAGTGTCACTTCGCGTACACCGCCCGCCACAAGCGCGTTCGCCTCGTCCAGCAGACGGTTGATGGGACGCGAAAACTCTGCACCGCGGGTATAGGGCACCACGCAGAAAGCGCAGAACTTGTCGCAACCCTCCTGCACGGTCAAAAAGGCGGAACGGCCTCGCGCAATGGTTTTCTTCTTTTCCGGCGCAGGCAGTGCATCGAACTTGTCTTCGACGGGGAACTCTGTGTCGACAATGCCGCGCGCGCCATTGTCTGTGCGCTTCAGAAGCTCCGGCAGGCGATGATAGCTCTGCGGCCCAAAAACCAGATCGACGACCGGCGCGCGGCGCACCATTTCTTCGCCTTCGGCTTGCGCCACGCAGCCCGCAACCCCAATGGTCAACGACCCGCCGGCCTTTTCTTTTTTCTCTTTCAGAGCGCGCAGGCGGCCCAGTTCGGAATAGACTTTTTCAGCCGCCTTTTCGCGGATGTGACAGGTGTTCAAAATCACCAAGTCGGCCTCGTCGGGATTTTGCGTTTCGGCATATCCGACGGGTGCCAAAACGTCTGCCATACGACCACTGTCGTAGACATTCATCTGACACCCATAGGTTTTGATGAAAACTTTTTTCTGTGCCCCGCCCTCAGCTGTGCCGCGAGGGGTTTCCAGCTCGGAAAGCGCCGCCTCATTTTCCTGCGGGCGATCAGACGCTCCTGCAGGAAGACGGTCCAGGGTCTCACTCGAATGCTCAGCCACTGTTGGCGATCTCAACTCCGCTCAAAAAGGTCAAAAAACAAGCTATGCCGTCCCCGCCAGCTCACGATGAGGGTGATATAGGCTCCATATGCTCAGTTTACCACTCGCGAAACACATTACCATGTGACGGGGCCCCAAGTCAGACCTAATCGGCCCTCTGTCGCCTTTGAGCCACCGTTGGCCGCCCGCCTTCTTTTGGGGACTTATTCCACGTGAACCGTGCTGACCGCCGAGGCTGTTTGCGGGGTTTCCGGCTCTAAACCCGCCGCACCCGGCGCTGTGTTTTGTGTTGTTTTTGGCGGAAAACTGCCTGCCAACGCCCGTTTAACCCCTTCAGCCGATTTCTCCTGGCAATAGACGGCCAGGGCCTTTCTGTCGCCCTTTTCATCCAGCGTCACCGGCTCATGGAACTCAACCACCACCTCAAAGGGACCGAGCGCGAAGGCCTCCCAAAGATGAGGTCCCAGATCCATGTCGCCATACCAGGCAAAATAGGGGCGAAACTGGCGCCCCATGGGAATGCCACACAGTTTTGTATAGGTGACCGAAACGGGCTGCACATTGACGGGTCTAGCATCTTCGCCCGCGCCGACAGCCATTTGAGCAACCCCCATGAGCGCACTCTTGAATGGCAAAACCCGATTGCCGTCGCTTGAGGTGCCTTCGGGAAACAGCACCAATATGTCGCCCTTGGCGATGCGCGCGTGAATTTCGTTGGCCGTTGCTGCGGCCTTGAAACGTCGCTCCCGGTCCACAAACACCGTCTCCTGTAGACGTGCGAGTGTGCCGAAGAAGGGCCAGGCGGCTACTTCTTTCTTGGCGACAAATGACAGCGGCACGGCAGAGCCCAGCACCGGAATATCGAGATAGGAATTGTGGTTGGAGGCCAGCAGGCAGGGCCCGTCCCTGTATGGCGTGCCCCGTATCACGACCTTAATGCCAATAATGCCGCACAGAATTTTGTGAAACCGTTGAGGCAGACGCTTTGCGTAAGACAGATTGAGCTTCATACCAAGCCATTGGGCAGGCATGATGCATACGGCGACGGCCACAAAAAGCGCCAGCTTTGCCCCTGCACGAACATTCTTCATGAGGCAGCCCCTCCTGGCCCCCGCTCTTTAGCGGTTACGTCGCCGCCTATTTCGCGGGCGGCGCCTTTTTTGAATCGGCTAACGGGATGCCATACAGCTCCAGCCTGTGATCCACCAGATTGAAACCAAGCTCGCGGGCGATGATTTCCTGCAGCCGCTCAATCTCGTCATTGTGGAACTCAACAACTTCGCCCGTCTGCAGATTAATCAGATGGTCGTGATGCTCTTCGGTTACCTGTTCATAACGCGAGCGGCCATCGCGGAAATCATGCCGCTCCAGAATACCCGCCTCTTCAAACAGGCGCACAGTGCGATAAACCGTTGCGATAGAAATACGATTGTCGATAGCTGCCGAGCGCCGGTAGACCTCTTCCACATCGGGATGATCTGCCGCAACGGACAGGATACGCGCGATCACACGGCGCTGATCGGTCATTCGCATACCTTTTTTGATACACAATTGCTCAATGTGCGCCGGATCGTCTTCACTGTGCTGTACGCGTTCTGTGTCCGTCATTTCTCTCTTCAATCCGCTCCGGCGACCCACCGTGATGCTGCCGCCCAAATTCACCATAAAAGTTTAATCGCTATCCGGCCCGTTGTCACCCAAGGTCACGCTTCATGGTGAGCGAATCAACCCGGGCGTCGCTTCCACGAGCGTAATAGCCTGACCTGCGGCCAACCACATCAAAACCTTCTTTCGTGTACAGCCGCAACGCCCTTTCATTGTCGGCGGCAACGTCCAAAAAAAGCACCCGTATGCCGTCAATCGCTGTCACCGCAGCAATCAAGGCCGCCCCTATGCCGCGTGACCGGGCGTGACCCAGAACCCCCATTGACAAAATCTCACCCTCGTCAACCACGATCTGTGCGAGCACAAAACCGACAGGCTGGTCGGCCTCCCCTTCTGTTGCAAAAAACGCCCTTGTACCGGGCGTTGCCAGCAAGGTGGAAATAGCCTCAGCAGACCAGGGGTCTTTGAAACATTGCTGGTGAAGAGCTGCCAGCAGCGTGGCGTGCACACGCGTCCCCGGTTCAATGGAGACCCCCTTTGTCATGGCTGCGCTTTTGGTAACTTGGCGTCCGGGGCGCGCAAGTAGAGAGGGCCCGGCAAACTGTCTTCCGTCACCCCCCGCGCTGTGGCGATTTCAGCCACGCAGCGGGCATCCGGCAAAGGAGCCGCCCGGGCCGGTACGGCGTGACGTCCTGCCCCCTCGAGCCTCTCCACCAGCAAGGCCGCTCCGGTCCCGACACAAATGATCGGGCCATTACTGCTTGGCACATGTTCGTTGCACGTATCGAGCGTCACCAGAGAGGGTTGCGTCCGCGCACTCCCGTCGCCTGCGAAACACTGCAAATAGATTTCATCGCGGCGCGCATCAAAAACCGCCGCAATGGTAGCGTCCTTATTTTCCCCCTCACTTCGTGCGGCATAGTCAATGACCTCACTTCGTACGGCATGGGCAATAGCCTCAAGTGTTGTTACGCCAATCAGAGGTTTGCGACTTGCCAACGCGATGCCGCGCGCGGTTGCGAGGCCAACACGCAGGCCGGTAAAAGTGCCGGGCCCCACCGTCACCGCCAAAGCGTCCAGGTCATCAAAAGCAAACCCCGCTTCGTTCTGAACCTCTTCGATCATGGGTACCAATAATTCAGCATGGCCTTTGGACATGGCGGTGTACCGATGGGCGACGATCTTTCCCTCTCGCCACAAAGCGACGGAGCAGGCGGCCTGTCCGGTATCCATTGCAAGAAGGGTCATGTTGAAATCAATGCTGATATGCGCTCAGACGATCTGGCAGGCATCTTGGAAAGCCAAACGAGGCGACCGATCAAACAGCTCCCGGGTTGCATCGCCATATCCAATGTTGCAGATGAAATTGGCCTTCACTTTTCCATCCGGGAAAAAAGCCTCATTTACCAGATCAGGCGCAAAGCCGGACATGGGGCCGCAATCAAGCCCGAGCGCGCGGGCGGCAATCATGAAATAGGCCCCTTGCAAACTGGAATTGCGAAAAGCGGTTTCCTGGATCAGGGGATCGTTACCCGCAAACCAGTTACGCGCATCCGGGTTGTGAGGAAAGAGTTCGGGAATGCGCTCGTAGAACTCCAGATCATATCCGATGATGGCGCACACAGGCGCTTCACGGGTTTTGGTCTGGTTCTGAGGCAGGAGTGCTGGAAGCAGTTTTTCTTTTGCCTCATCAGATCGGACAAAGACGATGCGAGCTGGCGAACAATTGGCGCTGGTCGGGCCCCATTTCAGGAGATCGTACAGCACCCTCAGCGTCTCGTCGGAAACAGGTTTGTCCGTCCACGCATTAAAAGAGCGCGCCTCGCGAAAAATCGTATCCAGACTTGCGGCGTCCAACGTCCCCATCTCTATCTCTTCCCTATTTTCTTATTTGGTTTCGCTGGCACCGCGCATTCGGATGGAAAACCGCTCACACTTTTCCTGAACACACTTCATTCTCGCGCATTCGGACGGAAAACCGCTCACACTTTTCCTGAACGCACTTAAACCGCCCGCACTTCTACAATCTCAGGTACAAAATGCTTGAGCATGTTTTCCACACCGTGCTTCAGGGTCTGGGTGGAGGCTGGACATCCGGCACATGCACCGACCATGTTGAGATAGACGATCCCCTTGTCGTATCCCTGGAAGGTGATGTCGCCGCCGTCTTGCGCCACCACCGGGCGTACCCGCGTATCCAGCAATTCGACAATCTGCTCAACAATCGCGGCGTCTTCCTCTGCCACGTCGAAGCTTACCTTTTCCTCAACAGCGTCGGAGAGGATGGGTGCACCAGATGTAAAGTGCTGCATGATCGCGCCGAGAAGGGCTGGCTTAATGTGTTGCCATTCCACATCGCCCTTGGTGACGGTAATGAAGTCGGCGCCGAGAAAAACGCCAGCCACCCCCTCTACGTCAAACAAAGCGTGTGCGAGCGGCGACCGATCAGAGGCACCCTTATTAGGGAAATCAGCGGCATGACCCTCGCCCAGCACATCGCAGCCGGGCAAAAATTTGAGGGTCGTCGGGTTCGGCGTTGATTCCGTCTGAATGAACATGGCGGATCTCCTAAAAGCGGGGCTAGCCTGTGGGCCCTCAGGGACCTTTTTTCAGGCAAACCACCCTATAAATAATGGGGACATCATGTGTCCGTATAGCTCTTAAATGGCTGAAATAACGGGCTAATTCAAGCCCCCACCTGCGCGCATCTGGTGCGCGACCACATTCACTCAATCCGGACGCACTTCAACTCATGCGAGATCATGAATGTCTTCATCCGTCAGAGAGCCCGGAACCACTGTGACCGGGATGGAAAAGCCCGCGTCTACGCCCCCCGCCACCATTTCGACAAGCGGGCCTGGGCCTTCTTTTCCTGTGCTCGCTGCCAGCACCAGAATGGCGATCGCCGGGTCTTCTTTAATGAGGTCGCGGATCAAATCCACCTTTTTGCCTTCGCGGATTTCCAGCTCCGGCACGATGCCCGCAACGTCGTTAACGCGCGCGGCGTGTCCGTGAACAATCTTCTCCGCCTCCTGCCGCGCCTCTTCTTTCATGAGGTTTTCGACACCCAGCCAATGCTCGAACCCGCCAGGCTCCAGCACCGCAAGCAGCACAACACCACCCTTGGTGTGCTTGGCCCGTCGGCTTGCAAACTGGATCGCTACTTCGCATTCCTGCGTGCCGTCCACCACGACGAGAAATTTTCGCCGCCGGATGGGTTCTGCACCGGTGTCGTTCTTTGGTTGGTTTTGTTCAGCCGTCATGGGCCCATGCTGCCATCGTTTCACGCAGCCCGTCTACGGGGAAAAGGGGACTTCCCGAAAAAGCCCCTATTTTAGCAGAATATTGGTGATTTCGCGCAGCTGGGTGCGGGCGCGCAGCAGGTAGAAACCCTGAGCAGCCAAATGGCTGGGCAGCAATTGCCCGTCAGGCGCCCCGTTGACGACTACCATTGGCGATAATTGCGCCGCCTTGTGAAGCGAATCCAGCATTTGCTCCCAGGCGCTGTTCAGCTCACGCTCGGTGATAAGCTTGTCAAAATCCTGACCCAGCGCTTTGAGCAACAGGTAGTAGGCATAAAGCTGACCCTTCACATTGTAGAACTGATCATCCGCAGTGAAGTCGAACAGGTTGCTGGATCTTTCCACCACCGCTTGATCGAGTGCGGCCGACGATGACCCGATGTCGAGGGCAATGCGATCGAGCGTCGCCATCAGATTGTCGCCTCGTCGCTCGAACACGGCCTCACCTGCAGCCAGTCGCTGATTGTACCGGAGCAGCGCCTTGCGTGCTTCGCGGTATTGCGCTTCGGAAGACGCGCGCGGCAGAAGCGAGACGGAAGGGTCCCAGACCCAGACATCGCCTGCATATTGTAGCAGGCCCGAGGCTGATTGCAGATCGGGGTCGGTCTGGCTAGAGCCCCGTGTGCGTCCTAGCTGATCGGTCAGTTCGAACGAGAAGCGCGCAAGGGCCGAAATAACCCCCTGCTGGTAGTTGGGCATATTGTCGAGGAGTGTTGAGGGCACGAACCATGGATCATTGGATGTCCAGCGCTTCTGATCTACTTCCCGATCAATCAACGCCGCCACCATGGCCACCGCGTGCGAGCCACCGGGCGCAAATTCTGCCACCGGAGGCTGGAAATCCGCATTGTCTTCTATGTCGTGGATCCAGATCGCGCCCACAACATAATAGAGGGGAAAAAACGCCAGCAACCCGATGGCCGTCTTGCGCAACGCCCCTGCTTTGAAAAACCGTCCCCATTCGATGGAGGGCAGGCCCGCACCCTTGCGATACATCCAGCGATGGCGGAGCCGATCAGTGAAACCAGCAAACGTGTCGCGCACAGCCATGGGGGATCCTCTTTAGTTCACAGTGTTCTGGAGTTCACGGTGTTCTGGAAATGTGGGCCCGTTCGCCGCCAGGTTCAAGCACTTGCACTTTTGTCACGCTTACAGGTATCGGCAGATCAGATAAAGCCCACGATTTTCTTCACTTCCGCCAATACGGGCATCGCAATGGCGCTTGCTCGTTCGGCGCCATTTTTCAGCACTGCGTCGATATGGGCTGGATCATCCATCAGGCGGGCCATCTCTGTCGTGATCGGCGAGAGCTTTTCGTTGGCTATTTCTGCCAGTGCCGGTTTGAAGGCTGAGAAAGCAGCGCCGCCATGTTCTTTCAACACATCTTCTTTCGAAATGCCGGCCAGGCTCGCATAGATGCCCACAAGATTGTCCGCTTCCGGACGATCTTTCAGGCCTTCCACTTCAGACGGCAGAGGCTCAGGGTCGGTCTTTGCCTTGCGGATCTTTTTGGCAATGTCGTCGGGCGTATCTGTCAGCGTGATACGGCTCATGGCGGACGGGTCGGACTTTGACATTTTTTTGGTGCCATCGCGCAAGCTCATGACGCGGGTCGCGGGGCCCATGATGAGAGGCTCTGGCAACGGAAAGAAGTCCGCGCCGCCATGGTCGCCGAAATCATTATTGAACTTCTGGGCAATGTCGCGGGCCAGCTCCAGGTGCTGCTTCTGGTCATCGCCGACCGGCACATGGGTCGCGCGGTAAGCCAGAATATCGGCGGCCATCAAAACCGGGTAATTGTAGAGACCCACGGAAGCGTTCTCCCGGTTCTTGCCTGCCTTTTCCTTGAACTGGGTCATCCGGTTCAGCCAGCCAATGCGCGCGACGCAGTTCAACACCCAGGCAAGCTCCGCGTGGGCGGACACTTTGGACTGGTTGAAAATGATCTGGGTATCGGGATTAACGCCCGCGGCGATGTAGGCGGCGGCTACTTCGCGGGTATTGTGGGCAAGCTCTGCCGGATCCTGCCAGGCGGTAATGGCGTGCATGTCCACCACGCAATAAATGCACTCGTGGGTCTCCTGAAGCCCCACAAAATTGCGGATGGCGCCCAGATAGTTGCCCAGATGCAGGTTTCCCGTGGGTTGGACCCCGGAGAAAACGCGGTTTGTCGGCTGTTCCATATTTTGCTTTCCTTATGACGCAAGCCATCGCTTTGGACCACGATGAGCGGGGAAGGGTATGCGCCAGCGCTTTCCTTCTTGCAATCCCGACCTCCATGTTTTTCTTTAGAATATTTCTAAACTACTTGACAGCGATGGCGATGGCCCCTAAGTTGGAATCGTTCTAATTTGGAGGAAAGCCTGATGACCAAAACACCCCGCCTGACCACCCATACCGGCGCGCCCGTCGGCGACAATCAAAACAGCCTGACCGCCGGCGCACGGGGACCCTTGCTGATCCAAGACTGGCAGTTGATGGAAAAGCACGCCCACTTCAACCGGGAACGTCTGCCGGAACGGGTGGTTCATGCCAAAGGATCAGGCGCCTACGGGACGCTCTCCATCACCGCCGACCTCAGCGCCTACACAAAAGCCAAGGTGCTGCAGAAGGGTCAGACGACCGAGTGTTTCTTGCGCTTCTCCACGGTGGCGGGCGAGGCTGGTGCCGCGGACGCAGAGCGCGATGTGCGTGGCTTCTCGCTGAAGGTCTACACAGAGGAAGGCAATTGGGACATTGTCGGCAACAACACGCCGGTCTTTTTCCTGCGCGATCCTTACAAGTTCCCTGACTTCATTCACACGCAAAAGCGCGATCCGCGCAGCAACCTGCGCAACCCTACCGCCATGTGGGACTATTGGTCCCGCTCGCCCGAAGCCATGCACCAGATCACGATCCTGTTTTCAGATCGCGGACTGCCCACAAGCTATCGGCACATTAATGGCTATGGCTCCCACACGTTCTCGTTCATCAACGATCAGAATGAGCGCTTCTGGGTGAAGTTCCATTTCAAGACCAAGCAGGGCATTAAAACCCAGTCCGGTGACGACGCGGCAGCGGCCATGGGCGCCGACCGGGAAACCCATCAGCGCGATCTCTATGAGGCGATTGAACGGGGCGACGCGCCCAAATGGAAATTCTGCGTGCAAATCATGCCGGAAGCCGATGCGGCCAAAACCTCCTATGACCCTTTCGATCTCACGAAAGTCTGGCCCCACTCCGACTATCCCCTCATTGAGGTCGGCGAGCTGGAACTAAACCGCAACCCGGAAAACTATTTCGCCGAGGTGGAGCAGGCTGCTTTCTCTCCCGCCCATGTGGTGCCGGGCATCGGGCACAGTCCGGACAAAGTGTTGCAGTTCCGGATTGCCTCTTACGGGGACGCGCAACGCTACCGGCTGGGGGTCAACCATATGAGCCTGCCGGTCAACAAGCCCCGCTGTCCTGTGCATTCCTACTCGCGCGGGGGCGCCATGCGGTTTGATGGCAATGGCGGCGGATCGGTGAATTATGAACCCAATGGCTTCAACGGACCGCAAGAAGATGCAAGCGTGGTTGAGCCTCCCCTGGCTCTTGATGGCGACGCGGCTCGGTACAATCACCGCGATGGCAATGACGACTATGGGCAGGCGGGTGATCTGTTCCGGCTGATGAGTGGCGAGGAACAGGGTCGGCTGATGGACGCGATTGCCGGTGCCATGGACGGCGTGCCCCAGGATATTCAGGACGCACAGCTTGTCCACTTCCGCGCCGCTGACCCGGCCTATGGGGACGGCATCGCCAAACGGTTGGGCATCAGCTGACGCCTGCCCGAAGACGAACACACGAATGGGAGTGAGCGGCCTTTTCTATGAGTAGGCCGCCCACCCTCAAGCGCGACGAAACGCGTTTTTGAGGTCGCTCGCTTTCGCCGCCCCGGTTACCAGAATGGCAATCCCGAAAAGCAGGGCCCCGCCCCCGACAAGCAGAGCGAGAGCTGCAATTCCTTCGACGAATGATCCGGCCAACAAAGGAGCTGCGAGAACGGTACCGCCCCACAGCCCTGCTCCCATGATGGCGGCGCTCAGGCCAAGCCGGGGCAGACGGGATTTCAACCGTGCATCAAATTCGAAATGTCCGAGGCGGACCAGCCGAACCCCCAGCAGGATCGCATTGACCCAGGCCGCCGCAGAGGTCGCTAGCGCGATGCCCACATGACCGATCCAGAAAAACAGCGCCAGTGACCCGACAATATTGACGGCAATCCCGATAGCGGCAAAACGCATGGGCGTCTTCGTGTCCTCGCGGGCAAAAAAGCCCGGCGACAGAACCTTGATCAACACAAAGGCCGGCAGACCAATGGCAAAGCCCGCGAGCGCCAGACCCGCCCCGTATGTGTCGGCAGCGGTAAACGCACCGCGCTCAAACAGCACCTGAATGATCGGCCCTGGAATGACGGCAAGGGCGACGGCAGCAGGCAGGGTCAGCAACATGGCAAATTCAAAAGCCCGGTTCTGGGCATTACTCGCCCCGGCCACATCCTCTCCGCGCAGCCGACGAGAGAGATCCGGCAGCAGGACAATACCAATGGCAATGCCCACAACACCCAGAGGCAATTGATAAATCCGGTCGGCATAATAGAGCAACGACACGGCGCCATCCTGCAGGCTCGCGATGATGGAGCCGACCAGCAAATTAAACTGAGTGATGCCGCCGGCAATGATGCCTGGAATACCAAGCGTCACCAGACGCCGTACACCCGGTGTTAAGCGCGGCACGCGGAGGCGGAGCGCAAACCCCGCCCGCTTCACGGCGATGAGCAACATGACAAATTGCAGACTGCCCGCCACGGCAACACCCCAGGCAAGCACCACGCCGGGACTGTCGAAATGCGGAACCACCACCACAAGGGCCGCAATCAGCACAATGTTGAGGGCGATGGGGGCGGCAGCGGCGGCAGTGAAACGCCCGACGGAATTCAACACCGCTGACAGAAGGGCTACCAGCGACATGAAGAGCAGATAGGGGAAGGCGATGCGGGTCAGAAGAATGCTCAGCTCGAACTTGTCCGGCGCGTCGGCAAAGCCTGGGGCGATGGCATACATCAGCCAGGGCATGGTGAGTTCGGCCACGATGGTGAGCACAATGAGGGTGAACAGCAGAACCGACAGCGCTTCTTCGGCAAAGCGTTTGGCGGACGCCTCGCCCTCGCCTTCCAGCCGTTTGGCAAATAGTGGCACGAAGGCGGAATTAAAGGCCCCTTCCGCAAACAGACGGCGGAACAGGTTGGGAAATTTGAACGCCACAAAAAACGCGTCCGCGATCGGGCCGGTGCCCAGCGTGCCCGCAATCAGAATGTCGCGCGCGAACCCTAAGAACCGGCTGATCAGGGTCATGCCGCCAACCGTCATGGCAGATCGAACAAGGTTCATGG
>CAZFHW010000050.1:0-17306 GCA_964518885.1 uncultured Parvibaculum sp. | reverse complement strand
GTTTCAATAGGAACCGCACCATCCGATCTGCCAAGTCAATGCTTGCAGCCTGCCCGCGATAATTTTTACGGAAGTATATCGCGTGCATCTCGCCTTTGACGTTGGGAAGGTCCGGGTCGGTATTTGGCAGACAGTTAGAAAAAGCAACCAGTACGTCCTTATCCCACAAAGTTAAAATGAGATGGTCTGGGTCTGGATTGCTCAATATTTCGAGCCATTCTTCGTACCGATAGGCGTATGATCGGTTTTTGTGGACTGAGGACGGCATGAATGTGTAGGTATCTTGCCAGCTGTCGACGTGTAGTCGGGTAATTTGGGCCACATCATCGAGAGTGGCGGAACGAATATCGAAGTCCATTTTTGTTCTCCCATTTGATTGGGCGGTATGCACAATCAGAGATTTATGGTAGAACTTATATTTCGATAGACGGGGGAAATTATGCTGGATGCGGCCATGCAGGCACGAGGGAGAGAGCACATGAAGCGGGTGTTAGGCCGGCCTCAGCGCTCTCCCAAGATTATCGGGTCAATGGCAATGCTTTTGGTCGTGTTTGGCGGGTTGAGTTTTTATGCTTGGCCAACAGCTCCCGGTGATGACCAGCTCGGTCGCCTCGCAGTCCTGTCGTCATGCGACGTTCATACCCCTGGTCAGGCATGGCTGGAAGCCCGTTCCGCTGTTGGCGCGAGTGGCGGCGTGCTTACCGCCGGACAGCGTCGTGCCGCTCTGGATTACCTACTCGGTGACCGGGCTGATGGTGTTTGCAACAACTTTGTAAGTGACGATTACGATCGGGAAACGCTTGCTTTTGCGGAAGGCGATTAGCCAATCAAGGTGTGTGTGTTCAAACTGGTGGATGAAAAATCCATTTTGATTTGTATCTGTCAGGATTTTTGCAATGATATCCTCTGGGAGTACGGTCTCAGGCGGTGAGGCTGCAACCAATGTGCCTTCTGAGGTAAAGACAGCACCTCCGCATATGGTCATACACCAATCCAGGGGTTCGCGGATTTTCCGCAGGTCCATAATCGCGACAAAGACAGCGTTCAAAGATGGTTTAAACGCTGAGAGTGGCGCAAAAGGAATGCCGCTCGTTCGACCGATGATCGCCTCGTCAAACTGCAATCCAGGCCTTTCCAGTGCGATTCGAATGTAGTGGCGGTTTGCTAGGTTGACCGTAGGTGCGGGATAACTGAAGGCGTCGTGCAGGAGTCCTCCGTCTCTTTCAACCACCAGAATGGAGCGGACGCCATCGAGCCGTTCTGTTGTTGCCTGCAATTCTGCTTGAATAACAAGCGGCGGCGGCCCGGCTTCGCCCATGAATGTGGCGAGATAGTCAAACGCAAATGAGATGGCCGTTGCCATGACTTCCGTTTGCCTTAGTGCTCCGTCGGCGGCTCTGTTCGTTTCAATTTCGTGAATGTCGATGTCAACGGAAGCTGCTGCCAATTGACTCCACGCCAACTGGCCACAGGCGAGCAATGTGCATAGCAAAATGCGCATCACGACATTCCCCTTGTTGGGCCGCAAACCTGCAGCTGACGCCATTTTCTTGAATGTTTCTTACTACACATATGCTCTGTATAACTCTTGAAGCAGTTTGGTCAACTGAGGCACAACGCTATTGACACATGATGCCACAATCGTTCTACCATTAAAACGATATGCCCTCAAATGAATAGCCAGCATATGGAAGCCCACTGCGGTGGGCTTTGTGCCACTTGTTTGATTTTTGGGCCCGGCGTCTGCCCCCTGATAAAGCGATGGGGTCGACTATCCGGTAGCCTTTTTGGTATATTTTCAAGGTGCATGGACAAGACCACACGCATGTATGCAGATACAATTTCCGGAACTTAGATACTATTCTACATTGTTGAATTGTATTATGTAGGTCCGTGAAGTCATTTTGTAGGAAAAATCAGGAGTGGGTGCGTGAGCGAAACAAATACGGCGCAGAAAGAATTCTGGAATGGGGCAGCTAGCCAGGGATGGGTCACGGGCCAGGAGAGTCTGGATCGGTCTCTTGCTGCGGTGACAGAGCAGCTGATCGAAAGGGCTGCTATTGGGCAAGGAGAGCGGGTTCTCGACATTGGATGTGGTACTGGGCAGACATCTCTTATTGCTGCGGAGAAAGTTGGCGGTGAGGGCGACGTCCTGGGTGTGGATATTTCAGAGCCTATGCTCGCCCACGCGCGCGATAGAGCCGCTGCAGAGAGTTTGGATAATGTGAGCTTCCAAAGCAGTGATGCGCAGACCGACAAGCTGATGGACCGGGCGAATCTGGCATTGTCCCGGTTTGGCGTTATGTTTTTTGAAGACCCCACTGCAGCTTTTGCCAATATCAAAAATCACATGGCAGTAGGCGGGCGGCTTTGTTTTGCCTGCTGGCAGTCGCCTAAGCTGAACGATTGGGTCACGCTCCCCGTTGGGATAGCGCGACAGTATGTGAAAGATGAGGCGCCGAAGGACCCGCACGCGCCCGGGCCTTTTGCTTTTGCCGAAGAACTGCGCGTACAAAAAGTTTTGGCAGACGCCGGTTGGCGCGATGTTGTATGCACGCCGGTTTCTTTCGATATGCCTTGGGGAAACTCACCGGAGAAGGCAGCGAACGGGCTTTTGGAACGGGGGCCGATTCGCGCCCTTATTGCAGACTTGCCGCCACAAACGATTGAGAAAATCCGAGAAGAAATTGCGGCGGCCCTTCCTCCCAGCGAAGATGGAATTTCCCTAAAGGGCGCTATTTGGATCGTGACTGCTCGTTCTGGTTGAGACGCACTCGGTTCCTGCTAGCATAGCTTCTTGGCAAATAATTTGGGGGTCGGTATGAGCGGTTCAAAACCAGGAGTGAAGTTCGATATTATCGTCTGGGGCGCTTCAGGCTTTGTCGGAAAGCTGATCTGCGAATACCTTGTATCGCACTACGGGCGTGATCCGGGGTTGCGATGGGCGATGGGAGGGCGGTCGAAGGCAAAGCTGGAGGCGGTACGAGAAGCTCTTGGTCCGGTCGCAGCTGATGTGCCTATCCTTACCGGGGATGCCACTGATCCGGTTGCCCTCGAAACCATTGTTAAACAAACAAAAGTCATGCTCTCCACTGTTGGGCCTTATGCCAAATACGGGTCTGATCTTGTGGCTGCATGCGCCCGGCTTGGAATTGATTATGTAGATCTCGCCGGAGAGGCGCAGTGGATTCGGCGCATGATTGATGCTCACCAGAATGAAGCGGAAAAAAGTGGTGCGCGGATTGTACCTTGTTGTGGCTTCGATTCGGTACCTTCAGACCTCGGTGTCTTTTTCCTCAACACGCAGGTCAAAAAGAAGACCAATGCGCCCTGCACGACTGTGAAGATGCGTGTCAAAGCAATGAAGGGTGGGGCAAGCGGCGGTACAATTGCCAGCATGATCAACATGATGGAGGAGATGGGGCGCGACCCGCAAGTCGGTGAGATTATGCGTGACCCTTATTGTTTGGCTCCAGACGGATTGCGAGAAGGCCCTCAGCAGCCCAGCGATGCACCGGTTGAATATGATGAAGATGCCCATGCCTGGATTGCACCGTTTGTGATGGCGGGGATTAATACACGGGTGGTCCATCGCACCAATGCCCTGCTTGACTACGGATATGGTCGAGATTTTCGCTATGGGGAAGCCATGATGATGTCTGGTCGTCTGGCGTCCTATGGTCTTGCTGGTGGGCTGGGCGGCTTTATGGCAGCGGCGTCCTTCTCTCCCACGCGGGCTTTTATGAGCCGGTTCCTTTTGCCAAAACCTGGTGAGGGCCCCTCAAAAGAGCAACGGGAAAACGGGTTTTATAATCTGGTCTTTCTTGGAAAAACGGAAGACGGGCAGGAATTTGTCGCGCGCGTAACGGGGGATAAGGATCCGGGCTACGGGTCGACGGCCAAAGTCATTAGCGAGTGTGCGATTTGTCTCGCCAAAGACATCACATCAGAGCAGACGGGAGGTGGCCTGTGGACGCCAGCTGCCGCGATGGGAGATCAACTGCTTGACCGGCTGACCAAGAGCGCTGGTCTGACATTTGAAATGGAAGACGTGGGCGAGCAATATTAGGGCTGACGGTTGCAAAGCGCACCGTGGCGTTCCAATGGTACAGAGCTGGGGTACAGAGCTGGGGTACAGAGCTGGGGTACAGAGCTGGGCCCCGAACCCGTCTATCGGGAAGGCTTTAGTAAATCGTCTTCTTCATATGCTCGGGGTATCCGCGATCATACGCCTCTCCGTCGAAAGGTACGTCGGACATGGCTTCTGCCATTTGTCCGGCAGTCGGCAGCGTTCCCCGGGGAACTTGCGCATTGATGCTCCACAGGTTTGATCGGGCGAGGGCCTTTTGACATTGGAAGTAGACCCGGTCGACAGAGATGACCAGGACGCTCACAGGGGTCTTGCCCTGTATCTCAAAAGAGGCACAGAGGTCAGGATCAGTCACGATTTTGGCGCGGCCATTGATGCGGAGCGTTTCACCAACACCGGGAATAAGAAACAGCAGGGAAATGCGGGGATCGCGGATGATGTTGTGCAGCGTATCCAGGCGGTTGTTACCGCGGCGGTCGGGCAGCATGACGGTGCGGTCATCATGGACCCTCACGAAACCAGCGGGATCGCCACGAGGTGTGCAATCCAATCCCTCAGGCCCAACTGAGGCCACAACGACAAAGGGGGCGGCCTCAACAAAGGCGCGGTAGTGGTCAGACAGATGGTCCAACTCTTTTGTCAGGGAACGCGGTACTGGCGCTCCATAAAGAGCCTCGAGCTCATCGATCGAGCTAATTGTATGGCTTTTTGAGTCCGGACTCATAGGTGTGACCTCCCAACCTGATTTGCCATCTGTATCACGATGTGTGGGATCAGGCGATGCGCTGCAGATGATTGTCCCATTGCGTATCTGCAAAAGAGCTGGAGGGGGCGAGGCTGGAAATAGATGATTGCATCGCCAGGCGCCCTCCCGTCAGAAGAAATTCACCTGGGTGGTCGCCGGGGGCAACACCGCAGACATCAGCTATTGTTTGGTGTCCTAGCGCCGCCCCTGTTGTCGCATCCCAGAAAGTGATGAGGTTTCCACGGGGGTGGGTCAGCGCTACGATTTTTCCGCTGGGGTCGTGGGCGACACTCCCTGCATAGTTGCGCATTGCACGAGCTTCGAAAGCTGGTGTTTCAACAAGCTGCAACGTCTGCCCGTTGAACAATGCAAGCAGAGGCATGGCATCGGTTTTTGGGCCTTCATATTGGAGGGCCAACGCTATTCCCGAAGGGCCAGCTGATAAGTGTCGAATGGATAGCTTGTGCTCGTCTGCCGCCAGCCTGTGCTCGGCCAGCAAATGCCCGTTCTGGCGATTTATGAACGAGAGCGAAGGAGACATGGTGTCGAGATTTAGTTTGGTACGGCCCAACTCCGGTAGGGTGAGAATACCTCCATTGGCGATGGCGAGGGTTTCTCCATCAGGCATCAACACGATCTCATGCGGTCCGATCCCGCCGGACGGGAAGGTTGTGACGAGGGCGAATGCCTCTGTTGCATCGCGCACAGCGATCACGCCTTCTCCGGTCCTGGTATTACTCTGGGTTGTGTAGAGCAGCTTCCCATCGTGGGAGAAACAGCCGTGACCATAAAAATGATGATCTATGCTTGTGGTGATTTCATGAACAACCGTGCCGGTCTCCAGATCGACAACAAGCGCAAAAGTGCCTGGTCGGCGGGCTATGATCAGGGCGTGCTTGCCGGTTGGTGCAACCACGATGCCGTGGCCGCGCCCAGGCAGAGGAATGTTGAGGTGAAGGTTGCCAGCGCCGTCCAGGATGGACGCATAGTGTTGTCCGCGGACCTGTCGACACCCCATCCAGCGCGCAGTGGGATTGCTCGCAAGGGATGGCTGCACCAGTGCCGTGGCAAGTGCAGCAGCGCTGCCTGTTTGTAGAAACGCCCGTCGTGTTTGTGTCATCAGTCGCCGTCTGTCGCGTTGAAGCCCGGTACAAGAGCCAGGTCGGCGGCAACCTGGTCCTGTATGAGCGATTGCAAGGTACGGAGTTTGGTGAGCAGTCCCTCCAGTGTTGGTCGAGTGGGCTCGTCTTCCACCGTCTCTGACAAGGGGGCATCAAATGCCTTCAGATCGGCAGTGATGTCGGCGAGTAGTGCCCCGATGACCGGTGCACTGTCATTGTTGGGGAGTTTTGCCAGAAGATCGTTTATGCCGCTGTCGACAGTGAAAAACGCGCTCACGGTTTCCAGGTTGAGCGCAATATTGCGGAAAGAACGTTCGCTTCGCCAGCTTTCGGCGCGTGAGCTACGTGCGCCTTCGAGGGTGAGACCCATGGGGCGGTCGAGTTTTTGCAGGCGGACAATTTCAAGCGTGCCAATAACGCTGTTGAGATAGGCACTAGCTGCTTCACGTTCATCAAAAAAAGCCTCCGTCCCGCTCGCTGCCCCGATCACCTGTTCGCGAAACCCACCCGGCTTGGTCCAGTCCTGTAGCAAAAGTGCGGCGCGTCCTCTTTGCAGATCGGCGATGGCGCTGGCGTAGCCGCAGCGGAAAGGATCGCTCTGAAGGGAGGCCTCGGGATCGTCAAACAGTACGTATTCCAGCGCCTGAAGGTCGCCCAGGGCAACACTTTTGGTCGCGAGCCCCTGCGCCGTCAGCACGTCGGTGTCTTTTGTCGCGAAGACAAGGCGTAGTTGTCGCTGCCCGGTCCCGCGCTTATCTGGCCAGAACTGAAATCTCGCTGGCCCCGGTGCATTCAACACAGGGCCGAGCAAGATAGGTCGAGCATGTGCCCATGCGTCCATGGTGTCGTGAAAGCGTTGCGTGACGGCTTTCGCTCCGGCAATTGTCGGCTGCCCGCAAAAACCTCTCAACGTCTCGCTGAGTACACTGGTCTCAATGGCAAAGCGTTCGTATGCGGGGATCACAACCCTGTTCGTTACCGCCTCAATGAGATTGGTATAGTCGCTCTGTGTCAACGTATCTGCTGTTACGGGGGACGCCCACACGCTGAAAGCCAACAGGGATGCTGCTACTTTCCGCACAAGATGTTGGATCACCTTTTGGGTCGTCATGTCATAGGCTTTCGAGGAAGGTGATCATAGCTTCGCGGTCCGCTACGTCCATCATGCGGAACGCCTCTCGGGCGATTTCGGCTTCGCCACCATGCCACAAAATCGCCTCTGTAAGGTTGCGGGCACGCCCATCATGCAGAAAATATGTGTGGCCGTTGACGCGCTCTGTAAAACCAATTCCCCAGAGTGGAGGCGTGCGCCATTCTGATCCGGTTGCGGTGCCTTCGGGGCGTCCATCGGAAAGACCGTCACCCATGTCGTGCAGCAGGAGATCCGTATAGGGCCAGATCAGTTGGCCCCGAAGGGCAGGGTCTACGTCATCGTCTGTGCGCGTGGCGTGTTTTGGAGTGTGGCAGCTTGTGCAATTGGCCTGGTAGAAAAGGTCTTTGCCGCGCAGGACTTGTCGGTCTCCTGCATTTCGTCTGGCTGGCACCGCGAGATTGCGGGAGTAGAAGAAAATCTTCTCCATTACCTGGGAGGGTGCTTCCACGGCGCTTTCCGTGTCGCTGACCCCCTTGGGGGCTTCCAGGCAAGATGGTTGGTGGCTTGTGCAATCACCGTGGTGGAGTGGGAAAAGTGGATTGGAGACGCCAATGTCGCCAGCCATTGCTTCGGAGGACTGGTCGGCAATCGTTGCATTGCCTGCCTTCCATCCGAACCGTGCAAGCATGACCCGGTTCTGCGCGCGGCTCCAGATGAACTTGGCAGTGCCGGAAATGCCATCACCATCTGCATCGTCCGGGTCGGCGGCAGCAAGAATGTCATCGGCCGAGATGGCTTCGAGTAACCCCAGGCCGATCATAGGCGGAGCGATGCGGGGCGAGAACATGGCGTCCGGGTGCATGGCCCCGTAGCCAAGATCGACAAAGGAATATGTGGGACGACGAAGGTTGGCTGTACTGCCGTCGGCGAAGGAGATTTCGACATCTTGGTAGTCGATGCGCATGCGGCCTTCGGGCGCGTGTCCGGGAATAGCGATGTCCTGAAGTTGCCCCCCGTAGGTTGGTTCAGGCACGACATTTGCCATGTGATTTCGAATGGCTTCTGCCTGGCCGTCTGTTTGGGGTGGGATTGAAACCCTTAGAAACATGGAGACTGCGCTGTCATCCGTATTCTCAGGCGGATGGCCACGACCGTCCTTGAGATGACAGCGCTGGCAGGCGCGCGCGTTGTATAGGGGGCCAAGCCCATCCGCCGATGTTGTGGAGCTGGGGGCGGTCACCCATAGACGCCGGAAGAAACCGTTCCCGATGAAGAAGTCGCCACGGTCGGCAAAGCTCATATTCTGTGAGGGCTGCGAAAATGCCTCCCGGTCGAACCGTCTTGTATTGGTGGCACTGCCGCCAGGTAAGTTTTCATGAGGTTCGGCCGCACTGAAATCGGTGGTGGGAGCCAGAATGACGGCACGCTCGCGGTCTTGCATCGCGGCATTGGTACTGCTGAGCCCTCCGAAAAAGGAAAGCGTAAGAGCAGCGAGAAGAGAAAGTGAATGGGAATTCTTCATCTGCATGCAACTATCTTGGTGGTCTTATTCGAAAATGGCGCCGGGATTGTCGAGACTGTCTGACCCCTCGATGTCGACGGCTTCCAATTGGATGGCCGCGACAATCCTTTCGATGGTTCGTGTTTGGTCCACCAGGCCATCGATGGCTGCCTGGATGATGGCATTTCCAACTTCATTGCCTTCGCCGATCATCTGGTCATAGGCCATGGTCCCCTCATCCGCGGTTTGTTTCATAATGCTCATCGCCGCTTGGGTTGTGTCGAGCTTGGCAAGCATTTCTGCATCCAGCTCAGGGGCGATTTCACGCACCAGGTCGGAGAGGCTAGGGCCCGTGAGGGTTGTTCCGTCGACGCGGGTGTAGCTGCCCTTGTAGACATTGGCGATGCCCAGTGCGTCGTAATAGTGCGAGTTGTGAGTGTTGTCCGAAAAACAGTCATGTTCTTCTTCCGGGTCATGCAGCATGAGCCCCAACCGCATGCGTTCGCCCGCCAGTTCCCCATAGGACAGGCTTCCCATGCCGGTTAGAATGACACTAAGCCCGCCACTGGTGTTGCCAAGCGACTGCCGTGCGGGGCCGTTTGTGTCCCAGGCGTCAACCATGTCCTCCATGTCAGCAATCAAAAGGTCGGTTGCCGCGACGAGGTAGGCCGCGCGGCGGTCGCAATGTCCGTGGGTGCAGGCGTCACCGCTCATGTAATCCGATGCGGGGCGAGCACCTGCTCCTGGGCCGGTTCCGTTCAGGTCCTGTCCCCACAGTAGAAATTCGATAGCGTGATAGCCGGTGGCTACGTTGGCTTCCACCTCGTCTACTTCGTGGAATTGACGAAGCAGAGCAGGCGTGATGTTGCTGGCGTCGACTTCACGGCCTGCAACGGTAAGGTGAGTATTGGCTATCAGGTTTGCCGCATAGTAGGCATTCTCATCGCTTGAGCCGCCGTACAAGGTTTGGTCGACATAGTCGATGAGACCTTCATCCAGAGGCCAGGCATTCACTTTGCCTTCCCATTCGTCCACGATGATATTGCCAAAACGGAATGCCTCGGTCTGCTGATAGGGGACACGGGCTGCAATCCAAGCTTTGCGGGCTGCCGTCAGCGTTGTGCTGGAGGGGGTCGCAATCATTGCCTCGATTGTGATTTTCAGCTCGCGGGCTGTTGTCAGCGCGTCCTGATATCCGGCCTGCGCAATATTGGCGTAAGTATCCAGTATCTCCGCCGGTTCTGCTGCTGCTGTGGGAAGCGCACTCAAAGCAGTGATCCCTGCGGCAACGGCAATTGCCGCATAGCGTTTCATCATGAGTTTTGTCCTGAAAACCTTGTCGTGGCTAGAGAGTGGAAAACCAAAGCCGGTCGGCGTGATTAAGTATAATCACTATCAATCTTAATGTCTTGCCAAGAGAATGAACGGCACTTGGCGCTCTGACAACAAGTTATTGGGACTTAGTTGCAACCGCGTGCCTATGTCGCAGGCGTGTGCGTGTAGCGGGTGAGCATCAAGGCGGCCATGAGCATCAAGAGTGCGGCAAGAAAATAGGGAGCCCCGGGGAGATCGATCGGCGCGTCCGCGCTTGTGAAGCTGCGGAACAGTTGGGTCATGACCAGGGGAGCGGCGATCATTGTCAGACCCATGAGGCTGGCAATGGCGCCTTGCAGTTCGCCCTGGGCATTGTCGGGCACCCGGGCTGTCATCAGGCTTCTGATTGAGGGCATGGCAAGTCCCATGAAGGCCATTGGGACCAGAGCCGCGTAAGCCATCCAGCTTTCGGTCGCAAGGCCGAGGGCGCCAAACCCAGAGGCCGCCACGATCAGACCGATATAAGCTGAATTGATTTCGCCAAACGCTTTGACCGTCCAGCGGATCAAAACCGTTTGGGAAAAGATGACGGTCACCCCAACGAAGGCTAAGGCAAACCCGATGTCGCGTTCGGTCCAGCCAAATTTGTAGATTGCGTAATATGTGAATATCGCCGGGTTGGCGTCGTGGGCGAGTTGGAAAAGGACGATAACTGCGGCGAGCCCGATAATAAGGGGATAGGCTCGGAAATGGGCAAGCGCCCCCACCGGGTTGGCGCGTCGCCAATCAAAGGGTCTGCGGTTTTCCTCTTTCAGGGTTTCTGGCAGCACCAATAAACCGTAGATGACATTGGAGAGGGCGAGGCCTGCTGCCACAAAAAAGGGGACACGTGGTCCTATCTCTCCCAGAAATCCGCCGATGACGGGTCCGATGATAAAACCAAAGCCCCACGCTGCACCGATGAGGCCGAATGACTGAGCGCGCTTGTCTGGCTCTGTCACGTCGGTGATGTAGGCATTGGCGGTGGCGAATGTGGCACCGAAGAGGCCTGCGAAAATCCGCCCGGCGAACAGCCATGTAATCGTGGGCGCAAAACCCATCACCAGATAGTCAATTCCCAGGGCGGCCAGGGATATGATCAGGATTGGTCGTCTGCCAAACCGGTCAGACAGATTTCCCATCACCGGCGCAAACAGGAAATGCGCTGCAGCGAAGGCGAACAGCATTATGCCGCCATATCCCGCGGCGGCGGAAATCGGTTCTCCGGTCAAGTCCATGACAAGCTGAGGCAGAACAGGAATGATAATGCCAAACCCGATCGTATCGATCATGACCGTGATAAGAACGAATGCCATGGCATTCCGGCTGGGCGTGCGCATGGGTGATCAGTCCGCCGCAACTGGAATATGGACGCCCGAAGGTCGTGGCTGTGCGCCGCGGATGAGCGTGCCGTTCAACTTGCCTGTTGGCACGCCACTCCGGAAGGCAACCTGACCCGACACGATTGTCGCCGTATAGCCGTCTGCCTTTTGGATAAGGCGCTTACCCCCGGCAGGCAGGTCGTAGACAATTTCGGGTGGATGGAGGCGGAGATTGTCAAAGTCGATAACGTTGACGTCGGCTTTCATGCCTGCGGCCAGGACACCGCGATCCTTCAGGCCAACGATTTCCGCATTTGCCTTGGTTTGGCCTCGGATGAGCCATTCGAGTGGTAGCTTGGGACCCCGTGTTCGATCACGTCCCCAATGGGTAAGGATCGTTGTGGGGAAACTGGCATCGCAGAGAATGCCCACATGAGCACCGCCATCTCCAAGACCGAATGCGATATTGGGATGGGTCATCATGGTGCGGACATCGTCGAGACTGCCACCCCCGTAGTTCATCAATGGGAAATAGAGAAGAGCGTGACCGTTGCGTTCCAGCATCCAGTCGAGCACGATTTCACGTGGTTCCTTACTGGCGCGTTCTGCCACAGCACCCGCGCTGTCAACTGGATCAGGTTCGTAGTTTGGTGGATCACCCAGCCGAAACATTTTGTGGTAGGCGGTACAGAGCATGGTGATGATCTGCCCTTCGGGATAATCAGGCTCTTCTGCAAGCAGGCGCGCCCGAAAGGCAGGGTCTTGCAACTTCTCTACCTGTGCTTCCAGAGGCAGCTGGGCAATCTCCTGGAAGGTCGGGTGGAGGAGAAACGGGTTGA
The DNA here is from genome assembly GCA_964518885.1 of uncultured Parvibaculum sp. Taxonomy (GTDB): domain Bacteria; phylum Pseudomonadota; class Alphaproteobacteria; order Parvibaculales; family Parvibaculaceae; genus Mf105b01. The sequence goes on along the minus strand of CAZFHW010000050.1, from coordinate 5,242 downwards.
GTGTTGAACTGAGCCCAAGTAGAACGCCGGTCGGGCGAGGCGGCACCTGGCCGCGCATCGGCAGGCCGCTCTTGGCGGCGGTGGCAATGCCATCCAGCACATTTTTCCAGATGTCGGGATGGCGATCATCCTGCTCAATGGTGAGGGAGAGGGGGCGCCCGGAGACCTCAACCATGCCGCGGATCAAGCTGAATTCCCGGTCAAAATCCCAAAAATCAGCGATCAATTGCATGACACCTTTGTCGGCTTTTCCCATGGCGGCGGCGATGCCATGAAGCTCGTCGGCGTCCGCCTTAAAGCTTGGCGTATGGGCCCCGTTTTTGTCGCGGTGTTTTTCGGTTCTCGACGTTGAAAACCCCAGGGCGCCTGCTTCAAGTGCGTCCACGACGATCTCTGACATTTTCTGGATGTCATCTGGTGTTGCAGGTTCCAGATCGGCACCGCGTTTTCCCATCACGTAAGCACGTAAGGCGCCGTGAGGTATCTGCAGGCCGACGTCGAGAGCGAGAGGCGAGTTTTCCACGGCTGTCATATATTCAGGGAAGCTTTCCCAGCGCCAATCAATGCCTTCTGCAAGGACGGTGCCTGGAATATCTTCGACACCCTCCATAAGGCCGATCAGCCAGTCGTGCTCGTCAGGTTTGCAGGGCGCAAAACCGACGCCGCAATTGCCCATGACAGCGGTTGTGACACCATGAAAGGTGGAAGGCTGGAGGTAAGGGTCCCAGGTTACCTGGCCGTCATAATGGGTATGAATGTCGACAAACCCGGGCGTTACGATCTGGCCGGTTGCGTCTATTTCTTCGCGGCCCTTACCTGTAACTTCGCCAACGGTCGTGATGGTTTGGCCATCAATGGCGATGTCTGCTTTGTAGGGGGTGCCGCCGGTTCCGTCATAGACGGTGCCGCCCCGTATAACCATGTCGTGCATGGAGTCCTCCTCCCAAAGGAAATGTCGATGGGAGGAGCTTACTCTTTGCGACGGGCGAGGGCGAGGCTGGTTGCTGCCTGCCGCTTTCCCTTACGTTACGGTGCATTTTCTCAGCTGGTTTGCTTTTGACCCCGTTGGCGAATGCCCTCACGGCGGCTCTCCAATGCATCGGCGGAGACTTTGGAGTTCGCAGCACCTGAGACACGTCGTTCGGTTGCGATGCCGTCGCCGAAACTCTGTGCATATCCCTCGTCGATGAGAGCCTTGTAGGCTGGCAGGCATTCAGGCACGACGCTCAACATATCTGTGGCAAGTGCGCGTGCGGTGGACAGAAGTTCCTCTGGTGCCACAACACGGTTGACCATGCCCCAATCCGCCGCTTGCTGGGCGCTCAGGAAGTTGCCCGTGAGGGACAGTTCTTTCGCGCGGTAGATGCCCAGGGTGCGGGAGAGTTTTTGCGACAGGCCCCAACCGGGAAGAATGCCAACCCGGGCGTGGGTGTCTGCAAAGCGGGCATTGGTGGACGCGATCAGGACATCACCTGCTAGTGCCAGTTCGAAGCCACCGGTAATGGCGACGCCGTTGATGGCGCATATGATGGGTCCGGTGAATTGTCCGATAGAGGTGACAGGGTCCTGATGCGTCACGGCGTTATTCGAGCCAGACAGTCCTTGTTGCCCCAGTTCTTTCAGGTCGAGGCCGGCGCAGAAGGCTTTGCCTGCACCGGTGAGGATGGCAACCCGGATGTCTGGATCGGCTTCGAGGTCCTGAAAGGTATCGGCGATGGCGTTGCGTAAATCCTGGTTGAGTGCGTTCATGGCTGTTGGCCGATTGAGCGTCACGGTGGCGATGGAGTCTGACTTTTCGACAAGAAGAACGGAGTCTGACATGAGGTTTCCTTATGAGCTGAAATCTGATTGTCTTGTCATAGCAGGCGTTCTGTCTAAGTTCCATGAGTTCCACCTATTCCGTGGGACCGTCGAGGTTCAGAGACAGACTTGTGTGGCCTCAGGGCATAATTAGTCAAACCTTGCAGGTGAGGTTTGCTGAGTGAAGGGGGGATCATGCGCACAGATTGGTATTGGGTGAGACAAGGTGCCGCCTCTCAGGATGCTGGCCGATATGCGGGTCGGCTTGACCTGCCAACGGTGCCGCCGGATGTAACGATCGCCCGGCGGCTAAGCGGCCACTTGCCGCGAGGGGCTGTATGGCTGACGTCACCGCTTGCTCGGGCGCGGGCGACGGTTGCCGTGTTGGACCCGTCTGCAAATGCGGTGAGTGTCGAAGAAATGACAGATCAGGATCTCGGGGGGTGGACTGGACGCCGACGAGCGGAGGTGCACAAAGCGAACCCTCAAATTGACTGGTCGGCTCCGGCAATGGTCGAGCCGGAAGATGGGGAGGGTTTTTCCGATGTGGTTGATCGAACAGCTGCGCTTATAGAGCGACTGACAGCTCACTATGCAGGACGACCTCTTGTTGCCGTCAGTCATTCAGCGGTGATCCGTGCGGCGATCGTTCTGGCTCTCGATTTGCCCAATGTTGCGGGGCATCTGATTGATGTGGCGCCTTTTTCACTGACCCATCTGTCCTGGACTGGACCGGATGATATTTCGGTGCATTCAGAGGAGCGCATTGGGACATGGCGCGTGCATACGCTCAATCTAACGGTCTCGTAGGCACCTGTTTCCGAAATTAATCGAAGAGAGCGTCGATGTCGTTTTGTCCTGCGATTTTATCTGGGAAAGCCCCGGCAAACTCAAGGTCGTCTAAATCGACCTGATCTGTGCCAGGCGTCGTTTTCGTAGACTGTTCAACCGCGGGTGCCGCGTCGGCCGGTGCGACATCTTCCTCATTTTCGGCATCGATATTTTCAGGAAGTTTGTCGGGAGATTGCACAAAAATGTCGTCAATCTCATTTTGTGTGGGGGCTTCTGCTTCTAGTTGCGGACCGTTCAACAGGTGGGCATCAGGCCTGGTCTCATTGGGGTTGGCCAATCTGGCGGTTGCCGGTCCGTTTGCCTTCTCGTCTGATGTTGTGCCCCAAATCTGGATCATTGAGTCGATGCGATGCTCCAGATATTGAAGAACCTGAACCACCTTGGTGGTGCGCTGGCCGGTGATGTCCTGGAACGAGCACGCCATAAAAATACCGGTCGCGTGAGACTCGAGTTCATCGCACAGGTCTTCATCTGCGTTTTGTTCGCGGAGCTTTTCTGAGATCTCCTGAATGCGTTCCGCGCCGGTTAGAATTTCTGATGTTGCTCGTTCTGTGGCAATAAGGATGGCATCAAGCTCTTCTGTCGCCGCCATGATGCGATTGTCTTCGGAGCTGTCCGGCTTGATCGCCGTGATCTCTGAGCGCGTTTGCTGGATGGAGGCACTCATTTCCTGCAGTTCGCGGCGTAAAACGTCAATGGTTTCGGGCGTATTGCCACTAGAGGAAGATTTCAGTGTGTTGATGGCGTTGAGCAGTTCATTCGTGTCTGCGGTTCTGTTCCGCCGGGTAAATTCTTCGATGAACCAGCGTCCCCGGGCTGTCTCCATGACGGCCCCCAGAATAGAATCGTATTCTTCGTCCTGCGATAGGGTGTTTGGTTCATCGGTCATTGCTGCCACCGTAGGTTGATGCATTGAGATATGAAGTATTGGGGACTTTCCTTGCTTAAACGTTGACCGAAGCGGTCTGGTCTTCCAAAACAGAGGAATTATCCAGGCAGAAGTGGTTTTTTCTCGGGAGGAGCGGATTGTGGTGCAAAAAAAAGTCATTGTTACCGGCGCAACGGACGGTATTGGTTTGATCACAGCCAGGCGACTGGCCGAACAAGGGGCGGCGGTTGACCTGATTGCACGCAATGCGAGCAAGGGTGCCGCGGTGGTTGAGCAGCTCAAACGGCAAACCAATAATCCCGATATCCGATTTTTCAAGGCGGATTTGTCACGGTTTGATGATGTGCGCGCTGTGGCTGATGAGATTAAGGCTCACGCTCCAAAATTGGATGTTCTCGTGAATAATGCTGGGGCCATGTTTATGGACCGGCAGATATCCGTTGATGGCTATGAGATGACTTTTGCGCTCAATCATCTCAGCGTGTTTTTACTCACCCAGCTTTTGATGGATAACTTGCTGGCTGCCGACCAGGCTCGAATTGTGACGGTCGCGTCCGTTGCGCATCGCGGGAGTGATTTGGATTTTGATGACTTGGACAGTCAAAAAGGCGCGCATTCAGGTTGGCGTTCCTACCAACGTTCCAAGCTTGCCAATATTCTTTTTACGCACTCCTTGGCGAAGCGACTTGAAGGGACGGGTGTTACTGCTAACTGTCTACATCCCGGATTTGTCGCCTCCCGTTTTGGTGAAAACAACAGCACAGCCCTGCGCCTGATTTTCAAGGCGGGCAAAATTTTTGCGATCTCTCCTGAAAAGGGCGCTGAGACGAGCGTGTTTCTGGCGTCATCAGAACAGGTGGACGGGGAGACGGGGGGATATTATATCCGCAAGAAGCGCAGCTCGCCTTCGCGCCAAGCCTCCAATGAGGAGACTGCGCGTCAATTGTGGGACAGAAGTGTTGAGATGACGGGGTGCCAAACTTCTATATAAGAGGGCATCGCCAGATTGCCTGGAAGCACTTTAGTTCAAGGATTGACCCGATATGCCTGGTCTGCAGTTACCCATCGACATTGAAACCATCAAAGGGTTTCTCGACCCGCTGGAGGGGCAAGCGCTCTATAAAGCGGCGTGTGAGGTTGGCCACATGGGTCCCTGCCTCGAGGTTGGATCCTATTGCGGCAAGTCGACGGTCTATTTTGGCTTGGCCTGTCAGGAGCAAGGCTCCGTTCTTTATGCCCTCGATCATCATTTGGGATCAGAAGAAAACCAGGCTGGATGGGAGCATCACGATACCAGTCTCGCAGATCCTGAAACCGGAATGCTCAACACCTTTCCGCTGTTCCGGCGCACCTTGCGGATGGCGAAGCTGGAAGACACGGTGGTGCCAATTGTTGCGCCGTCTGCGGTTGTTGCCAGACACTGGGCGACCCCGTTGGCGATGGTGTTCATCGATGGAGGGCACGCCATTGAGCACGCACTTACCGATTATCGATTGTGGGCGCCCAAAATAATTCCAGGGGGAATCCTGGCCATTCACGACGTGTTTCCAAACCCGGATGATGGGGGGCGCGCACCTCATGAAATTTACAAGATGGCGTTGGCGTCTCAGCTTTTTGAGGAGATAGAGGCGGTGAAGTCGCTCCGTCTACTCCGCCGCCTCGGCCAAAGTACGTTCAGCGAATAGGTGGGAGGCGGGGGTC
>CAZFHW010000049.1:0-17781 GCA_964518885.1 uncultured Parvibaculum sp. | reverse complement strand
GTTGCGCGTCGCGAAGCATATTGGCTTTCGTGCGCGTAAAGTCGCCTCGTCTTTTGATCGGCTGCCACAGGTTTCTTTGCCAGCGATTGCAGTCAAAAAGGATGGGTCATTTGTAATCCTGGCCAAAGCAGCGGAAGACAAAGTTCTCATTCAAGACCCTGGCGCCCAGGCGCCACAAGAGATGACGCAGGAAGAGTTTTCCGACATCTGGTCCGGGGATCTCCTTCTTTTCACAACGCGTGCGAGCCTGGCGGGAGATCAGCGCAAGTTTGATGTCAGCTGGTTCATCCCGGCGATTGTCAAATACCGAAAACTGTTTGGCGAAGTGCTTGTTGCCTCATTTTTCCTGCAATTGTTCGCACTCGTAACGCCATTGTTTTTCCAACTGGTGATCGACCGGGTGCTTGTGCACCGGGGACTGACAACACTTGATGTGCTTGTTTTCGGTCTTGTCACAATCTCGATCTTTGAAGTCGTACTGGGCGCGCTGCGCACCTACACATTCAGCCACACGACGAGCCGGGTGGATGTTGTTTTGGGTGCAAGCCTTTTCAAGCATTTGATGGCGCTGCCGATCAGTTATTTTGAGGCGCGCCAAACGGGGCAGACCGTCGCCCGGGTGCGCGAACTGGAGACCATCCGGTCGTTTCTCACCGGCTCGGCGCTTACACTCGTCATCGACATTTTCTTCATGTTCGTTTTCCTGGCCGTGATGTGGCTCTACAGCCCGACCTTGACGCTTATCGTGCTGGGGTCGATCCCGTTTTACGTCCTTCTCTCCATTCTGGTGACGCCGATGTTGCGCGCGCGCGTCGAGGAGCGGTTTCAGCGGGGTGCGGAGAACCAGACTTTTCTCGTCGAGTCCATTGTGGGGGTGGAGACGCTAAAAGCCATGGCTGTCGAACCCCAGATGCAGCGCCGCTGGGAGGATCAGCTTGCGGCCTATGTGACGGCGAGCTTCAAAGCATCAAATCTGGGCAATGTGGCTGGGCAGGTGGCGCAATTTATCAACAAGATTGTCGTGGCGCTGACATTGTGGGTCGGGGCACGGCTGGTGATCGAAGGCGGACTTACCGTCGGCCAGCTGGTGGCGTTCAACATGCTGGCCGGTCGGGTAAGCGGTCCGATCCTGCGGCTGGCGCAGCTTTGGCAGGATTTTCAGCAGGCACGCATTTCGGTCGATCGGTTGGGCGATATTCTGAACCAGCCCACGGAGGCAACCGGCAGCAATGCGCGGTCCAACCTGCCTGACCTCAAAGGCCGGGTGATGTTTGACCATGTGACCTTCCGCTATCGCCCTGGGGGGCCGGAAGTTTTGAAAGATGTCACGCTTGATATTCAGGCGGGCGAAGTGCTTGGCATTGTGGGGCCTTCCGGATCGGGCAAAAGCACGCTGGCGAAACTGGCGCAACGGTTTTATGTGCCGGAGAGCGGGCGTGTGCTGGTGGATGGCGTGGACATCGCGATGATTGATCCCAGCTGGTTGCGGCGTCAGGTCGGCGTGGTGTTGCAGGAGAACATGCTCTTCAACCGGTCGGTGCGTGAGAATATTGCGCTGGCCAACCCATCTTTGCCGATGGAACGGGTGGTGGCTGCGGCAAACCTCTCGGGCGCTCACGAGTTTATTCTGGAACTGCCCAATGGGTATGATTCCATTCTGGAAGAACGCGGCGCCAACCTGTCAGGGGGGCAGCGGCAGCGCATTGCCATTGCCCGTGCGTTAGTGACCAATCCCCGCATTCTCATTCTGGATGAGGCGACGAGCGCGCTGGATTATGAGTCTGAATATCTCATCCAGAAAAACATGGCCTCGATTTGCAAAGGCCGCACAGTGATTATCATTGCGCATCGATTGGCGGCCGTGCGCAATGCCAGCCGCATTATAACGGTTGAGGCTGGCCGCATCACGGAAAGCGGAACCCACGAGGAACTGCTCAAACTCGACGGTCGCTATGCTTCTCTGTACAGACACCAGACCGGTGCCATCGACCAACCGGCGGAATAGCACATGAGCGAATTCTGGGAAGAGATGAAACGCTATTGGGAGATCGCCCGTGTCACCTGGGAAGACGAGGTGCGCAATCCCAAGCCGCCAGCACGCACGATATCGGAACGGGCTTTCCTGCCCGCAGCTATTGAGATCACCGACACACCGGCCTCGCCTGCCGGGCGCATTCTCGCGAGCCTGATTGTCGGACTTTTTGTCATCACCATCGTCTGGTCAATCTTCGGCAAGATCGACATCAACGCCACGCTCGCCGGCCGCATCATACCAACCGGCCAGGTCAAGGTAATCGAGCCCCTGGAGACAGGCACCGTGCGCGCCATCCATGTACATGACGGGCAGCAGGTGCTGGCGGGTGAATTGATGATTGAGCTGGACCCAACGGACTCCACGGCGGACCGGGAGCGGTTGGCCCATGACCTGATGGCAGCGGAACTGCAGGCTGCGCGGCTGCGCGAGACGGTGCGCGCGGGGCGCGAGGGGCTTGGCCCCCGCGAAGTTGCGCTCAGACCCGACTTCCCCGTCGACACAGAAATGCTGGCCATGCAGTCGGAGGTGCTGCTGCGCACCGTTGCCTCGCACCGGGCCTCCCTCAACAGTCTGGCGGGGGAGCGCGAGCAGCGCGTGGCCGAGCTTGCCCGCATTGCCGGGAGCATTGAGGAACGCGAAAAACTTGTTGGCGTCATCGAAGAGCGGGTCGAGATGTTCAAAACATTGCTGGAGCGCGCGACGGGCACCAGAGCGAGTTACCTGCAGGTGGCTCAGCTTTTCTATGAGGAGCGTGCCAACCTGCGCACCGAGCAGGGGCAGGCGGCGGAAGCCGAGGCGGCGATCGCGGCGACCTTCCTGCGCGAGCAGGAGACGGTGGCGGCATTCCTGAGCCAGGCCGTCTCGGACCTGGCCGACGTGAAGGCACGCATCGCGGGACTTACTCAGGAGCTCATCAAGGCGACGCGGCGTGAGGCGCGCAATCGTCTGCACGCGCCGGTCGCGGGCACGGTGCGCCAGCTTGCCGTGCACACGGTGGGCGAAGTGGTGACCACGGACCAGCAGCTGATGATTGTGGTGCCAACGGGCGGTGGGTTGGAGGTGGAAGCCATGCTTCTCAACAAGGATAAGGGTTTTGTGCTGATCCAGCAGGCGGTGGAGATCAAGATAGATGCCTTTCCATTCACCAAATATGGCACGATTGACGGGCTGGTGCTGGATGTGTCCAACGATGCGATTGAGCAGGAAGGGGTGGGGCTTGTCTTCCCGGTGCGGGTGTCGATGGACAGTGTCACCATGCACGCGGCGGGCGAGGACAGGGCACTGACGCCCGGCATGTCCGTCACCGTGGAAGTGAAGACCGGGCACCGCCGCGTCATTGAATATCTGCTGACGCCGCTGCTGCGGTATCGCGATGAAGCGATCCGGGAGAGATGATGGAAGAAACAGTTCAGCAAAATGCCGCGCAGATCACGGTGGCCACGCCGGATGATCTGGAGGCGATCATTGCGCTCATCAGACAGGCGCATGGCGAAAGCCGGTATGCCGCCTACCCATTTGCCCAGGTGCGGCTGCGGCGCTACGCGACCCAACTTCTGAGTGATGTGGAGGGCAGGCAGGCACGTACGTTCCTCGCGCGGGTGAACGATGAGACCGTGGGTATGGTGTCAGCGAGTGCCAGCCCGCTGATCTATTCCACAGCTATCGTCGTTTCCACCATGCTCTTCTTTGTGGTGGGGGCTCATCGTGGCGGCAGTGTTCCGCCCCGGCTATTGAAGGCGCTGGAGGGATGGGCGCGGGAAAAGGAAGCGGTCGAGATTTCCGTTCACGTCACTCGCGGGGAAGACGAGGGCGCAGAACGCATCAACGCCTTCTTCCGTGCCAAAGGGTTCGAAGCCTCGGGTGAGAACCTGCATTTGAAGCTTTGACATGTCGCTCTGGATGTTCGGGCTTGACCTAAAAGCCCTCCCCTTGAGGGGGAGGGCTGGGTGGAGGTGAGCTGCATTCCAAACGAACAAATACTGGCTTGTTAGAAGCGACCCCTTACCCGCCGGTGCGTTGCACCGACGACCTCTCCCTCAAGGGGAGAGGTTTAGGGAGCCATGAATTCAAACCGGACACCAGCGGCCTTGACCCGAGGGTCCATAGCCATCAGCGGCTAATTCACCACCGGCTTGTCTTTTGCCTCGGCCTTCACGCCCTCCAGCGTCACGATCTGGCGCTTGCCGTCCTTGTCAGTAGCGTGCATGCGGAAGCTTTGGCCCGCAAACACAGTCTTTTGCAGGTCTTCCAGCATCTTGTCCTGATGGCCAAACGGCGCGATGAGTTCCACCAGCCACAGGTTGGGGCCGGAGTTCCACTCACCCGGCGCCAGGCGGTTGGAACCGCCCTCAAGGCGCGCGGCGGCTTCATCAGACAGTTTCGCCCACAGCGCCACACCCAGTGGTTGATCCTTACCCGGAAAAATGCGGAACTGGCGCAGCAGCAAAGGCGGCATGGCCAGCCATTCCAGATCAGAGACAAAGAAGTTGCGATGCCCCTTGGACTGGGTCATGAGCCAGGTGACCTGCCCGAAAATATCCGAGACAGTCGGCACGGGTTTGGGGGGCACAGGCTTTGGCGCCGCCGGACTTGTGTCGCTGCGTTGTGCTTCTGCTTTCCCGTCCGCTCCACTCATCTCACGCTTATCCTTTTTTAGATTCTTACCGGTTTGTTTTATGCACTTTGCCGCAGCTCATTTCCAGCGCGGTCTCCCGTCTGACGCACGCACGTTGGTGCATTAAAGTACCAATGGACCGGATCACACTTTCTCGCCCGACTTATCCACAGCTTTCTGCACCCACGCCAGAATTACAACTTGCCGTCCCCCCATGGTGGAATGCAAGCTTTGTTTCGAGGTGGGAACAGCTTGCGACGGTGCGTGAGATAGCGAGCTTTGTAGTCCGTTTGTGATGTATGCGCTACGCATTGAGTTAGTGGATGCTGAGTATCCAAAATGTTGAGGAGAGAGAGTTTGATCTCGATACCACTTGCTTTGGTTGGGATATACGTTTTTATTTTCGGTGTGGTTCTGCCTAGGTCGATGCAGCCACGACATCTTCAGCTTTTTTTTGCAAGCAGACAGAGGGCGGCTGAGGCCAGTGTGTTCATCTGTGTTGTTGCTGCAATCTTGATCCGGGTGGGGGTATAGTTATGAATGAGCCAAGCATTGCAACACAATATGTCAGGTTTACCACCACCTTTGGGTATGAGATCACCGTTCCAATAATAGGTTCTTTGGAGGCTGGGCTCGCGCTCAATTCCGATCAAATAGGGTTGTATGGAAACACTCATTTGGCCCCCTCTCAGTTCGTGGTCGAAGCTGGTCGGATTGCAAATGCGATGTCAAGTCAGTTTGGCTTGGGTGATATTCTCGACCCTAGGCAACTAGACCTGTGGGACGACCTAAACGGTCCTGGCATTCAATTCACTGCGTTCGTGGGCCCCACAGTTGGGGTTTTCACCGGAAGGATTGAAGATCTAAATTCCTTTGGTCCAAATGGTGAAATTAGGCCCTCTGCCGAGATATCGGCAGCTTATGGTGGTGTTCAAGTGGAGCTGATTATTGGTGGTAGCGACACCGACTACTCGGTGTTCGGGATACCAGACGGTAGTGGTATCAGCATCGGATTTGGTCCTGGCATAGGTGCCGGCGCGCAACCGCTAGCGACTTTCTCAATTCCGCTCTTTGGAGAGAACGGAGCGATCCTTAGTGGCAACTACCTACACCATGTAAGTTCAATTAGATATTTGGAGGATTTGCTCAATGCGTCCGGCACAGAGACACCGAACATAAGTGATATTGTCGATGGCCATCCTGCGATGAAGCAACATCTCGTTGATCAGTTCAGTGAACTTAGGCCTGACCAACTTGGACAGCTTTTGCTTAAGGGTGACTTGTCCAACGATTTGTTGAATCTCTTAGCCAGCGAAAGACCAAATTGCTTTCCATCGGGGACAAAAATTGCTCTTGCTGACGGCTCAGAAAAGAGCATTGAAGAGATTGCGATTGGCGACAGAGTGCTGGCGTTTGACGGCTTGAATGCTGCAGAATCGAGAACTGTTACACGGCTTTTTGAGAATGTCACCGCAGAGTGGTTAAAGCTTTCCTTCGATGATGGTCAAAACCGTGATCCGATTATTGTGACCCCCGGTCATCGATTTTTGCAGCCAGATGGAAGCTTCGAGCGAATCGGAGCGATCATTGAGCAGGGGGCTGGCTTAACTCAGATTGTTGCTGCGGATGGTAAAGTTGTCTCCGTGCGCGCCCGCGCAATCATTTACTCACAGCAAACGGCCCACCTATTTGAGGAGGCGTCAGCACATTTTGCGACCGCCGGAGCGGTTGCGCTTCAACCAGATTTTGCGCCGGGTTGGCGCAGCTACAATTTCGAGGTTGAAGGGCTACACACGTATATCGCTAGCGGTGTCCGTGTTCACAACGAGAGTTCCATCTTTATTCGTAAAGGTGACACCTATGAAATTGGTTACTACGCAAATGGCAGCTCGCAAACCGACGAAGCTATGCTTGCTGCAGCTGCCTATGCGCGCGGACTGGGTCTTGAGAGCTTCGCCACGTTTGGTACGACCTCTTCGCTGACTATTCAGCCGGGCGACACGCTGAGTGCAATTGCTGCTTCAAATAACACAACAATCGCCGCTATTCTTGCTGCAAACCCTCAGATTTCCGATCCAAATTTGATTGTCGCGGGCGAAACACTCAACATTCCTGACGTTATGCAAGAGTATGGGGTTGTCTCTTCGCAGCAAGCGAATCTCTACAAGAACAGTTCCCTTAACACTGCAAATGAAGACATTAGATCATCCCAATCCAGTGGTTTGGGGGTTTACCTAAAGAACAGTTCATCGGGAGTAGCAGCACATGCGACGCTCGATGAGTTAGCCCAGGCTATTGACGCTACCCAACTGAGTTACACACCCCTTCTAAAGAAGGGCGATGTCGCGACCAAGTGGGAAGTCGGCGGCAAGATGACTTTCACGGGCTCGAAGAATGTCTTCACGCTGGAGAAATCTGACAACGGCACATCAACCGGGCTGATAAAGAAAGAGATATCAGTCGGTGGGGAAGGTTCGAGCACTCAAATCAAGTTGGACCGTACCGATACCAACAATGACGGCGTTATCTCCAACGCGGATGAGGCCTCAAACGTTGAAGTGCAGTGGCAAAATGATCCCGTCATCACCGGCGCGCAAATCGGGCAGGCGTTTGGGTCTGCACTTGGTAATGCGATTGGTGACAGTGCGTTGGAGCGGCTTGCGTTCAGCGTAGGGCTGGGAACGGTTTTTGAGAGCGTCGGGGATGTTGTCTCGCATCTGTTTGCTGGAGATAGTTTCGATGCCGCGGTTGCTGCTGGGTTTACGGATTTTGATGATCGCCTGGGTGCCAGTGCCATCAATGCTGGCATTGGGTTTGTCGGCTCGTTTGTGGTTGGTGAGGTTATTGGTGGGGACAGTCTGGCGGCTGATCTGGGGCGTACTGTTGCCAACGGGTATGTCTCAGCCGCGTTGAGCGACGTCGTTGTCGAAGGCGCGCTCGAAGCGGGGGGAGAGTTCGTCAATCTCTCCAGCTTCAACCCGCTGACCGCAATTGCCAGTTTCTTTGGCTCGCAACTGGCTGGTGCCGTTGTGCAGCCGGAAGGGACTGAGGCGGCTGTCATATCGCAGGTCTTTGGTACGATTGGCGCCATCATTGGGACTTACATTCTTCCCGTGATCGGCACATTTGTCGGCCAGTTTATTGGTGAGGTTTTTGGGGCCATCATCGGCAATGCTCTGTTTGGTGACGAAGATTTTCCCCGGGCGATTGTGAGTGTTGGCATAGGGGTCGACGGGAAGGCTGTGAACCTCGGCAATTATACCGGCGTGGACGGCATGGATGGTACGGCGATCAAGCCTGCTGCGGACGCTGTGGTGTCTGGTCTCAATGTATTGCTGGAACGCTTTGGCCCCGACGCCAAATTTGCGCCACCGCCCTGGGGCTCGCTGGTGGTGGTGGGGTATATTTCCACCAGTGGCTACTACAATCTGGGGGCTGGCTATACGATCAGCAACCCATCGACAGGCACCAGCTTTCCCAACAATCTGTGGAACCAGACCGGCTTCAATCATACGGACTTCAACGAAGCCTACAAATTTGCTGTGATGAACGTCATTCGAAACGGTGGCGTGTCGGACGGAGACGCCTGGGGACGAAGGGTGCTGCATTACGGCGGCTGGACGAATTTCAACGAGCTTGCCGACCAGCTTCAGGTTGCAGCCGACTACCGCAAATATCTTGCGGACAAGGACGTGATCGATCAGCTGATCACCGAAGCACCGGATTCGAGCTTTGCGATTGGCTGGCTGCTAACGCTTGCGCAAGCGACAACCCTTGGTTTCACTAATCCGGACGCGCTCCACAATCTCATTGAGGCGACCGATCTTGCTGAGATCATTGATGGGTCCATCTATAATGATGAGATCATCGCAAAGGCAGGCAACGACACGCTGAACGGCGGGCTGGGCAATGATCTTCTGAACGGTGGCACGGGGGCTGATGTTCTTGATGGGGGTGCAGGGCTGGATACGGCCAGCTATCGACAATCGACAGTGGGGGTGAGCGTTGACCTGAATGTTGCGACGCCACAGGTGAGCGGGGGTGAAGCGTCAGGTGATACGTTGATCTCTATTGAGCGCCTGTTCGGCTCTGATTTTTCTGACACGCTAACCGGGGATGGGGGCGACAATCTGCTCGCTGGGTATTCCGGCAACGACGTAATCTCAGGCGGGGCAGGTGACGATACGGTTGAAGGCGGCGTAGGGGCGGATGTGCTCGACGGTGGCGAGGGCTATGACATTACCACCTATGCAGGCTCCACCACGGGCGTCATAGTCTCGCTACAGGAAGGCACGGTGCTGGGCACCGGAGAGCTGGGCGACGCCGAGGGCGATACGCTTGATGGGTTTGAGGCCATTTCTGGTTCGCTGCATTCTGACATTTTGACGGGTAATTCTGGCGACAATCTTTTGCTTGGCAGTAGCGGAAATGACTTCCTGGAAGGCAAGGGTGGGGCAGACAGGTTGTTGGGTGGCAGTGGTGTTGACTTTGCTGTCTATATAAGCTCATCGGCGGGTGTGAACATCAATTTGGCGACTGGCGTGGTTTCTGGTGGAGATGCCGAAGGCGATACACTCAACAGTATCGAATATGTTATTGGCTCAGCGTTTGCTGACACCATCATTGGCAATGCCTTCGATAACATCATCGAAGGGGGCGCGGGTGCAGATGTGCTCGACGGCGGCACGGGCAACGATGCTATTTCTTATGCCAGTTCGACGGCAGGTGTGGTGGTTGACCTGGTGAACCATACGGCGTCCGGTGGCGATGCCGAGGGTGATGTGATCTCGAATTTCGAGCACATTATCGGCTCGAACTTCGATGACATTCTCACCGTTGGTGCCAACAACGCAGTTGTACTGGCTGGTGGGGGAGATGACACCATCATCCCGTTTAACGGGAACGTTGCCATTGACGGTGGAGCTGGGTACGACACAGTCAGCTTCGAGGCGTTGGACAATGCGGGTGACTTTCAGCCGTTGTTCCAGTCGGCAGGGCTGTTCACAGGCTTCCAGTGGGGCGAGACGGTCGTCTATCAAGGTGATGAGATTTATGGCGTCTGGAACCAGGTGCTGAATGGGGCTACGGCAACAGACGATCTGTTTTCCGCTGATACAGAGCGCTATCAGATAAAGTTAAATTCTATTGAGGCCCTGCGTGCGACAGAGTTTGATGACATTATTGCGTTTAGCGACATCGGGCAGAATGTCTATGGCGGTGGCGGCAATGATGAAATGGTTGGTAGCAGAGGTGCCGACACATTCGACGGTGAAAGTGGCAATGACACGCTGATCGGTGGCGGCGGAGATGACATTCTCTTTGGTGGCAGTGGGGATGACACGCTTTATGGCGACGGGCCAATTGAAAGCCCCGACGCATTTTATTGGTTTGACCCAACCGGTGCTGTTCTGAGTCCTGGCAACGACAGGCTTGATGGCGGAACGGGCAATGATGTGCTTCGTGGGTTTCGCGGCGACGACACATATGTCTTTGGGCGCGGCTATGGTCAGGACATCATTATCGATCAGGCGTTTCAGCAGAGCGTTACCATCACTGGCAAGGGATCGCAGACCACGACCGTGACCAATGTCGACGCAGGCGTGGATACGCTCGAATTTGGTGCTGGGATTGATCCAGGCGACATAATCGCGAGCGTCTCAGGTGACAATCTGATTTTGCAGATACAGGGTACCACCGATCAGATTACTCTCGTGAATTTTTCCGAGGCCAACAAACGTATCGAATTTTTCAAATTTACCGAAACGGGCGACCTCTACAACTTTACGAGCAATACCGCCTTTGATGTTGTCACGGTGTTCAGTAGTCAGACGCTAACGGGGACTGAGGCGTCCGAGAGCTTGAGCGGGAGCGCAGGTGACGATGTGATCTCTGGCTTGGGAGGTGCGGATACGCTCTACGGTAGCTATGGCAATGACCAGCTCTACGGAGGGATGGGAGCGGATACGCTTGACGGCGGAGCGGGGGTGGATACGGCGATCTACAATGATTTTGCTGCTGGTGTGAATATTGACCTTGCCGCGGGCACGGGGCTTAACAATCATGCGCAAGGCGATATTCTGATTGGCATTGAGAATGTCATCGGGTCTGCGGTCGCTGATACTCTGCAAGGTGATGCTGGAGCTAATGTTCTCTGGGGAATTGGCGGCGACGATACGATTGATGGCCGCGGTGGCAGTGACACCCTCTATGGTCAATCTGGTGCTGATACTCTTTACGGTGCTGCGGGTGGGGATAGTCTCTTTGGTGGTGATGGCAATGACGTCCTTTATGGTCAGGCTGACAGTGACTGGTTAGACGGTGGTGTCGGCGCTGACACGCTTGATGGTGGAGATGGCATTGATACAGCTAGTTATTCCGGATCGTCTGCGGGCGTAACGGTTGACCTGCTGGCTGGCACAGGTGTTGGCGGTGACGCCCAAGGAGATACGCTTACTGGTATTGAGAACGTCTATGCGACCAATTATGCGGATACCCTGACGGGAGATGGTGAGGTAAACTATCTTTACGGGTTTGGTGGGGCTGATGCCGTCAGTGGTGGTTCTGGCGATGATCATCTGTATGGAGGTGCCGGTGCGGATGTACTTGACGGTGGGCTGGATACAGACTTTGCGCGGTACGACACTTCATCTGTTGGCGTAACGGTTGACCTTCTGGCTGGTACAGGTGTTGGTGGCGATGCTGAAGGCGATACACTGACGGGCATCGAGAATCTTCATGGATCTGAGCACAATGATATCCTCTCCGGCGACGGCAATGCCAATACGCTGATCGGTGCGGCGGGCGTCGACTACCTCTACGGAAATGGTGGTGGTGACGCGCTTTATGGCGGACTTGGTGATGACGTTCTTGTGAGCCAGGGCGTGGGTGACGTGCTGGATGGCGGTGATGGCGCCGACACGGCGCATTACTATTACTCAACTTCTGCGGTCACTGCGAACATTGCAACGGGTGTGGTCTCTGGTGGCTTTGCCGCTGGGGATACATTTGTTTCGATCGAGAACCTGCATGGTTCAGCCTATGACGATGTGCTGACGGGAGACGCAGGCGTCAACACGCTGTGGGGGTATAACGGTGATGACACGTTGGAAGGTGGGGCCGGGGCTGACGTGTTGGATGGTGGAACCGGTACCGATACAGCGAGTTATGTAGGTTCGGGTGCCACGGTGGTGGTTAGTCTTGTGGCGGGCACGGGTGTTGGTGGCGATGCTGAAGGCGATACGCTGACGGGTATCGAGAACATCACCGGGTCTGCGTTTGATGATCAAGTTACAGGTGATGGCGGTGCCAACAGGCTGATCGGGGGAGATGGTGCGGATCAACTATGGAGCCTTGGAGGGGACGATACGCTTGAGGGTGGTGAAGGCAACGACACGCTTGTTGGTGGCTTAGGAGCAGATACGCTTGATGGTGGCGCTGGTGTAGATACGGCGATCTACAATGATTTTGCTGCTGGCGTGAATATTGACCTTGCTGCGGGCACGGGGCTTAACAATCATGCGCAAGGCGATATTCTGATTGGCATTGAGAATGTCATCGGGTCTGAGGCCGCTGATACTCTGCAAGGTGATGCTGGAGCCAATATTCTCTGGGGGATAGGTGGCGACGATACGATCGATGGCCGCGCTGGCGATGACACCCTTTATGGTCAAGCCGGTGCGGATACGCTTTACGGTGCTGCGGGTGGAGATAGTCTCTTTGGTGGTGATGATAATGATGTCGTCTATGGTCAGAGTGGCGATGACTGGTTAGTCGGTGGAGCGGGTGCAGATGTACTCGATGGTGGTGTTGGAACCGACACGGCGAGTTATTCTGGGTCGGGTGCAGGCGTAACGATTGATCTTCTGGCGGGCACGGGAGTTGGTGGTGATGGCGAAGGCGATACGCTGACGGGCATCGAGAATGTCATTGGTTCCGCATATGACGATCTGCTGTGGGGTGATGCTGGCGTCAACACGCTCACTGGTGGAGCTGGAGATGATAATCTGGTCAGTGGAACGCTTGCTACGGTTCTTGATGGTGGCGATGGAACTGACTGGGCGAACTACACGCGCTCGGCTGCTGCGGTCACGGTAAACCTGGCAACGGGTGTGCTCAGCGGAGGTGATGCAGAAGGTGATACCCTTATCTCAATCGAAAAACTCTGGGGATCTCTGCACAACGACATATTGACGGGAGATGCCGAGGCTAACTACCTGGGTGGCTATGGCGGTGACGACACGTTAGAAGGCGGTGCAGGCGCTGATGTGCTGGACGGTGGGGCGGGTGCCGATACAGCGAGCTATGCAGGCTCGAGTGCGGGAGTAACGATTGATCTTGTGGCTGGCACGGGTGTTGGTGGAGATGCTGAAGGCGATGCGCTGACGGGTATCGAGAATATCACGGGCTCGAATGTCGGGACTGACTGGCTCTATGGTGATGCAGGGAACAATATCCTTACAGGCCTTGCTGGGAATGATGTTCTCTATGGCCGTGACGGTGCGGACGTTCTCTATGGTGGTGCGGGGCAAGACCTTCTGTTTGGAGGTGTGGGGGCTGACTATATCGATGGAGGGACTGAGTCTGATGCAGTTTCCTATCAGAATGCTACGTCTGGCATTGCGGTTGATCTCAGTACCGGTTCAGGCACTTTAGGTGAGGCACTGGGGGACACGCTGGTGAACATCGAGCGTGTTTACGGGTCGCAACACAATGACACGCTGATCGGCGATGCCGGGGTTAACGAACTTTGGGGGCAGGCTGGAGCAGACGCCATTAGTGGTGGTGCCGGAGATGACTATCTCTCTGGTGGCGCTGGTGCGGATGGTATCGATGGGGGCGTTGGTGTTGACTGGGCGCGCTACGTTACCTCGACTGCTGCAGTGAACATCGATCTGTCTTTGGCGACAGCTCAGACAGGCGGCCATGCAGAGGGTGATATTCTCACGAGCATTGAGAATGTCATTGGCTCTGCGTATGACGACACGCTGATCGGTGATGCTGGAGCCAACGTGCTCACGGGTGAGGCTGGAGATGATAGCCTGGCCGGTGGTGGTGGTATTGACACATTAGATGGTGGCGGAGGGACTGATACGGCCCTATTCAGTGGCAATTTCGCGGACTACGCCCTTTCGATTGATGGCACAGGTGGCACGATTGTTGGTACTTCTGGAACAACCACGATTGTTGATATTGAGACCCTTTCTTTTGCGGATCGCTCAATCAATCTAGATGCTGTGAACAATGCACCGATACTGGTTTCAGCGCTTGATAACGCGACCCTGCTGACCGGAGACCCGCTATCACTTAATCTCGGCGGTCATTTCGTGGATATTGATGCGGCTGACAGTCTTACGTATGCAGCCACTCTGGCAGACGGAAGTACTCTTCCATCCTGGTTGGGATTTGATGTTGCTACCGGCGTTTTGACAGGCACAGCGGTGCTGGCCGATATAGCCCTGCTTTCCATCAAAGTGATTGCAACAGATGGTGCTGGTGCCAGTGTTGAAACGCTGTTTGATCTCAACGTCACCCGACCCAATGTCGCTCCGGTTGCACTGGCGATTGGAGATCAAGCGGCAACACAAGACATCGCCTTCTCGTTCACTGTTCCGACGGGCACATTTACAGATGCAGACGCAGTCGACGTTCTGACCTTGAGTGCTACGCAAAGCGATGGATCCGCTCTGCCAACGTGGCTGGCTTTTGACGCTGCGACCGGCATGTTCTCCGGCACGCCCGCGAATGGTGATGTGGGTGCCGTGGCCGTTATTGTGACGGCGACCGATCTGCTGGGTGAGACGGTCGACAGCGGTTTTAACGTGAGTGTCGCGAATGTGAATGATGCGCCGACGGCATCCAACGTCACCTCATCTGTTGACGAAGGGCAGGCCTACATCGTTGATCTAGCCACTCTTGCCTCTGACATTGATGGGGATGTGCTGACTTACACGTTGACTTCGACACCTGCGACCGGGACCTCCTCATTGACGGGCAGTGTTTTCACCTACCAGTCACTTATTGGTACGTTTGGCCCTGCGGCAATATCCTATCAGGTGGATGATGGAAATGGGGGCGTCGCCACCGGTGCCGTCGATCTCGCAGTGAACAACATCAACTTCGCACCCACGGTCTCGACCGTCAGTGCTTCGGTCAATGAAGGGCAGAGTGTCCAGGTTGATCTGGCAGCCTACGCCTCTGACCTTGATGGGGACACGCTGAGCTACACCCTTGACGGCACGCCGGGCGCTGGAATGGCATCAATCAGCGGCAGTACATTGACCTATAACTCAGCTGTTGGTGGCTTTGGTGCACAAGCCGTCGGCTTTACGGTATCAGATGGCAACAGGGGCAGCGTCACGGCTGATGTCGATGTTACGGTCAACAATATCAACTTCGCGCCGACGGCGGTAAATGGCAGTGGAACGGTGAATGAAGGGCAGAGCTTCTCCATCGACCTGGCCACGCTCGCAGCGGATATTGATGGAGACAGTCTCACCTATTCAATTATCGGTGCACCGGCTACTGGCTCAGCTACGATTTCTGGATCAACGCTGACATACGCATCTGTCGATGGCGCTCCCGGCAATTACAATATTGGATACACGGTTTCTGATGGCCAGGGTGGAACAGCAAGCGCAAGCATTGTTGCCACCGTTGTTGATGTGAACGACGCACCAACGGCTTTCAATGATTCGCTCTATACCTATTTGACATCTGGCGCGTCTTTTGCTGCAAGTCGCCTTTTGGAAAATGATGCTGATCCCGACGGAGACGTACTCACGGTTATCAGCGTTTTCAATCCCATTGGCCTCTCTTCTCTTGCTCTAAGCGCCGACGACTTTATCAGTTTTGGAATACCGTCCGAGAGTACAGGGTCTTTCAGTTATACAATAGGCGATGGAAATGGTCACACCGCTACAGCGACAGTTTCTGTAGAACATTTTATACTCGTTATTGACGTTGGCAAACCGATCGCCTTTGACCTTGATGGGGATGGTATTGAACTTGTCGATGCGGATGAAGCAGACATCTTCTTTGACCTGAATGGTGATGGGATTGCCGAGGACACAGGCTGGGTCGACAGCGATGACGGATTGCTTGCCTATGACAAGAACGATGATGGTTTGATCACCGACTATGATGAAGTCTCATTTGTCGGGTACAAAGAAGGTGCTCGCACAGACCTTGAAGGTCTTCAAGCTTTTGACACCAATGGTGATGGTGTGCTGGACGCTTCGGACGCAGAATTTGGCTCTTTCAATGTATGGCAAGATGCAAACCAGAATGGCGTATCTGACGCAGGTGAGCTTCGTTCACTCCTAGAAGCGGGTATCTCCTCAATTGCGCTGTCATCAGATGCGACTGTGCGAATTGTTGGCGATAACGTCTCCTTTGGTGTCGGTGAGTTTACCCGCACCGACGGCACTACGGGCTTCTTCTCTGATACCGGATTTGGGACAGGCCAGGGCTTGGGAGATGTCGCGTCCAGTGTCGACGGCGTAGCCGATGTGAGTGGCCTTTTTGGTGGAGAGGTTGTTCAGCTCAATGCATCACTTGACGAGGTTATGGCCACACACTTCCAATCTTCTCTCCTTGTCTCATCTGAGCCAAGCGGAGCGCTGGTTTCAGATGACGGTCCAAATGTTTCAAGCTTGATCTCGGCCATGGCGAGCTTCGATCCAAAATCAGCGGGTGATGCGCAGATTGGTGCCGTTGACGAAGATACTCATGTGCCAGCTCTAGCGGCCTGGGTTGGCTAGCGCGACATTTGATTCTGGTTTTCGTTGAAAAGAGTTGAGGAACTATTGTGGCGAGTGAATTGGCTGCGTCAGGGAAAATAGTAAAACCCGTGCCAAGGGGGCGGGTAACTGTACGCCTTGGAAAAGGGGAAGAGGATGGGAAGTCCATCTACTCTCTTTGTGCCCTCGCTCACAAAGAGAGTAGATATAGGCATCTTTCTCTCGACGAAGAGGGGCTCCGCAAACAGATTGATCATGACATCAATGCGACGAACACTAATGGCATTATCCTGGCGGAGCGCATCGGTCCGGATGGTAAGCCTGAAGTCTTGGGGCTTTTGAGTGCAGTCGCCGGTAAACTGTCTTTTGCGAATGTGATTTCTTGTTCAGCGCTTATCTTCTTTATTCACCCAGACGCGCGAAATAGCCGGGCTGCGATCCTTCTCCTCAAGGCTTTTGAAAAGTGGGCGAAAAACCGTCGTGCCTATGAAATCGCCATTCACGTTACCATGGGGCGGGAAGATGATGCGCGGGTGAGTGTTCTGCTCGACCGGTATGGTTTTGCGAACTCCGGTGGTGGAAGCCACTTCAAGGAGCTTCAAAAATAACCCGCACCGGGTCAATATCCGGCGGACAATTTGGAGCGTTGGAATCTACGCACCATTTGTCCCTCTCGGAAATAGTACACCTCCGCGGTAAACAATGACATTCCGCCGGTTGTGTGAGTGGTTGATTCAACTCGGTCGTGGAATGGGCTTGCGGGCGATTACCGAAATCAATTGAGCACGGCGCTGACGCATGGTTTGATTGGGATGAGGCCCGACGTTGCGAGCTTTTTTGAGCAATCTATTAGAACTGGCGATAGCGATGTCCTCACGATCCTTCAACTGAGAGAATGCTGGAGGACTGAAGTGCTCGTGGATATCGTTTAACTGATTATATTCAAAATGCCTTGGATAGCCTCAGAAGTGATGTCACGCCGTCCGACCAGGTAAGATGATCGGACGTTGAAGAATTTTACGAATTTTGGGTATGGGCGCGTTGGGCACTTGCTTTGCCCTGGCGTCTCGCAAACATTCGACTGCATTATGATTGGTCTATAAACAAGCCGGGAAGTCATCTTAAGGTCTATTTATGGATTATTTCTTGACATTGGGCGCATTTCCAGTGATTGTGGTCCATTAACAGGCCCGCAAGACCCAACACGTTCTATTCATGGACCATAGGAGGTCCGATGCCCAAACCTACAACACGTACTTACTCTCGTTACAGCCGGAACGCAGTTGCACTGCTGGGGCAATTGATCCGCCTTGAGCGTATCGAGCGCAAACTGACGCTTGCCGAACTCGCCGAACGTGCAGACGTATCGCGCGGACTGCTTCAGAGGATCGAGA
>CAZFHW010000048.1:12127-17951 GCA_964518885.1 uncultured Parvibaculum sp. | reverse complement strand
AAACTCATATTCCCCTGATGCCAGTGCCCCCCCTTGAGGCCAAACTTTTCCTCAATTTCTGGTGGGGTCAGTATCTCGCCGGCAATGATCTTGTTGCTCACATCCGGTGCATAGAGAGCAATGGTGTCGATGACCCGTTTCACAAACTCATCGCGGCGTGCATCCCAGCCGCCTTCAACATGGTAGGGCACATTGGGAACAACAATTGAGAGAACGTGATGGCCCATCGGGGCCAAACGCGGATCGTGATAGGAGGGAATAACCATCTCCATCACCGGATCAAGGGTCAGCTCATTGCGTTTTGCGGCAATGAAGGAGCGTTCCACGGTTGCCATATCAGGGGCGATCAACAAACGCCCGCCATATTCCCGGTCAGTAAAATTCTCAAAGGTTGGCAGTCCTTCCAGCGCCAGATTTATTTTGGCGGCAGACCCTTCTGATCGCGTACGTCCAATATGTTTGGCCAGTGGCGCTTCAAGGTGGCGGGCACCCAGCAAATCAAGACAGGTGGTTTTGGGGTCGGCGCTGCTCATCACCAGCGGCGCCTCGAAGATAGTCCCATCTTCAAGTCGTACCCCCGATACTTTCCCTGCTTCCACGATAATTTTCTCAACGGGGCTATCAAGCCGAATGCGAGCGCCAGTGCTTTCAGCTGAGGCAGCCAAAGCATCGGACAACGCTCCGGCCCCCCCGGCTGGATAGCCGGTGCCCTGCCCCAATGTTTCCAGCGCCCATTTGTATAACAAGGAAAATGCGGTGCCGGGTGTCTTGGGACCAGAATGATGGCCAAGCGTGGCATCCAGAGCCAGCGCGCCTTTTACCAGTTCTCCTTCGAACGTGGCATCAAGAATATGGGCGATGCTTGAAGGCATGAAACGCAGGAAAGCGCGCAAATCGCGCGGCCCCAATTTCTCGAGCCGAAGCGCCGCCGCCACAGGCACGCGCCCAGACATATCCGGGCCCATTTCGGGCACAGGGCCATCCAGGAACGGGCTGATTACCGACATAAACTTCTTCATCTGCGCGTCAAACCGACGCCAGGCATCCCCATCGCGGGTCGCATGTGCGGTCAGTGTCGCGATATCCTTTTTTCCCCCGGAAGGGATGATCACGTGTTTGCCGCCTTGATCGAGCGCGACGGTTACAACGTCCCGCGTCGCCCAGACAAGTCCGTGTTTGGCGAGTTTCAAATCACGTTCAATTTTCCTCGGCAAGCAGGAGATGAGGTGCGCGCCCGTGGAAACCTTGTAGTCGGGAGAAATTTCTGCCGTGCGGGCGGCTCCGCCGATAGCACTGCCCGCCTCCAGCACCACGACCTTTTTTCCCCCGCGCGCCAGATAGCCGGCGGTCACAAGACCGTTGTGCCCGGCACCAATGACGATGGCATCATATTGAAGGGCGTCTTCGCTCATCCACGCCTCCCCTTCAAGGACCCAATTATTTCTTGCGCCGCGTTGGCACCAGCGGCTCCCAATGCCAGACCACCTGGGTGGGTACTGGAGGAACAGACATAAAAATTGCTAATGGG
This sequence comes from uncultured Parvibaculum sp., assembly GCA_964518885.1. Classification (GTDB taxonomy): domain Bacteria; phylum Pseudomonadota; class Alphaproteobacteria; order Parvibaculales; family Parvibaculaceae; genus Mf105b01. The sequence continues at coordinate 16,423 of CAZFHW010000048.1, read as the reverse complement.
ACTTTGATAGGCGCTGTACCCTGGAACGGGTCGATTGAAAAACATCTGGTCGAGTGACATCTGACCAAGGAATGGATCGCCACGGGTATACCCGGCCTCGTCTTCAATGTCAGCTGGCACGCGCAGTTCTTCACCCACAATGCGATCTTCAAAATCAGGTGCATGGTGCGAGATCATGTCTTTGATCGTTTGCATCAAGGCCTCACGCCGCGCAGGTGACCAGACCCCGTCATGAAGCTCATGCGGCACATACTGGACAGTCACGGCAAAAACATGCCCCCCCGGTGGGGCAAGACTGGGATCATCAAGCGTTGGGATCGCAATATCCAACAATGGTCTTCCCGGTGGATATTGCTCCGACCAATCGTCATATGCGCGCTCCATATCGCCCAGCGCGCCCCCTATGGTGAGACCACCGGAAAGCGCTGGCAGCCTGTCTGGCAAACCTTTGAAGTCAGGCAGCGCATCAAGCGCAAAATTGACCCGTGCGACGATCCCTTCCATCTGGACATTGGCTACTTCTTCTGCAAATCCTTTTGGCAATCCGGCCCATTGGAAGAGACTCAGGAAACTGCGCTTAATATCCAGGTCGGAGACAACAAGACCCGCTTCAATTTCTTCGCCATCAGCTAGAATGACAGCTGTTGCTTTCTTGTTGGTCATCTTGATGTCGGTGACTTCTGAATCGAAGCGAATTTCACCCCCACGGGCTTTGACGATGTCGCCGAGCACGCGGGCGAGTGCCGCTGTTCCGCCTTTGGGGCTCATGCGCCAAGGCGCGCCCCCTTCGCTTCCGTTCAACCAAAGCGGCGGCAGCAATGTCGCACTGGTTGGATCATTGGGGCCAAGCGCACGACCGATAAGGGCAGGCGCCGCCAGATGGGCAATCACCTCAGGGTTCTCGAAATAGTCCCCAAGCAAATCAACCAGCGATAGAGACCAAAATTTGGTGAGATCATAAAGCGCCTCTGGCGTCATCCCCGCGACCTGTTGAGCCTGCGAGAAACGGATTCTCAAAGCCGATAGCGAACGGGTTGCTGGATCGTTAGGTGTTTGCAGCAGGTTTTCGCGAATGAAGGCTGCCTGGCGCTGCATGTCGCGCGCAAAACGGGGCCAGGCGTCGGCATCACATTGTGAGTGTCGGGCCAGCTCACGCTGCATTACGTGGGTGTTCGTATAGCTCGCCACATAAGTGCCATCGTCAAACAGCGAAACGCCACCCTCACGCCGCACCATTTGCAGCCCATGGCGACCAAGATCAAACTCCCGGATCAATTCTGGCGGCAGATACCCATGAGTGAAGCCGACCGGTGGAACAGAATATCCCGGTGCCAGCTCATTATGAGCGGCCCCGCCTCCCACACGATCCGTTCGCTCGACGACAAGCACAGAGAGGCCTGCCCCCGCCAGACGCGCGGCAGCGGTGAGCCCATTCAGCCCCGCTCCTATAATCACCGCGTCTGCGCGTTCCATACGCTCCTCACTCTACCATCACCGACAATATGTCCTAAAAGGAGACGACATATCAGCGCTTCAATTCCGCAATCGCCGGTTTTCTGCCCCGAGTTGGGACAAAAAAATAGCGGCACACCCAGCATTAATCATGTTTCTGGCGGTCTGTTGCCATTGCTGGCCTAGACCTGCGCCCGATCATCATGATCGACGAGACTGGGTAAGAGATGAAATGCAAATTGTCCGCCAAGAGCTGGCAAGGTCGCCCTAGGTCACCCTAATGATATCTGAGAAAGCGGTGGCCACCTGTTGCTGAGCCTCCCTCAAGGTTGCCTCAAGGACGGCGAAATCGGGAGCCTGACCGCCCTGGGCCAATCGGGTCTTTAACCCTTCTGGCGCCGCGTCCGGGTTAAGTGTGCCGGTCACGCAAATGCGGATGATCTGAATGAGATCGTGCTGGAGATCAAATGCAGCGACGAGAGTTGCCGCAACATCGGGTGCTAACATCCCTTTTTCTGCCGCCCGGCCAAATACGCTGCGTGTATTTGGGGTCAGAATATCTGGATGCTCGTGCGCACAGATGAGCTGCAGGAACTGGGCGATAAACTCAAGATCGATGAGGCCTCCGCGCACATGTTTCAGCTCCCACGGATCCTCTGAGGGGAATTCTTTTTCAATGCGCACGCGCATATCGATTACGTCCGCAGCCACTGCCACCCGGTCGCGAGACTTGGTGAGCGTTTGACGGATCACCTCCTCCACCTTTGCGACCATCATGGGAGAACCGGCAATCACCCGTGCCCGGGTCAGCGCCATATGCTCCCAGGTCCATGCCTCACTGGCCTGATAGTCGGTGAAGGAGGTCAATTGGGTGGCGACCGGACCCGCATTGCCCGACGGGCGCAATCTCAGGTCGACTTCGTAGAGCTTTCCTTCAGCTGTAGGAACGGTAAGTGCGCTTACGAGCTTCTTTGTTACGCGGGCATAATATTGTGAAGGTCCCAATGGCTTGTTGCCGTCGGACACTCCCTCGGCGCCCGGGTGGTCATACACCACAATGATATCCAGATCGGAGGCAGCACTCATTTCCTCACTGCCGAGCTTGCCGAGCGCAATGATTGCCATTTCCCCTTCTGGCAAGGTGCCATGCCGAACCGCGACCTCATCAACCACACGGGGGAATATCTGCCGGATAAGAGCAGTCGCAATGGCGCTATAGGCTGGTCCAACTTCCCGCGCGTTTGCACTCTCCGACAGGATCCGCACGCCGACGCGAAACCTTTGCTCCCGCGCCCAGACGCGCACCAGATCCAGCACGTCCTGGTAGTCCCGCGCCGCCTTCATTGTTTCGGCCAATGCGGTTTGCAATTCGCTCTCGCCCGGCAACTGGGCATAGAAGTTGGCCGTAAGCACAGCGTCAAAGACCGCCGCGTTTTGACTAAGATAACTCGCAAGACGAGGGGCCGTCCCACAAATACTGGCAATGAGGTTCAGCAGATTAGGGTTTGCATAAAGCAGCGAGAAAAGTTGTACCCCCGCGGGCAGCCCCCCCAGGAATTGATCAAAACGCACAAAGGCTATGTCCGGGTCTGCCGTTCGGGAGAGAGCCCGCAGCAGTTCCGGCATCAGGGCTGTCAGCCGTTCTCTGGTCCGCGGACTGCGGGTCGCTCCATATCTCCCGGTGTGCCAGGTGCGTATGGTGTGTGCGACATCACTCGGTCGCTCAAAGCCCAAGTCCGTCAAAGTCTTGATCGTGTCCGGGTCATCGTCGGTCCCGGTAAAAACCAGGCTGCCGCCTTCTTCCCCAAGTGGCGGCGCACTTTCAAACAGGGCCCTGTACCGCTCCTGCACATTTCTCAGGTGATGCAGCAGGTCGCGTTCAAAGCTGTCACGCCCCTCATACCCCATGAAAATGGCCACATGGGTCAAACCTTCATCGGTGGACGGGAGAGAATGGGTTTGTTCGTCATCGATCATCTGCAAGCGATGTTCGAGCGTTCGCAAGAACCGATAGGCTTTCTGCAGGTCGTCCACCACAGGTGTTTCGATCCAGCCTTTTTCGGCCAGCACCTCAAGCATCACACAGGTCTGTGTGCCGCGCAGTCCGGGATCGCGCCCGCCCGCTATCAATTGTTGTGTCTGGACGAAAAACTCGATCTCCCGGATGCCACCTCGACCCAGTTTGATGTTGTGCCCCGCCACGGCAATTTCTCCGTGACCGCCAACACTGTGTATCTGGCGCTTCATGGAGTGGATATCGTCGATCGCTGCATAATCGAGATATTTCCGCCAGATGAAGGGCGCCAGCATGGAAAGGAAGCGCTGGCCCGCAAGCTTGTCCCCCGCCGCGACACGCGCCTTGATGAAAGCGGCCCGTTCCCAGTTTTGCCCCCGGCTTTCATAATATTGTTCCGCTGCGGGAAGAGACACCGCGACCTGCGTCCCACCGGGGTCAGGCCGAAGGCGTAGGTCGGTGCGGAACACATATCCATCTTCCGTCCGCTCCTGCATGAGCCGAACCAGGTCTTTGGTCAGACGTACAAAAAAGGTTGACGGGTCGAGCCCCTCTCGCAGCCGCAAGGTGTCGGGTTCATAAAAGACGACAATATCGATGTCGCTGGAATAGTTGAGTTCGCCCGAGCCATATTTTCCCATAGCCAGAATGACCAGCCCGCTTTTTGCAGCGATCTCGTCCGCGTTTGCGTTGCTGTCGAGCAGGATGTCGGCTTTGGTTGCCGCCTGCTTCAACAGCCAGTCGAGGCCTGCCCCTAAAACGGTGTCTGCGAACAAGGTGAGATTTTGCGTTACCGTTTCCAAAGGCCAAAGCGCACTCAGGTCGGCAAT
>CAZFHW010000048.1:0-12027 GCA_964518885.1 uncultured Parvibaculum sp. | reverse complement strand
ACACCGTCCTGTCAGTCATTAGGGCTTCGCGAGCAAGCCCAAAACGAAAAAGGCCCACCGAAAATCGATGGGCCCATTCCTACAACATTGCTGAAATCAGATCAGCAACCTGCCGATGCTTTCAACTGAGCCGCTGGGCGGAAGCGCAAGGTCTTGGATGCCTTGATCTTGATCGCTTCGCCTGTCCGTGGGTTGCGGCCCATGCGCGCTTTGCGCTTGGAAACAACAAACGTACCGAACGTACCGATCGTGTACTTGCCTTCCTTCTTCGAAGCTTTAAGACCTGCTTCGATTTCGCCGAACACCAATTCCACGGCGCGTTTTGCTTCGGCTTTGCTCAAATCCCCTTTAGCGGCTACCCGCTCAATAAAGTCTGCTTTGCTCATAAGTCCAGTCTCCTAGTTGGCCTCCGGGTGCCCCCGTCCTACGAGCAGTAACAAAAGTGAAATCTCCCCGCTACGAAAATTCGCAACGAAGTGCCTCGGAAGGACATTTTTTGCCGATAAGGGTCCAGAAAAGCATAAAAATGTTCAGATTGATGTTCCAAAGCCAATTTGTGCCGCCAGAATCCGGCTTGGGAATGCGGGTCAGAGAGCATTTTCGAATCAGTCTTCGTCGGCCATGTCGTACGATTCGCACCCGCGTTGAGACATCAGCACATTCACAATCATTGGTAGGGGGAGGATCGCACCGTTCGTCGCGGCCTCTTCAGACGTCCGCCGTGGACATGCTCAGGACCACCCGCAGACCAGGCTCCGCATCCTCCAACGTCAGCTCACCGCTGTGCAGATGCGCCAGTGCAGAGACCAGAGAGAGCCCCAGGCCACTGCCCGGTGTGTTGCGGCTCACTTCCAGTCTGACAAACCGGTCAAGGACGCGTTTGCGATCCTGTTCGGCAATGCCGGGGCCATTGTCGGAAACACTGACCAACACTCTGCCACCTTCCTTATGCGCCTTGACGAGCATTTTTGGAGAGCCACTGTCGGCCTGACTGCCATGCTTGATGGCGTTGTCCATGAGATTGGCAATCGCCTGGACCAGCAATTCCCGGTTGCCAAAGACGCTAAGTCCTTCTTCGATATCCACTGTGCACTCCATTCCCGCTTCTTCGGCAACGGGCGCGTAAAGCTCGGTTGCGTCCTGCACCAGCTCGCTCAAATCAACGCTGCTCAGCGTGTCGCGTTGAGAGCCTGCCTCAGCGCGCGCAATGGCCAGCAGTGAGTTGAAGGTCGACAGCAGCTGATCGGCGTCGGAAATAGACCGCTCCAGCTCAATGCGCACGTCTTCCGTTGTCCCCGGCTGCATCAGGGCTCGTTCCAGCCGTGTTCGCAGGCGGTTCAACGGACTGCGCAGGTCGTGCGCTATGTTGTCTGTTACCTCCCGCATGCCGACCATCAGACTTTCGATCTGGTCCAGCATGTTGTTCAGGCTCTCGGCAAGCTGATCCAGCTCATCTCCCGACCCCACCACAGACACACGTTGTGAAAGGTCGCCGCGCATAATGTTGCGGCTGGTCTGGTTGATCTGGTCCACCCGCGCCATCATGTTGCGACTGATGATGACGCCGCCGACCAACCCGAAAGCCACTGTCAGGGCGATCGCCCAGGCCAGGGACGAAGTGATCAGCTGCTCAATGCTGCGAAGTTCCTGAATGTCTCGCCCAACGATGAGAAATGATCCGTCGGTCAGATCAAAAGCACGGGCCCGTGCTGTGTGCTCTTCAGTCCCGTCCATGGTGCGGCGGTGATATTGGAAATCGAGCCAGCCATCGGGACCAAGAGTGGCGGCAGGCTGACGATCGAGATTACCGGCCAATATGCTGCCGCGTGCATCAACCACCAGATAAAGGCTCTGACGAGGGTCCCGACTGCGCTGGATCACTGTGTGCACCAGTTGCGCCAGCCCGCCCTGTGCATATTGCTCGGCCAAGCCGGTAATCTCTGCCAGCACCGCCTCATCCGTCTGGCGCGCCAGGAAACCGGCGGTGTTCCAATACACGTATCCGAGCAAAATGACGGCCGACGTGACGAAGAGGGCCAAGTAAATCAGCACCAGCCGGAAGGTGGTTGTGTTGAGAAGATTACCCCGTCGCACGAAGCGAGTACCCCGCACCGCGGATCGTGTGCAAAAGCGGCACATCGAAATTTTTGTCAATCTTGGCGCGGAGTCTGGAAATATGCACGTCAATCACATTGGTCTGTGGGTCAAAATGATACTCCCAGACATTCTCCAACAACATAGTGCGAGTGACCACCCGTTCCGCATTCTTCATAAGATATTCAAGAAGCCTGAATTCTCGCGGCTGCAGGTCAATTTCCACTCCGGCCCGCGTCACCTTGCGCGACAGAAGGTCTACCTCAAGGTCACCGACCTGAAGGCGGGTTTTCACCTGTTCAGGATTTGAACGCCGGACCAGAACTTCTATCCGCGCCAGCAATTCGGCAAAAGCATAGGGCTTGGGGAGATAATCATCCCCACCGGCTTTCAGTCCCTTGATCCGGTCATCAACTTCGCCCAACGCGCTCAAAAACAGGACCGGCGTGGTGTTCTCTTCGGCGCGGATGGCCGCCACCACACTCAAGCCATCACGCTTTGGTAACATGCGGTCCACCACCATCACATCGTAGGATGCAGACAGGGCAAGGCCCAACCCCTCTTCACCATCTGCCGCATGATCGACCGTGTGACCATTCTCGCGCAGGCCCTTCACCAGATAGGCCGCCGCTTCGATGTCATCTTCTATGACGAGCACCCGCATACTGTCTCCCCCATTGGCAAATTCTTGTGTGTTTTTGATTGCCTGCCAATCTGCCACATAGTCTAGGCGAAAATTGGGCTCGCTGGCGAGGGGGGAAAAGGTATTGCTCATGGATTTGCTCCCTTCAAAAATGCCACGACAGCAATCCAGTAGGGGTGGAAATTGCTGCCGTGGCCGATCAGGCTCTCCCATTTACGTCTGTTGAGAGACGTAATTTGGGATACGCAGGAGAGCCAGAACCATTTCGCCTACTCAGGCAGGTGTTTCGATCAGGTATCTGCAAGCCTCAGGGCGACAAAACGTTGTCCCCGCTCGGAGCGCACAAGGATCAGGACCGATTTGCGATCTGCATCGCGGGCTTTGGTAATATCTGCCACCAGATCGGAAATTCGATCCACATCGTGACCGGCGATCTCCACAATGACATCACCGGGGCGTAATCCCTTCTCAGCCGCCTCACTGGCAGGCGCAACACTCTGGATGACAACTCCCGCAGGACTTTCGGCAAGTGCGAGCCCCAGACGGCCCAGAATATTTTCCTCCGGTGACACCGTGAGGGCAGCAACCTGCTGCTCGTCCGGGAAAGTCCCAATTTCCACGTCAATTGATACCGGTGAGCCATCGCGCCACAGATCAAAACGGGCCGTGGAGCCTGCACTCAGGTCTGCCACCGCGCGGCTCACATCCTTCGGCTCTTCCATCGCCGTCCCGTTGATCGCACGGATAAGGTCCCCTCGTCGGAGCCCCGCAGAAGCGGCTGGGCTGCCCGTCACAACTTGTGCAATCAGCGCCCCTTCGTCTTCGGCAAGTCCAAGCGTTTCAGCGATTTCAGGACCCAGCGGCTGTATCGACACGCCAAGCCAACCGCGCTGCACCCGGCCATTCTCTTTCAGGTCAGCGATAACACGGGAAGCAACAGAGGCGGGAATGGCAAAGCCAATGCCGACATTGCCACCGGTCGGGGAGTAGATCGCCGTGTTGACCCCCACAACGTTACCAGAAAGGTCAAATGTCGGCCCGCCAGAATTGCCCTGGTTGATGGAGGCGTCGATTTGAATGAAATCATCATAAGGCCCCGCGCCAATATCACGACCACGAGCGGAAACGATCCCGGACGTCACCGTGCCACCCAGGCCAAACGGGTTGCCAACTGCCACCACCCAGTCACCAACACGCAAATCATCTGTTGGTTTGAAGGCAACATGAGGCAGAGGTTCATCGGTTTCAATTTTCAGGAGAGCCAGATCGGTTTTCTCATCGGCCCCGATGATTTCTGCAATCGCCTCGCGGCCGTCACTGAAGACGATGGTGACCTCCACGCCATTTTCGATGACGTGGTGATTTGTAACGATGTAGCCATCTTCCGAGATGACAAAACCTGAGCCTTGTGCCTGAGATCGCGGCCCGCGCTGAGGTCGCCCCCCCTCATTGCTGTTCGGATTGTCCCGGAAAAAACGTTCCCGCGGATGACCAGGACGACTATTGGGCCTGCCGCTCCGCGTCCCGGCAGATACGCGCTGCACAACCTGCACGCTCACCACCGCCGGGGCGACACGCTCCACCATGTCGGCAAAGCCAGACACAGGCACCGCGCTTTCAAGAGCCAGCGGGCTTGTCTGCGCCACCACAGGTCGGTCCAACGACGCCGCGCCAAACCCGATGATGGCTGCAACCCCTATCGCAGCAGCGAAGGTACCTTTGTTCTCGAAAATACTTTTGGTCTTGTGCACCAGGTGGGGTGCGGCGGCGTTACGATCTTGAGACAATGGCGTGGGAATGGTATCGGGTTTTGGCATGGGACGATGGCTCCATTGGGTTTATCGACCCGCCCACGATGGCACATGGAACCTTACAGCCACCTGACCCGCCGGTTACAAATCGTTAAGCGAATAGCCGCCGTTCCGCCACAATTGAATCATTTTTCCGACAGACTTTCAGGCCTTCAACTGCGTCAAAACTTCGATATGACCTTCCAGCGTACGGTGAACGGGGCACTTGTCGGCAATTGCCAACAGCATGGCGCGCTCGTCCGCACTCAGATCACCTTCAATCTCGATCTCCCGGGTGAGGACGTCAATCTTCTGGTTTCCTTCCACCGCACATTCCTCACAATCGTCCGCATGCACCTTTTCGTGTCCCAGTGTCACCGTGAACTTGGTCGCCGGCAGCTTTTTGTGCGTTGCATACATCCGCATGGTCATTGAAGTACACGCGCCAAGAGCCGCCAACAGGAAGTCGTAGGGACCCGGACCGGTGTCATCGCCGCCCACCTTCTTGGGTTCATCTGCCAAAAAGGTGTGGCTGCCTGAATGGACAAGTTGCTGAAACTTTCCAACGCCCGTCTCTTCAACAATTATTTTTCCCGCTGGCGGCGTCACATGCTGCGTCGCCTGGACGGGCAGATAACGGGAGGCCCACGCCGACAAAACGTCAGCCACATAGACGGCATCAGCCCGGCGTGACAGGAGATGGTCGGCGTCATCCAATGAGACAAAACTCTTGGGGTGTTTGGCGGCCAGAAAAATCTCAGACGCGTTTTCAACACTGACCTGCTGATCAAGAGGCCCGTGGAAAACAATCAGCGCTTTTTTGAGGTGAGCGATCTTGTCTGTCAGAGTTTGTTCGGCGATGTCGTCCAAGAACTGCTTTGTGATCTTGAAGGTTCGCCCGGCCAGTTGGACCTCGGCCTCTCCCTCCTGCTCAATCTTCTCAAGATTGTCGCCAAAGGAGTCTGCCACATGATGGGCGTTTGAGGGGGCCGCGATGGTCGCAACCGCCAACGCCTCTGGCATCTGCCCTGCGGCTGCAAGAACGGCCGCTCCGCCTAAGGAATGGCCAATTATAATGCGCGGCGCTTCATATTCCTCCCGCAGGAAATCTGCTGCCGCAACAAGGTCGGCAACGTTGGAGGAAAAATTGGTGTTGGCAAAATCACCCTCGCTCATGCCTAAGCCGGTAAAATCAAACCGCAGAACGGCTATCCCCCGCTCGGCCAGGGCGCCTGCAATTCGCGACGCTGCGAAAATGTCCTTTGAACAGGTGAAACAATGAGCAAAAAGCGCATAGGCGCGGATGGGCCCTAGGGGGCTGTCAAGGCGCGCAGCCAGCACATCTCCCTGACTGCCGGTGAATGTAACTTTTTTCGAGTGGACAGAACCGGTCGCCATGATGCCTCCAGAAGGTTATTGGGCCCGTCCGGAGTATGCCCTAACTGGGCCGCAGGCGGGAGAGGATCTCAGTCCGGAACACCATCACGACCGTTCACGATTTCCTTCAGGCGCGCTTTTTCAACTGCGGTCAGAGGCGTCGCTTGCTCTTCGGGCAGTTTGCTTCTTTTAAAGACCGCCACGACAGCAATACCGCCCACCAGGAGCAGAGCAAAGGGTGCGATCCACAAAACCCAGGTCTGCACATAAAATCTCGGGCGCAGCAGAACGAACTCGCCGTATCGCGCGACAATGTAGTCGAGCACCTGCTCATCGCTATCACCCGCCGTCAAACGATCCCGCACCAACAGGCGCAGGTCGCGGGCAAGCGGTGCATCGGAGCCATCAATCGATTGGTTTTGACACACGAGACATCGCAACTCCTGCGATAGGGCGCGAGCACGGGCTTCCAAAACCGGATCGGCGAGCTGCTCCCCCGGATCAACAGCGTAGGCTGGTCCGGCCAACAGGAGGCAAAGCACGATAAGGGACCAGACGCGCTGTCTCATGTGGTCGCTTCTTCCTTGCGGGCGGCGCGTGCCCGAACAGGTGCCCCGACACGGTAGCGACGATCACTCAGCGAAATGACGCCGCCTGCCACCATGATCAGCGCGCCCACCCATATCCACGGCACCAGAGGGTTCACATAGGCCCGGAATGTCCAGGCACCCTCCCCGGTGCCTTCTCCCAACACCACATAGAGATCGGCAACCCAGATAGTGTAAATTGCGGCCTCTGTGGTTGGCATGCCGGAGACGGAATAGACGCGCTTCTCCGGATACAGGGTGACGATTTCCCGGCCGTCGCGCTCGACAAATATCTCGGCCTGATCGGCACGGAAGTTGGCGCCGTCATAGGAACTGATGTTGCGCAGGGTAAGCGTGTAGCCCCCCACTTCCATCTTCGAGCCCAGCGCCAGGGTCTCAATGCTCTCTACCCGCCAAGCGCTGATGCCCACGATCCCAATAACCATCACCCCCACACCTGCATGCGCAAGCGCAGTGCCCCAGGCGGAGCGTGGCAGACGCAGGGCTTTGGAAGCGGCATCACGCAGGCTGGCACCTCGGAACAGCCGGATACGGTAGGCAATTTCTGTCAGCGCCCCGGCAATCAGCCATGCGCCGATGCCGATGCCAAACGGTGCTCCCCAAGGACCGTCGTTCTGCCAGACCCACACTGCCGCAAGTCCGGTGATCCCGATAAAGCCCGCTGCGCCCAGACGCTGAGTAACGCCAAGCAGATCGGCCCGTTTCCACCCCAACATCGGCCCAAAGGGCATGAGCAGCAGCAACGGCGCCATGATCGGGATAAAGGTCAGATTGTAGAACGGTGCACCAACCGAAATTTTCGCCCCGTTCAGGGCATCAAGTACCAGGGGATAGAGCGTTCCGACAAGGACGGTGGCGGTGGCGGTTGTGAGCAACAGATTGTTGATGATCAACGCGGTCTCGCGGCTGACCGGCGCAAACAGGCCTTCTACTTTCAAGGCGGGCGCACGTACCGCATAAAGCAACAGCGCGCCCCCAATGAAGAAGACCAGGATGGCGAGAATAGCCATGCCGCGTTCCGGATCGACGGCAAAAGCATGAACGGAAGTGAGCACACCGGAGCGTACGAGGAACGTGCCCATCAGGCTCAGGCCAAACGTGAAGATGGCAAGCAGCAGGGTCCACCGCTTGAGCGCACCACGTTTTTCAACAACAATGGAGGAGTGCAAAAGCGCCGTGCCTAATAACCAGGGCATGAGGGACGCGTTTTCCACCGGGTCCCAGAACCACCAACCGCCCCAACCAAGCTCGTAATAAGCCCACCAGGAGCCCATGGCGACGCCGAGTGTCAGCGAGCACCAGGCCGCCAGCGTCCAGGGCCGGACCCAGCGCGCCCAGGCAGGGTCAACCCGGCCTTCGAGCAGGGCTGCGACAGCAAATGAAAAAGCGATCGAGAACCCGACATAGCCCGCATAGAGAAACGGCGGATGAAAAGCCAATCCCGGATCCTGCAAAATGGGGTTCAGGCCATTGCCATCGAAAGGCGCTGGATCCAGCCGCAAAAACGGGTTGGAGGTAAACAGAAGAAATAGCAGGAAGGCGACGCCGATCAGTCCCTGCACGCCCAACACCCGCGCGCGCAGTCCATCCGGCAAATTGTGCCCGAAGAATGCAACAGCCCCCCCAAAGGCTGCCAGGATCAAGATCCAGAGCAGCATGGAGCCCTCGTGGTTTCCCCAGGCGCCGGAGAGTTTGTAGATCATCGGCTTGGCGCTGTGGGAATTTTCGGCGACCAGGCTCAGCGAAAAATCCGACACCCCAAATGCATACACAAGGGTTGCAAATGAGGTGAGCAAAAGCAGGAACTGCACCCGCGCTGCCGGAACAGCGACGCGGCCAAGAGCCGGGTTCAGATACATGCCCACCAGCGGTCCCAGTGCCTGGACAAGAGCGACACCCAGTGCCAGCACCAGCGCAAAATGTCCAAGTTCGGTGATCATGGTGTGCTGCCCTGCCAATTGCCTGAACGCTGCAAAGCGTCCGCCACTTCCGGCGGCATGTAATTCTCGTCGTGCTTGGCCAGCACCGTGTCAGCAGCAAAAGTGCCATCAGCCAGTAACACACCTTCCGTCACCACTCCCTGGCCCTCCCGAAACAGGTCTGGCAGCAGGCCCACATACGTGACGGTCAGGGTTGCGCTGAGATCCGTCACCTCAAAGCGCACATGCGCATCGGCGCTTCGAACCACACTGTCTTCCACCACCAGGCCACCAACGCGCATGCGGGTTCCCGGGACGATGTCCTGTTCGGCCACATCACTGGGACCGTAAAAGAAGACGATATTGTCCCTGAGCGCAAAGAGCACGAGCCCAACGGCCACGCCTAGAATACCAAGACTGACGCCGATCAGGGCGGCGCGGCGCTGCTTGCGCGTCATTGAGACTGCTCCGATAGAATTGAGAGGGCGACCAAGTGTAACAGACCTCCTGATATAGCGACCCGACGCGGCTGCGGAAACCGGCAAATCGCCGCGGAACACCCAAAAAGTCCGGAAAATGGCCAGGCAACCAAAATGGGCTTTTTGTCAAAGGCCAAAGGCTGCCCTTGTGATGGGTCCCACCATGCCGTCGGCCTCCAGCCCCAGTTCACGCTGCCGCTCCACCACCAGACGTTTCAGACTGTCATCGAAGATACCATCTACGTTGATCGCATATCCAATGGCGACCAATGCCTGTTCCAGGGCTTTGACATCGGCCCCGCTCATGGGCGGGCTTGTGAGTTTCAAGGTGCGGAGCCCTGCATCCTCCGCTGTCACCCGGACAGGCGCCTCTGCTGATAGCGCTTCTGCATCCACTCGGACGCCCCGCGCCACGAAGGGCAGCTCAAGCGCCCAGTTATCCGCCTCCATCAGCGCCAACAGCGTATCCATCCGATAGACAGTTCTCTGGAGCAATCTGTTGCTGTGCCCGGCCAACCAGTCGCGCCGCTGGGTGACGTAGGCCTTCATCCAGGCTTTTTCTCCCATATCTGCGGGCGTTCCCTGCCGGTCCAGGGTCCGGTCTTTGATAAAGCGCCAGGAGCCGTGAATGTGGCTGTCATAAATCACCGCCAGCGACAGCGGGAGGGATAGGCCGAGGGCTCCAGCAGCAGATTGGGAGGGCGCCCAGTAAGCATCATCGAAAAACAGGTCCTGAACGGTGTGCATCACCGGATCGTCCCCAGCAGAATGCAGCAGATCCTTGAACTTGGCGTCGAAATCCAGGCTCACATCCAGATCGTCCAGTTGCGGCAGATAGCTTTCGAGATGCCGTGCAAATGCGGCCCCCGTCGCCTGGACATAACGTTTGATGAGGAGGTAGAGATTTCCGGACGCGAGAGTTGTTTGCGCACGCCCATAGGTCAAATGCCCGGTGTCTCCCGGCAACAGAGTTACCTTGCCATAGTCTCCGATTGCCGCCCCGGTCTCAAAAATGTTCACGACCGCTTGCGCCGCCTTCTTTTGCAATTCGGTAATGCTCATCTCATTCTCCCCGTTTGGAAGGCCTCATCCCGAAGGTTGACCTGGCAGCGTCATTTATGACCTCATGGGCCCAGTCTGGGTGCGATTATGAAGATAGGGGATAAGATGTATTTGTCACGTAGCAGGTTCGCCCAGGTCATGCGGGCCTCCACCATTAGTGTTCTTTTATTCTCTCTTTCTGCCTGTTTCCCCACCTCTCAATATCCCATCGCCGGGGCGCCGATGGAAAACCTCGACGCCACATTCTCCTACACCTGGGAAGGCATGGTGGGGGACAGTCCGGTAACAGTGCTCTTTATCCAGCAAGGAAATGACGATACCGGCACCCATCATATTGGGGGGTTGATTGTCGTCCATCACGCCGAGAACCTTTCCCTCAACGAAGGATGGGTGGAATTTGGAGGTGAGGTCTCTGTCGTGGGTGACGAGATTTTCCTCTCCGCCCGCCTCTTGCAAATGGCCGGCCAGCCGACAGATGCCGATGAGCGGGATTACTACCTCTTCCGAGTGCTGCTAGAAGATACTTCCATGACCCTCATGCGGATGGATGACATGGTGACGGCAGAACTGGTTGAGAGAGGCGCTTTGCAGGGAACGGTCGATCATTCAGGCCGTCTGCCCAGCACCAAATTGACCAGTGATGGTCAGGACCTGCGGGCCTTTTTCATGACAGCCGATCTGGACGACGTCTTTTCCCAGGTGTTTGCGCGGTTTACCCGCCGTCGCTGATTTCATCCGGCGGAAATCAGGCGGCTACTGGGCCAATCGCTCTTGAACCGCCTGCAGTTGATTTTCCACCGCTGGGCGCCAGGGAGCCCCTTCTGGCGCATCCGCAAGCAAACTCTCCCAATCGGTGAGAGCCTGTTCAAACTGACCCGCCTGCGCTTTGGAGAGCGCCAAGTAGAACCGCGCCCGGGCATGGGTTGGGTCCGCTTCCAATGCGGCTTCAAATGCCTGTCGGGCTGGCGCCGGCACCATGCCATCACCCGATAGCGTCAGGGCTTCCCCAAGCCCCGCCAAAGCATCTGCGTCCCGTCCTTCGATCTGCATGATCCGGCCAAAGGCATTGATGGCGTCCCCATATCGACCCAGCTGAAGGTAAACCGGCCCAATGAGACGCCAGCCCCGCGCGTCCTCGGGCTCTTCCTTCAACCGCTGCTCCAGCCGGGCGACCAAGCCTTCAACCGGCAATGCATCAAGCGGTTGCGCCAACCGTTCTGCATAAGGTTGCGCAGGCAGTCCCGGCGTCCCCAGGGAAAGATAAATCCCAAGGACAAAAAGCGGCAGCACGATGATAATCGCCATCGCCACCGCGCGTCGTGTCCCCACAGACAAAGGGGCTGATACCGCATGGCCCTCGTCTGCCGCCGCCAATAGCCTGCGTGAAATCTCCAACCGTGCGGAGCTGGCTTCGGCTTCCCGCAGCGCGCCTCGGGCGACGTCGCGTTCCACCTCCAAAAGCTGATCCCGATACACCGCCACGCCGGGCTCATCGGATTGTCGATCCTCCGACCTGCCCGGTAGTGAGCGTACGAAATACGCCACCACCGCAGCGGTCAGCACAGCAAGCAATAACCAGAGAGTGAATTCGTCGAAACTTAGGGGCACAGATGGTCTCCAGGCGGCCACATCTCCGTGGGGAGACATAGGGTGGGCCGAGATATAGAGACTTATGCGGCTCACGTCACGAGGCGTTGACCAGTTCAGGTGCTGGTTTTGCCTCAGGTGCGTCAATCCGCTCCAGGGGCAAGTCGATAAAGACACTGGTCCCTTCGCCGGGTGTGCTTTCGATGGTCAATGTGCCGTTGTGCAATTCTGCCAGGCGACGCGCCAGTGGCAGGCCAAGACCTGTCCCTTCATAATTTCGGGTCAGCGCACCATCAACCTGGCGAAATGGTTCCAGGGCGCGGGGAATATCTTCGGGAGCCATGCCGATACCTTTGTCTATCACGGCAATGCGCAGGGCGGTTTCCGTTGGTTCAATATGTATCCGAACGACCGATTTCTCGGGGGAGAATTTGATGGCGTTTGATAGCAGGTTGATAAGTATCTGTT
>CAZFHW010000047.1:10818-18491 GCA_964518885.1 uncultured Parvibaculum sp. | reverse complement strand
TCCGACCTCTTGATCCACAATCAAGCGCTCTAACCGACTGAGCTACAGCTGCACATCGGGCAAAATGGCCCGAATGGGTCCATTTCAGTCCGTTTATGCTCTAGGCGGGCGCCGAAGCACTCACCTTGAGACGCCGGAACTTAATTCCCTTAGCCGCCCCACGCAAGTGCCGAAGAAAGTTCTTTTGCGGGCCCTAATCAGCCGGTTTTGGTCTTTACCCGCCGCCGGATGGCATCAGGGAGGCGACAAGCTCTGGCCAGACAGCTCCTGCAAAGACAAACAGCACGGCAAGTGGGCAGACAACCCGGATCAGGAATATCCAGAAACGAAACCAGAGCGCATTGGGATCGTCCACGTTCAGCGCTTCTGCCACGGTTTCCTGGCTCAACGCCCATCCCACAAAGACCGCCATCAAAATGCCGACACCCGGCTGCACCCAACTGGTGGCCACAAAATCGAGCACGTCGAAAATCGTTTTATCTGCCAGTACGCCATACGGGGCCAGCGGATAAAAGCTGGACCAGTCATTGAAAGAAAAGGCTGTGGCGATCCCCACCATCCAGCACGCTGTTCCCACCAGGATAGCTGCGGCGCGGCGGGGCAACACGAACGCTTCTTCGATGTAGGCGACCGCTGGTTCCAGCAATGAGATTGCCGAGGTGACAGCGGCAACCGACAGCAGGACAAAAAACATGGTACCCACCAGAAACCCTGCGTCCATCTGCGCAAAGGCGATCGGGACGGTCACGAAGATAAGCCCGGGACCCGCAGACGGTTCCAGCGCGAATGAAAAAACAAGCGGGAAAATCGCAAGCCCCGCCAGCAAAGCAACACTGGTATCGGCGATAACGATAATCACCGCTGATTTCGGAATATTGACATCCTCATCCAGATACGCGCCGTAGGTCATCATGGAACCCAGCGCAACGGATACGGAAAAGAAACCCTGACCGATCGCCACCAGAAATGTGTTGGACGTCACCTTGGAAAAATCAACTGTGAACAGGAAATCAACGGCACGATCAAACCCCGGCGTCGATACGGCATAGACCACCATACCTATGAGCAGGAGAAACAGCAGCGGCATGAGAAAGACCACGGCGCGTTCAATGCCCTTGTGCAGCCCCCAGACAACAATACCGACATTGATGGCCATGAAGGCCGTGTGCCACCCGATGAGGGCGAGGGGGTCAGCGGTGAAATTCCCAAAGAGCGTGGTTGATGCCTCAGGGTCAAGGTTTGCAAAACCATCCGTGACCGCCAGCAGCGTGTATTTGAGCGCCCACCCGCCAATCACGCTGTAGTAAGACAGAATGACAAAGGCCCCAAGTGTCCCCCCCCAGGCCAGTACCACCCACAGCGCTGATTTCTTGTGCTTGCGGACAATAAGGGTCATGGACTGAATGGGGCTTTGCCCGCCCATCCGCCCCAACATGATCTCCGCTATCAAAATGGGAAGCGCAATGACTGTGGTGGTGAAGACGTAAATGAGGATGAAGGCGCCACCACCATTCTCGCCGGTGATGAACGGGAACCGCCAGATATTGCCCAGTCCCACGGCTGAGCCGATAGCTGCCATCAGAAATGCAAACCGCGACGACCAGTGCTCGCGCGCTACACTTACTGCCATGTTATCCCCCGCCTTCTTCCCAATTCCGGAGCATCCCCTCTCCGCTTGGCAATGGTAGCGCGCTTTTCTGGCTCTGTCAGGCCGCATGCCAATGCCCTATAGTCCGCTCAAAAATACGGGGCGCTCATGAACGGTACAACGATAAGAACAGAAATGGTCGAGGCAAACGGCCTGACCTTCGAAACGGATATGTGTGGCGATGGCAACAGACTGGCGCTCTTCCTGCACGGGTTTCCTGAAAACAAGTTCTCCTGGCGCTTCCAAATACCCCTGCTTGCAGAGCTCGGATACACTGCCTGGGCACCAAACCTTCGGGGCTATGGGCGCAGCTCGAGACCCCCCCGCGTGGCTGACTACAGTCTCACTCATCTGACGGAAGACGTGGCGGGGCTCATGGACGCCGCAAAAGCCCGCGGCATCACCGGGCCCGTTACCCTCATAACTCATGATTGGGGCGGGGCTATTGGCTGGAGTTTCGTGCTCTGCGACCTTCGCCCTCTGGATAAGTTCGTCGTCATGAACCTGCCCCACCCCACCCAGTTCATTAAAAAAGTGGGGACATGGGCACAGCTCAAGCGCTCCTGGTATATTTTCTTTTTCCAGATCCCATGGCTGCCCGAAAAACTGATGACGGCGCGCGGCGCCAAGGCGATCGGCGATGCCTTTTACAATATGGCCGTGGACAAAACGAATTTCGATCCGTCAGTCCTTGATCAATATCGCCAGAATGCCCTCATTCCCGGCGCCATGAAGGCGATGATCAATTATTACCGCGCCTCGTTTCGGCAGAACCCGATGAAGGAAATCTGGGAAAATCCACCCAAAATCAAAGTACCCACCCTTATGATCTGGGGCGAGGATGATGCGGCGCTGGGCAAAGAGCTGACCTATGGCACGGAGGAATTGGTGGACGATTTCACACTCAGATACCTTCCGAACGTGTCACACTGGGTCCAGCAGGAAGCACCGCAGATTGTGAACCCTATCCTAAAGGCGTGGATCACGGGCCAACCGGTGCCGGAAGCAAACGAAGTGAGTAGCAAATGAGCAACGGGATAAACATCCAGACGGATGACAGTGGCGAGATACAGATCGGCCCAACCTCTCTGGGTATGGTTCGCCTCTTCTTCCGCACGGGAGAATTTGAGTTGCCAATGGATTTTTCGCCCGAAGAGGCTGAGGAAATAGCGGCGGAACTCACGGAGGCCGCCGAGCTCGCCCGTCAATCAGGCTCCAAAACCAAAACCCGGCAGCCAGCTTCTTCCCCAAAAAAGAGTGCCCGCAAAAAATAAGGTATGACGGCCCCTTCAGGACGGCGTGCCGATCAAACAAGCCCGCTGGACCTCCCCCTGTCGGTAAGGCTAGGGTTGAGGGGACGCTCATGTGCAGAGCGCGGGTTGCTCCTGGGGGGACTTTGAGTGAGCGCCGTGACGACAACACCGACTATTGACGATCTTGTCGGCCATTCCGACCCGGCATGGCTGTGGGATGTCGACCGGCGCCGGATTTCGTGGGGCAACCCCGCAGCCGTCACTTTCTGGGGAGAACAGAGCCTACTCGATCTGATTGAGCTTGAGTTTGACCCCGACGACCCCACACTCCTCAAGCTCGACCGGCTCGCCACTGAATTTGACGAGGGCACCTCCCTCACCCGCAAACTTGAGTTCGACCTTGCGACTGGCCGTCAGTGGACGACCTGCCTCTGTTACCCTTCCGTGCTGGACGATGGGCGCCCCGGGCTTTTGATCCGGCTGGACCCAAGCAGTGAGGCCTCTGCAACGTTCTCCCGATTTGGGGAAATGGTGCAGGAAGCACCCATTGCGATGGCACTTTTTGGCAGCGACGGGGTCTTGTTGCATCAAAATATCGAGGCCGAAAGGCTGTTTGGTGTTATTGCACAGGCAGGTGGGCTGAGCGCCTTGCTGGAGAAGGCGGACGATGCCTTGCCCCTGATTGCACGGACCATCCGGTCCGGAACAGTTAGCCGTGCGCTGACGCTGACGACCCGCAATGGCCCTCGTGCCCACCGTGTCACCTTCAGGCGCGTGCATGATCCCGACAGTCAGGCTCATGCTCTACTGGTTCTCTTCCGCGATATCGCAGACAGACGTGCGCGTGAGAAAGACGCAGAGCACCAGCGAACCCAGATCCAAGCCATGCTCGATTTGGTGAGTGATTTTCAATGGCGTCTCGACAAGAACCTGCGCTTCACCCAAATCACCGGCGATTTTTATGGCGCGACGGGGGTTCGCATCGAAGCCCTGCTGGGCAAACGCTGGGATGATGTGGTGCAGCAGTTTGGCCTGGGACCAAGTGCTTCCCTGGGCAAAGCTCTCGCGTCCCAGACAGCATGGCGGGATGAAGAACTCCTCTGGCCCAAACAGGGGCCTGAGGGACGCGAGGAGGTTGTGCGTCTTGCGCTCGGTGCCCTTCCCCTCACCGATGCATTGGGAAACTTCAAAGGCTGGAACGGGTTGGCGTTGAAGTCACAACGACAGACCACCGCCTCAACCAGTTCGGCGGTCGTACCGACAGCACCTGCGGTACAAGAACCTGAAACGCTGCTTGCGTCGGTCACCGATGGGATTTTGATGCTGGATGCTCAGGGCATTGTCATTCGAGCAAATGACAATGCTCAGAAAACGCTCGGCACGATTACGGGGAAATCCCTTGCTAGCGCTCTGCACCCCACCAATCAAAAACAGATCGAAGACTATCTGGCCAGCCTGATCCGCGATGAGAGAGACGCGCTTTCACCCACCTATGACAGTGGGTTGGAGGTCAGAACCACCAGCAGGCCGACCCGGCACTTGCTTTTGGTCATGCACGCTTTGGGAGATGATTATGCGGGGGCTGCTTTCACCGCAGCACTTCGCGACATCACCCAGGCCAAACACACAGAAGTGGAGCTGCGCGATGCCCTAACCCAGGCGCGTGCTGTGAGTTCGCAAAGATCCGGTTTTCTTGCAGCCGTTGCCCACGAACTCAGAACACCCCTCAATGCCATCATTGGCTTTTCGGAAATCATGCGTGATGAGCGTTATGGCGCACTTGGCGACGAGCGCTACCTCTCCTATGCCGGGGACATTCATGACAGCGGCAAATTGTTGCTGAGCCTGATCAACGACTTGCTGGACCTGTCCAAAGTAGAAGCAGGAAAATTTGAGCCCGAATTTGAACAGGTAAGCATCGCCTCCCTCGTGGAGCAGTGTGTGAACATGGTGAAGCCTGGTGCCGCAGACGAGCGGATTGCGATCCGCACACGGATACCTGAAACACTCCCCGGCCTTGTCGCAGACAAGCGCAGCCTGATGCAGATCCTGCTCAACCTTCTCTCAAATGCTGTGAAATTCACCCGCGCGGGGGGACAGGTTACCGTGACCGCAACGGTTTCCTCCGACGGAGACCTCACCCTTGCCGTCCACGACACCGGCATTGGCATGTCTGACGAAGACCTGGAACAGGCACTTACCCCTTTTGGACAGGCGCGCAACGCCGTTATTCATGGGCGCAAGGGCACCGGTCTGGGGCTGCCTCTCGCCAAAGCGCTGACAGAAGCGAACCGGGGCGCCCTCACCATCAATTCGTCCCCAGGCGAGGGCACACAGGTGCAACTGGTTTTCCCCTCCACCCAGGTCCTACAAGACTAGTTTCCGAGCTCTTCAAGGCCGCGATAAAGCTCCAGCGCTTCCGGGTTGGCCAGGGCTTCGCGGTTTTTCACCTCACGCCCCTCTATGACATCGCGCACAGCAAGCTCCGTAATTTTGCCGGACTTGGTACGCGGAATGTCAGTGACCGCAATCACCTTCGCGGGCACATGTCTGGGGCTCGCCCCTGAGCGGACATTCGCGCGGATTGTCGCGATGAGCTCTTCCGTCAAAACCTCACCGTCAGCGAGGATGACAAAGAGCACAACACGCACATCATCGTCCCAGGTCTGCCCCACGGCGATGGCTTCACGCACCTGCGGCATTTTTTCAACCACCGCATAGATTTCCGCCGTCCCAATGCGCACACCACCGGGGTTCAAGGTCGCATCCGAGCGCCCGTGAATGATGATGCCACCGTGCTCTGTCACTTCCGCGAAATCACCGTGATGCCAGATGCCGGGGAAGCGGTTGAAATAAGCCTGATGGTATTTTGCCCCATCCTCATCGTTCCAAAACCCGATGGGCATAGCGGGAAACGGCTTGGTGCAAACCAGTTCGCCCTTTCCTTTGGATTGCAGCCCATCCGGCAAAGCTTTGCCTTCCTCGTCCCAAATCTCGACTGCCATGCCGAGACCCTTGCACTGGATTTCTCCCCGCCACACGGGCAGCACCGGATTGCCGAGAACAAAACATGAGACGATATCTGTCCCGCCGGAAATCGAAGAGAGCTGAACATCCGATTTGATCGCGCGATAGACGTAGTTGAACCCTTCCTCCACGAGAGGCGACCCTGTCGACAGGATTGCGCGCACAGACCCAAGATCATGGGTCTCGCGTGGAACCAGCCCTTCCTTGTTCAAGGCATCAATAAATTTCGCGGACGTGCCAAATACGTTGATCCCCACCTTGTCGGCGTAGTCAAACAGCACATTGCCATCTGGATAGAATGGCGAGCCATCATAGAGGGCGAGCGTCGCGCCCGCGCCCAGCCCTGCAACCAGCCAGTTCCACATCATCCAGCCACAGGTGGTGAAGTAGAAAAGCGTGTCCCCCTCACTCAGATCACAATGAAGCACATGCTCTTTGAGTTGCTGCAGCAGTGTGCCGCCCGCCGAGTGCATGATGCATTTTGGCGCGCCAGTGGTACCGCTGGAAAACATGATGTAGAGCGGATGCGAAAATGGCAGCTGCTCGAAAACAATGTCATCGGGCGCAAATGCGTCGCACGTGTCCCCCCAAGTGACGGCATTGGCAACATCACTGACTGGCTCATCGATGAAGGGAACGATGACCACATGTTCCAACGATGGCAGGGCTTGAGTGACCTGCCTGAGGTTTTCCCCAAGAGCCAGGCGTTTGCCGTTGTAGCGATAGCCGTCGCAGGCAATCAGTACCTTTGGCTCGATCTGACCGAAGCGGTCCAACACGCCGGTGGGACCGAAGTCTGGTGAACAGGAGGACCAGACAGCGCCGATGCTTGTCGTCGCCAGCATGGCGATAAGGGTCTCCGGCGCGTTGGGCATGTAGGCGGCCACCCGATCACCGGGCTCCACACCCCACCGGCGCAGCGCCTGCGCAAATTGCGAAACAGCATCATATAGATCGGTCCAGCTGAGTGTGGGTCGGTTCACCCCTTCATTGTTGAAATGAAGTGCCGGGCCCGCATCCCGACGACGCAGCAGGTTCTCTGCAAAATTGAGGCGCGCATCGGGAAAAAATTCGGCGCCGGGCATGGTTGCCTGCCCTAGCACCCGATCGCCTTTTTTCGACGAGACGATGCCACAAAAATCCCACACCAGATCCCAGAAGTCTGCTGTCTCTGTGACCGACCAATCATGCAGAGCAGTGTAATCTGGCAGCGTGAGGCCATAGCGCTGTTCTGCCTGTTTGCGAAAGCGGGTCATGGCCGCAGCATCAATGCGCGCAGCACCGGGCTGCCAGAGAGGTTGCCGGGCGGCGATCGGGGGTGTGGTTTGCGATGTACTCATGACCGCGTTTTAGGCGGTGGTTCCAACTTGTTCAAGTCACTCCCTCGGCTCCTGCACCGTGGGGCTGAGATCGCCCGCTGACTGCACGGTATGAAACTCAGCCAGATAGCCTCCTTTGCGCGCGATCAGCTCATCATACGGCCCCTCCTCCACGATGACGCCATCCTCAAACACCAGAACACGGTCCACCTGACGCACGGTTGAGAGGCGGTGCGCAATAATAATCGTGGTGCGTCCCTTCATCAGCTCGCGCATTGCTTCTTGCACCGCAGCTTCTGTGATCACATCCAGGCTCGACGTTGCTTCGTCCAGCACCAGAATGGGTGCATCGGCCAAAAAGGCACGGGCAATCGCCACCCGTTGGCGTTCGCCCCCGGATAATTTCACGCCGCGTTCGCCGACAAG
>CAZFHW010000047.1:0-10718 GCA_964518885.1 uncultured Parvibaculum sp. | reverse complement strand
TCGCCACCCGTTGGCGTTCGCCCCCGGATAATTTCACGCCGCGTTCGCCGACAAGTGTTTCCAGGCCCTCGGGCAAGCCTTCGATAAACTTATCTGCCCGCGCCAGCCGGGCTGCCCGCCAGATTTCCTGCTCGGTGGCTCCCGGTTTGGCATAGCCAATATTCTCCCCAAGACTGCGATGAAACAGGAGAGGTTCTTGGGGCACAACGGAGACCGCACAGCGAAGACTGGTCGAGTCCACCGTGGCGATGTCCTGCCCGTCGATCAGCACGCGCCCCGCGTCCAGATCGTACAGACGCTGCAACAGCTTGACGAAAGTACTCTTTCCCGACCCCGACTTGCCGACCAGCGCAATTTTTTCACCGGCCCGGATATCAACCGACAGGTTTGAGTAAACGGCCTGGTCTTTGCGGGGATAGTTGAAACGCACCTGATCGAAACGGATGGCACCCCCATTCATCACCAATGGCTCAGCATTTCCGGCAGCTGCGGGTTCCATTGGCAGATCATGAAACAGGATGAGGTCTTCGATCTCCGATACGCCCTGTTGCAGGTTCTGCAGATGGTAGCCCATGTCCCGCAGGTAGGCGTTGATGAGTAGATAGGTGGTGATGGCAAACACGATGTCGCCCGTACTTGCCCGGCCTGCGGCCCATTCAACAATTACCAGCGCCAGGATGCCTGCCTGCAAAAAGACAGCCGCGATGTTTTGAACGATGAGAATGTTCTCCATCGCGATCCATGCCCGGACGGCTTTTCCGCGCCAGACCTCGGCTAAAGAGAGAAGCCGGTCGTCCTCGCGCCCTTCCGTGCCGTAGCTTTTGACAACGGAATTACAGGTGATCGCGTCGGCAACCAGCGCTCCGACTTCGCTGTCAGCCTTCATGTGCGCTCTGTGTCGCTCTGGCAGATGGCGCACGGCCAGCCAGACCGTCACCGCGACATACAAGACGCTTGTAACAGCCGCGTACAACCCCACGAGAGGCCAACGCCAGGTCAGAACGGACAACACCCCGATCAACATGAACGCGGTGGGAATAAGCACCGCATAGATCGTGTCAGCAATCGTGTCGTAAGCCCACATGCCACGGGTCAATTTTCGAACCGTTGCCCCCGCGTGTGCACTCTCATGCCAGTTGGACGGAAAGCGCTGTACCCGTGCGAAAGCCTCCGTCACGATGTCACGCATCACCCGGGCGGTAAAAAACATCCACAGGCGAAACTTCAGGCGCTGGATCGTGAGGAAGGCAACGCCCTGCCCCACAAAAAGCACGGCGGCCCAGAAAGCGGCATCAATCTCCTCCGGCTTTGGTGGGAACGAGGCCGTTGAGATGATGTCTACAATGTAGCCTGAGACAATGGGGAACAGAATGTCGACGGCCACATTGACGGCCATGCCAAGCATCAGCAAGGCAAACCAAAAGCCCTGCCTGCGCCAGTAAAACCAGATGAAGGAGATAATCTGCCTTGCAGAGACAGTTGATTTCGAACGTCGGGACGTTTCATGTCGTGTCTGTTTTCCCCAAACGGGAAAACACTCCTGAATATGCTGAGCAGCTAAACGCCACTCAAATTTTTCATATCCGGGCTTGGCTTATTTCGCCTGCTAACTTGGTCTGTTCGAAATGAGAGACCTGCTTGACGACCGCATCTGTCGACATTGTGTGCAAAAAGTTAGATTTGTTAGCAAGAGCGTGGAATTTGCGTGAGCCCGGGTGATCCCTGTGGCCCCACACAAAGTTAGTGGCCAGACAGGGAGAAGATCGGTTTACCGCACTCGGGTTCCATCTTTCTCGCTCCGTACTTGTTGCTACACTTGGCGCGTTCAGGAAAACCAACACGCCTGCAACGACCCTATAACAACCATCCCACAAACCAAGTCCCCAAAGAGTGTTGCACCGGATTTTGCCCCAATGTGGCGCAAATACCTCAACAGGGGTCGAACTTCTTTCTGACACACTTGCCACCGAAACTAACGCTGAGAATATCTGCTCGTCACTCAAGACGTTCATCGTATTTTTGGCACAGCTTTTTTGGCACAGCATTTTTGGGGCTCCTCATGTCGCGCTTTCTTTCTTTCCTCTTTGTGGTTTTTCTGGTCGTTGTCGGTGTTCTGTTTGCCGCACCTTCCTTCATTCCTGTTGAAACATACAAGCCGCAAATCTCGGCACTTGTGAAAGAACAGACAGGTCGAGACCTGACCATCGGGGGCGACATAAGCCTCTCCTTCCTGCCGCGTCTTTCTGTGACGGTGAATGATGTCACCTTCGCCAACGCGGAGTGGGCATCGACCCCGAACATGGCGACGATGGAGCAGTTGGAAATTGTCCTGAAAGTTTTTCCCCTGTTGCGCGGCGAAATAGCGCTTGATCGGTTTGTTCTTGTGCGCCCGGAAATTGATCTGGCGGTCAATGCGCAAGGCAAGGCGAACTGGGAATTTGATGTTCCCTCACAGTCTGCAGCCGCAACCTCCCCGGCGCCCAGCGACACTGGTGAGGGTTCGGGTTTCAGCCCCCAGGTTACGGACATCCAGCTTGGCCAGATTTCACTGATCGACGGTCGGGTGCGGTATTCAGATGCACGCTCTGGTGCTTCTTATGAGGCGAATGCCATCAATCTCGATGTTTCTCTCCCAAGCCTGAATGATCCGCTCGGGATTGACGGCTCGCTGGTCTGGAATGAGGACACCATCAAGCTGACCGTCAATGTCGCGGACCCGCGCGCGCTTTCTGGCGGCGGCACATCAGAGATTATTTTTGATCTCTCTGCTCCCAAAATCACCAGCAATTTTTCCGGCAGTGCCGCAATCTCTCCGTCTCTTTCGGTCAACGGCACAACTTCCCTCAAAATCCCCTCTGTTCGAGAACTGGCGGCCTGGGCTGGTCAACCGCTTGCGCCTGGTGGTGGTTTGGGCGCGTTTGAGCTCGGTGGCGAGCTTGCCATATCCGGCGACACATACGCGTTCTCGGATGCCACCCTTTCGTTCGACGGCATGAACGGTACGGGCACATTGTCGATTGATACGGGTCGCGCCCGCCCCCGGCTCACGGGAACGCTGGCTCTCGATAAACTCGATGCCAACATCTATCTGGCATCAGATGCCGCGTCCCCGGCTGGAGATACGGATGCTGCAGGTACCGGCTCAACGGGTGGCGGATCAAGTGAAGGCTGGAGTGATGCGCCAATAGACCTGAGTGGCCTCCAGGCCATTGATGCCGACCTTAAACTCAGTGTTGATGAAATCCTGTTCCAGGAAATAAAAGTCGGCAAAAGCGCGCTGGCGGTCTTGCTCCGCAATGGCAAGCTCACCGCCAACCTCACCGAGCTTGATCTCTACGAAGGAGCTGGCACTGGTCGGCTCGTCCTTGATGGATCAGGCAGCACGCCAGCGGTTACTGCAAAATTCGATCTGGCCAACATATCGGCCTACCCTCTGCTGCGCGACGCTGCCGCCTTTGAGCGACTGGAAGGTACAGGGACAATCGGTTTTGACGTCCGGACAGCGGGTCGCAGCCAAAAAGCCATGATGAGTGCTCTAAGTGGTGCCGGGTCCATCACTTTTGCAGATGGTGCCATTCGCGGCATCAACATCGCCAAGCTCATGCGCAATGTCCTGTCGGCTGCCACGAGCGGTTGGGAATCCGGCGGTACCGAGAGCACTGACTTCTCCGAACTCAGCGGGACTTTCACTATTGCGCGGGGCATTCTTTCCAACAGCGACCTGAAGCTGTTGAGCCCCTTGGTGCGGGTGACCGGTAAGGGCACCGTCGATCTGCCAGCGCAGACGCTCAATTACCGGGTCGAACCGAAACTGGCAGCAACACTGCAAGGTCAGGGCGGAACCCAGGAGACGACCGGACTGGAAGTCCCCATCGTTATTTCAGGCCCCTGGGCTGATCCCCGCTTTACGCCTGACCTTGCATCCATCATTGCCAATCCCGATGGCATCAAAGGCGTCATCGATGCCGTCAGGGAAGATGGTGGCAAGGGTCTGCTAGAAGGCCTCCTGGGCGGCCGACAGGCGCCTGTAGAAGGCGAAGATGCCTCAAGCGCCGAACCGACTGAGAAGCCACGTCCTGAGGATGTCCTGCGGGGCCTGTTCAACCGCTAGGTTCCTCACACTGGAGTGAAATCCTCCAACGCGGCGTATTCCTTTTTGCCATCGACCCGGTATTGCCTCCGGGCCAGGCGGGGGTACGTGCAAACGTCAATAGAGGGGCGTGTTCCCCCCATAAGATAGACTAGGTCGGCAGGCCCCTCGTTGCGCATGGAGTGGGCCGGGCCTCCTTTGGGGAACATCAACATGTCGCCGGGCCCGACTTCGAAGCTCTCATCCCCCAACAAGGCGATCCCGTTGCCGGACTGAATGAACACAAACTCCTCGTCCTGCCCGTGGAAGTGATGCTCTGTGGTCTCGTGTCCGGGCTCGATACGCACCATATGGAGCCCCATATCGGTCAGGCCCGCCAAGTCCCCCAGGGTTCGCGTCAGCCGCACAGCATTTTGATTATATTGGTGTATGTGGCGCTTTTCCGCCATCGCAGCGAGGCGTGATGCGGGGAAAAAACATCTGTGTTTCGCGTCCATCTCCATATTTCAAACCTTTCCTATTGTGATCCGGGGCGGGTTGGTATGTCGCTCCACTGCCCGCTAGACTGCCAGTGTTCGAATCAAAGCAGGCTGAACCTTTGCTCTACAGTGCATTTTCAGGGCTTATCAAATTTGCCATCGCGTCGGTTGCTATCGGCGCGACACTTTCTGCCATGGATATATCCGCCGCTGACGTACTCAAAGACATGGGCGTCACGCCGGACAAGATACGCCTCCTCCTATCAGGGGCGGTAGACTGGGCTCTCCCCCACTTCCTTCTGGGGTCTATGGTCATTGTACCGATCTGGCTGGTCCTCTTCCTGTTGAAACCTCCCGGCTTTGGTAAATAGGCCAAAACAATCGCCACCCAGGCCTTGGCGCAGGCGTACCTGCTCGCTAAGTTAACCATTTGGGGCATTGGATCGAGGGTCGGTCTGGCCATTCTCTGGGAGAACAATATGAAAAAGCTACTTCTTTCGGTCGCGATTTTGACTGCAAGTGCCGGCGTTGCGCTGGCTGACATAGGCGCCGGTCTGATCGGCAATACCGTTACCCTGACCGGTCCCGACGGGGCTGAGACCAGGATTTATTACCCGGATGCAAGCACCCTTGTGATGAAAATTCCAACCGGTGCTGAAATTCCAGGTACCTGGCGTGTTGATGGCGAGACCATTTGCACGACGGCAGGCGACCAGCCGGAAAACTGCACACCACCGATCGCAGAAGCCCCAACACCGGGTGCCTCTGGCACGATTGACGGTGACGCTGGTTCTGTGGCCTGGGCGGTTACCGCTGGCAAAGACTTCTAAATCCCAATTCGATACTCCTGCGGGGCGGACATTCTGGCGTTAAAAGCGCCGGGTCCGCCCTTCTTTTTGGGTGCCCCTAACTAGTCTCCGATTTCCTGCGCTTTGGCGATGCTTGCAGTAGACTTGCGCCAACAGGCGATTCTCCAGAAGGAAACCGAACATGGGCAGACTGGCAGGCAAGAGCATCATCATCACCGGTGCTGGTAGTGGCATTGGCCGTGCAAGCGCCATTATCTTTGCGCGTGAAGGGGCAAATGTTGTCGCCGTGGACCGTGTTGAAGAAGCTGTCGATGAAACCGCTTCGATCGTCTCAGAAAAGGGTGGCACCATCAAAACCGTTGCGGCAGATGTGGGCGACGAGAATGCGGTGAAGGGATTTGTCGATTTTTGCGTGTCAGAATTCGGCGGTGTGGATGGTGTCTATGCCAATGCCGGGATCAGCGGCGGCATGGTTCCGATCGAAGATCAAACCCCTGCTTTGTGGGAAGAAATTTTGCGGGTCAATCTCATTGGTCCGTTCCTGGCGATCAAACACGCCTCGCCTCACATGATCAAAAAGGGCCGCGGCGCTATCGTATGCACGGCATCCGTTGCGGGCCTGCGCGCCAATGCTGGCAGCACGCCCTACTCGGCTTCCAAAGCCGGGGTCATAAGCCTGGTGCAAACAAGCGCCAACCAGTTTTATGGAACAGGTGTGCGGGTCAACGCCGTTTGCCCGGGTCTTATTGAAACTGGGATGACGGCTCCGCTTTTTGAGGGGGCACGCGCACGAGGCAGCGAAGGCAAAATCGGGCAGCTTAATCCGACCGCCCGTTATGGCCATCCCGAAGAAATAGCCAACATGGCACTGTTCCTTATCAGCGATGAAGCTTCCTACGTGAACGGTCAGGCGATCCCGGTTTGCGGCGGCCTGTCGAGCACTCATCCATTCGCGCCCAGCCGTCGCGGCTCCTGACAACATCATTGATCGGGCATAGGAGAGAGCCCCATGTCCGATCGGCCCTTATCTGGCATCTCCTCCCCGGAGATTTTGTGGCGAGCCGACGGCAGTCCTGAATCCCGGTCCTTCGAAGACGTCTATTTCTCTGCCGACGATGGCCTCCTGGAAACACGGCATGTGTTTCTTCAAGGCAACCGTCTGCCGTCTGCCTGGGCGGGGCGCGCACAATTCACCATCGGGGAAACCGGGTTCGGGACGGGACTCAATTTTCTCGCAACCTGGGCGTTGTGGCGCGAAACGCGGACACCCGGGCAGCGGCTCAACTATGTGTCCGTGGAAGGCTTTCCCCTGAGCGCCCAAGACCTCTCCAGAGCCCTCAAACAATGGCCCCAGATGGAACCATTGGCGGAAATTCTGATTGAGCGCTACCCGCCGCCCCATCGTGGGGTCCACCTGCTTTCCTTTCCTGATAATGTCACCCTTACCTTGCTCGAAGATGAGGCGCTCGGGGCGCTCAAAGGCCTTGATGCCCAGATTGACGCCTGGTTTCTCGACGGCTTTTCCCCAGCAACCAATCCCGACATGTGGTCGGAAAAATTGTTTGCTGAGGTTGCACGGCTGTCGAGCGCAGGCACAACCTTTGCGACCTACACCGTTGCCGGTGCCGTCCGGCGGGGGCTGAGCGCTGCGGGATTTGCGGTAACAAAAGAGCCAGGCTTTGGTCGGAAGCGAGACATGCTGACAGGAACCCTGGAAGGCAAAGAGGACAGGCCCGCAGCACGTCCCTGGTACCAGATACCAGCCCCCCAGCGGCATCACACCGCCTGTATTGTCGGGGCAGGCATTGCCGGTGCGTCTGCCGCCGCCGCTCTCACCCGCGCGGGCGTTAGCGTCACACTCATCGACAGTGAGCCCCCCGGTGCAGGTGCTTCGGGCAATCCTGCCGCCCTTTTTATGCCGCGGATGGCGAGTGATGGAAGTGCCGAAGGCCAGTTTCACATCGCGGCCTACCTGCATATGGAGCGCTGGCTCTCTCTGCTTCCCGATGAAGTGCGGAGCGATGTTTTCCGCCCCTGCGGCGTGCTTCAACTGGCGCGCACAGACTCTGATATGAAGCGCTTTGAAACCTTGACGGCCAACAAACGGCTCCCCCAGAGCCATATGGAATTTGTTCCCGTAGAAAAACTCAGCGCTCTGACGGGGTTCAAGACGGGTCTGCCTGCGCTGCTGTTTCCCAATGGAGGCGTCCTCACGCCCAGGGCGCTACTGCGCCACCTCATCGCCGGTCTGCCAGTTCACAGAGCAAGTATTCACTCGATCACGCGTCATGATAATCTTTGGTCACTGCACGCCCCGGACGGCAGTCTCATCGCAGAGACCGACATCATGGTTCTTGCCAACGGCACGGGACTGACAGCCTATCCGCAAACCGACTGGTTGCCGCTGGAACCGGTGCGGGGGCAGATTACATACCTACCAACGGACACACTTCCCCCGCAGCGGCACGCATTGGTGGCGGGGCCTTACCTGATTTCTCATGTGGATGGGTCGGCACTGACGGGCGCCACCTATGACCCCGGTGCCTCCCCGCAAGCACCGCTGACACCGAGCGTGGCTGGACATCAGCGCAACCTTGATGCCCTGGCTGACGCCATTCCTCCCTTACGGAGTTCGCTTAATGATCTCAACCCGTCTGAGCTTTCGGGACGGGTTGCCTTTCGCGCACAGGTGCCCGACCGAGTGCCTTTTGCTGGCCCAGCGCCAGACCAGCCCGCCTATCTGAAGGCCTATGACCGCCTGCGACATGGGGATCGCTTTGCCGCCTATCCACCGGCTCCCTGCCATCCAGGGCTTTTTCTCTTTGGGGGGCTCGGCGCGCGGGGGTTTGCGACAGCGCTGTTATTAAGCGAGCATCTCGCTGCCCAAGTCGTTGGCTCACCGCTTCCTTTGCCCCATGCTCTTGCGGAAACTGTTCATCCTGCCCGCTTCATTATCCGTGCGTTGCGAAAAAATCTTTCCTGATCTTCACCCGCAAAACACCTATCCTGAGCCCACCAACATTCAAACGATGCTCAAGGGTCATAGCCATGGATTTTCGATTTAGCGCGGAAGACGAAGCATTCCGCATAACCGTTCGTAAGTTTTTCGCCAACGAGTATCCTGCAGATATTCTGGCCAAGATAAAAAATGGCCAACAGATCACGAAGGCTGACTATCAGAAATCGGAGCGCGCCTACAACGACAGGGGCTGGGTCGCTGTGAACTGGCCGCAAGAGTATGGCGGCACCGGATGGACCCCCACCCAGAAGTATATTTTTGACGATGAGCTGGAGCGCGCAGGTGCCCTGAGTGTGGTTCCGATGGGTCTCCTTTATGTAGCTCCTGTCATCTACACGTTTGGATCAGAGGAACAGAAGAAACGCTGGCTCCCGGATATTCTCGCCAGTCGGACTTTTTGGGGACAGGGTTATTCCGAGCCAGAGGCTGGCTCTGATCTCGCCTCATTGCAATGCAAGGCCGTGCGCGACGGAGACGACTATATTGTGACGGGCACAAAAATATGGACCAGTCTGGGCCATTATGCAGATTGGCTTTTCTGCCTTGTGCGCACCAGCAACACGGGCAAAAAGCAGGAAGGTATTTCTTTCTTGTGCATGGATGCCAAGACACCGGGCATTACCGTCTACCCGATCACCACGATTGACGGCACTCAATATCTCAATCGCATTGAATTTGATGATGTGCGCGTGCCCGCCGAAAACCTGATCGGCGAGGAAGGCATGGGCTGGACCTATTCCAAATACCTGCTGTCCAATGAGCGTACCTCTTACGCACATATTGCTGGAAAATGGGCCGACATTGCGCGGCTGAAAGAAATTGCCACAACTATTCAGTCCGGCAATCGCACGCTGCTCGACGAACCGGCCTTTGCACAGAAGCTGGCAAAAGTGGAAGTGGACCTGACGGCGCTGGAATTTATGGTGCTGCGTACGCTGTCCGCTGTTTCGGCTGGCGAGGAGCCTGGCGCAGGGAGTTCCGCGTTGAAAATTCTAGCAACCGAAAACGCGCAGGCTATTACGGAACTTTTCCTGGAGGCGAACGGTTCCAACGCGCTTCCATTCTTTCCCGACAGAAGTGCTGCCGACTGGCATGAAGGATTGGATATCCCAGCCTATGCCGCCCCCACAACAGCCGCCTATTTCTTCAACCGGGCGCAAACCATCTATGGCGGGGCAACGGAAGTTCAGAAAAATATCATTTCAAAACAAGTGCTTGGCGTGAGTTAGGCTCCAAATTCAGCGCGGGGTTGATTTAGTTCAACATTAAACTATATTAGTTTAATGTTGAACTAATGGAGCATGCCATGACCAGCCGTCGCCGTTTCCTGAAAATTGTCGGATCGTCCGCCTTCATCGTCGCCGGGGGTGCCGGTGGCTTCGCGCTCACCCGCACACCAACAGATGCGATTGCACCGTGGGCCCGCGCCGGGGGTGCTGACTACACAGACCCGAGGATCAGAGCGCTCTCCTATGCGATCCTTTCCCCCAACCCCCACAATCGCCAACCCTGGCAGGTGGACCTGAGGCAGGCCGACACGGCTATTCTCACCTGTGATCTTGACCGTCTGCTGCCGCATACGGATCCGTTCGAGCGACAAATCCTAATCGGGCTCGGGTGCTTTCTCGACATGCTCAGAATGGCAGCGGCGGAGGACAGTCGCTCCGTGGAGATCGAGCCCTTCCCCGACGGCGCGCCGGACCTTCATCTGGACACCCGCGCCATTGCCCGCATTCGCTTCGGGGCGCCCGGCTCTGCCACAGCTGACCCGCTTTTCGCGCAGGTTCTCAACCGGCATTCTCTCAAAGAGGCCTACGACACCAACCGTTCTGTTGCCGTGTCCACACTTGAGGAGATCGCATCGGTTGTTCCGGCCTCAATCAAGGTTGGTTTTTCGGCAGACGCCGCCAGACGTGACGACCTGCGCGCCCTCACCTGGAAGGCGCATCTCGTGGAAGTCACGACCGATCGCACCAACATGGAAAGCGTCAATCTGATGCGGATTGGCAAGGCTGAAATTAACGCCAACCCCGATGGAATTGACATTGGGGGCACTGCCTTTCTCGACGCACTGGCCCTTGCCGGTGTCCTGACGCGCGAACAACTGGCGGACCCGAATTCTACAGGCTTCAAGCAGGGCCTCGATATCTATCACGCAATGATGCACACCGCGATGGCATATCTGTGGCTGTACACTGAGGGTAATTCCCGCTTCGACCAATTGAATGCCGGGGCCGCATGGCTTCGGGTTAATATGAAAGCCACGGAACTGGGAATCGGTATCCACCCCATCTCCCAGAGCCTTCAGGAGTATGAGGAAA
>CAZFHW010000046.1:11840-18571 GCA_964518885.1 uncultured Parvibaculum sp. | reverse complement strand
GGCTCTTCTGCCCCAGACTTAACAAC
Source organism: uncultured Parvibaculum sp. (assembly GCA_964518885.1). Classification (GTDB taxonomy): domain Bacteria; phylum Pseudomonadota; class Alphaproteobacteria; order Parvibaculales; family Parvibaculaceae; genus Mf105b01. The sequence goes on along the minus strand of CAZFHW010000046.1, from coordinate 18,545 downwards.
AACCGGACCTCTTTGATGGCGGCTTATATTGTCCGACGGCTTCTCTTGATGATCCCCACCATTCTGGGGATTATGCTTGTGAGCTTCACCATTGTGCAGTTCGCGCCCGGCGGACCTATTGAGCGGATCATCGCGCAGATTTCAGGCACTGAAGTGTCCGCCACCGCCCGCATCGGCGGGACGGGAGGGGGAGATTTCTCCGGCGGCGGTGCAGCCGTTGATGTCACGGCCAAATACCGGGGCGCGCAGGGATTGGACCCGGAATTCATCGCCGCCCTTGAAAAGCAATTTGGCTTTGATAAGCCGGTGCATGAACGCTTTCTGCTCATGGTCTGGAACTATGCCCGGTTCGATTTTGGCGAAAGCTATTTCCGCGACGTGGATGTGATCGATCTGATACTTGAAAAAATGCCTGTCTCCATCTCGCTGGGGCTGTGGACCACGCTTCTCACCTACCTTATCTCCATTCCCTTGGGGGTGACCAAGGCGGTGCGCGACGGTAGCCGGTTTGATGTATGGACCAGCGGTGTGATCATTGTGGGCTATGCCATTCCGGGATTTCTCTTTGCGGTGCTGCTGATCGTTCTCTTCGCGGGGGGCACATTTTTTGATGTCTTCCCCTTGCGGGGCCTGACCTCTGAAAACTGGGAGGAGCTTTCCTGGGCGGCAAAAGTGGGGGACTATTTCTGGCACCTTGTCCTGCCCATCAGCTCCATGGTCATTGGCGCGTTCGCGACCACGTCACTGCTCACCAAAAATTCCTTTTTGGATGAAATCAAAAAGCAATATGTGGTAACTGCCCGCGCCAAGGGACTGTCTGAGCGCGAAGTGCTGTACGGGCATGTGTTCCGCAACGCCATGCTGATTATCATTGCCGGGTTTCCCGGTGCCTTTGTCGGTGCCTTCTTCACGGGCTCCCTGCTCATTGAAACGATTTTCTCGCTCGATGGTCTGGGGCTTCTGTCTTATGAAAGCATCATCAACCGCGACTATCCGGTGGTGTTTGGCACACTGTATGTTTTCGGGCTGCTCGGCCTCGTCATTACGTTGGTGAGCGATCTTACCTATACCTGGATTGATCCCAGGATCGATTTTGAAACGCGGGAGGTTTGAACAATATGTCCCTGCGTGATCGCCTGAAACTTCCTCGCCCCAATCTCACACCGCTCAACCAGCGCCGCTGGCGTAACTTCAAAGCCAATCGACGGGGCTACTGGTCGCTGCAAATCTTCCTGTTTCTCTTTGTCGCCACGATGTTTGCGCCCGTAATAGCCAACGACAAGCCGCTTGTCCTCACCTTCCAGGGCTCGGTCTATTTTCCCATTCTGACAACCTATCCCGAGACGGCCTTTGGCGGCGACTTTGCGACGGAAGCCGACTACCGCGATCCTTTTGTACAGGATCTCATAACAGAGGCAGGCGGCACCATGATCTGGCCGCCCATCCGCTACTATTACGACACGATCAACCGTGATCTGCCGGTGCCCGCCCCTGCCCCTCCCAGTGCGGAGAACTGGCTGGGCACGGATGACCAGGGCCGCGACGTGGTGGCACGGGTGATTTACGGCTTTCGCATATCCGTTCTGTTCGGTCTTATTCTGACCCTTGTTTCTTCGGTCATCGGAGTGGCCGCGGGCGCGGTGCAGGGGTATTTCGGCGGGTGGACCGATCTCATATTCCAGCGCATCATTGAAATATGGACCAGCGTCCCGTCTCTCTATCTCCTCATTATCATAGCTGCGGTGATCGAGCCCAGCTTCTGGATATTGCTTTCGATCCTATTGCTCTTCAGCTGGGTTGCCCTGGTGGGTGTGGTGCGGGCCGAGTTCTTGCGCGGACGGAATTTTGAGTATGTGAATGCGGCCCGCGCGCTCGGTGTGTCCGATGCCGTCATCATGTACAAACATCTGCTTCCCAATGCGATGGTCGCGACCCTCACTTTCATGCCGTTCATTTTGAACTCTTCCATCACGACACTCACGTCGCTGGACTTTCTGGGTTTTGGATTGCCGCCGGGCTCGCCGTCGCTCGGCGAATTACTGGCACAAGGCAAAGCCAATCTGCAGGCGCCGTGGCTTGGGTTCTCCGGCTTCTTTACGATCGCGGTGATGTTGAGCCTGCTGATTTTTGTCGGCGAAGCGGTGCGGGATGCCTTTGATCCCCGAAAGACACTGACATGACCGATACAAATCCGATGATTGAGATCGACAATCTGTCCGTCACCTTTCGCCAGGGTGAAGAAGAAACCCATGCGGTGCGTGGCGTGTCCCTGACCATCGGTGAGGGAGAGACCGTTGCCCTGGTGGGTGAGTCCGGGTCTGGCAAATCGGTCACAGCACTTTCCATCCTGAAGCTTTTGCCCTACCCGCAGGCTTCGCACCCTAGTGGCGCCATTCGCTTTCGCGGCAAAGATCTCATGGCGGCGGATGACACAGCGCTTCGGGAGGTACGCGGCAATAAAATATCCATGGTGTTTCAGGAACCCATGACGTCTCTCAACCCGCTGCACACGATTGAGCAGCAGGTTGGAGAAATCCTGATCTTGCATCTGGGGATGCGACGGGAGGCTGCCAAAGTCCGCATTCTGGAACTTCTTGAGAAGGTCGGCATTCAAGATGCGGAGAGCCGGCTGGGTGCTTATCCCCACCAGCTTTCCGGCGGCCAGCGCCAACGGGTGATGATCGCTATGGCGCTTGCCAATGAGCCTGATCTGCTGATTGCAGATGAGCCCACCACGGCGCTCGATGTCACCGTCCAGGCCCAAATCCTCGCCCTACTGAAGAGCCTGCAGAAAGAAATGGGCATGGCGATGCTGCTCATCACCCATGATCTGGGCATTGTTCGCAAAATGGCGGACCGGACCTATGTCATGACCGGCGGGAAAATTGTAGAAGAAGGCCCGACCGAAGCGATCTTCACGGCCCCCCAACATGATTACACAAAACATCTGATCGCAGCAGAACCGAAGGGGCGGCCTGAACCTCCGCGCGCCGATGCGCCTATTGTGATGGAAACGGACAATCTCAAAGTCTGGTTTCCCATCAAACAAGGGATCATGCGCAAGACGGTCGATTACGTGAAGGCGGTGGACGGCATTTCTGTTGCGGTGCGCGAAGGCCAGACAGTGGGCATTGTGGGCGAATCCGGGTCCGGCAAAACCACGCTTGGGCTGGCGATGATGCGACTGTTGTCGAGTGAAGGCCCTATCCGGTTCAATGGCTCGGCCATTGACGGCCTCAGCTCCAAAGAGATCAGACCTTTGCGCAAGCAGATGCAGATCGTCTTCCAGGACCCGTTCGGATCGCTCTCTCCCAGGCTCTCGATCTCTCAGATTGTGGAGGAGGGGCTTCTGGTACAGCAGACAAACCTTTCGGCGACGGAGCGGCGGGCGCGGGTGACGGCAGCGCTTCAGGAGGTTTCCATTGATCCCGCCATGCAGGATCGCTATCCGCATGAGTTTTCAGGTGGCCAGCGTCAGCGGATCGCCATCGCACGCGCCATGGTGCTGAAACCCCGGTTTGTGATGTTGGATGAACCCACCAGCGCGCTCGACATGTCAGTTCAGGCGCAGATTGTGGATCTGCTGCGTACGCTACAGAAGCGCCACAACCTCGCTTACCTGTTTATCAGCCATGACCTGAAGGTAGTGCGGGCGTTGGCCGATCAGGTCATTGTCATGCGTGCAGGAAAAGTGGTGGAACAGGGTCCTGCGGATGCGATTTTCGATGCGCCCCAAACCGACTATACGAAAACCCTGATGGCGGCAGCATTTGACCTTGCCATGGGTCCGGGAGACGCGGCAGCGTAAGCGGCGCCTACAGGCGCTTGATGCTGGTAACCGGGCCATCACTCTTTTCGATGCGCAAAACCGCTTCGGCAACGGGCTCTTTCACCGTTCTCATGTGGGTTGCATTGGCATGAAGCAACGTCGTCGCGTCTGTCATGATGCCGACATGCCCGCGCCAGAAGATGAGGTCGCCGCGCTTTAGGACGGTCAAGTCACTCGGGTCAGGCAGGGCTTTTCCAAGAGTGGCCTCCTGCAGGTCGGTATCGCGGAGACAGGCAACTCCGCATCTTTCCAGACACATCTGCACCAAACCGGAGCAATCCACGCCGCGTGCATCGCGCCCGCCCCAGAGATAGGGCACGCCCAGAAACTCTTCAGCGACACTTACAAAGTCGCTTGCGTAGGCATCAATAGGAGAAAGATGGGATGCCACAAGATAGCCCCCTCCTTCAATCTCCACGAACTTTCCTTCAGCCCCGATCACGGCCACTTTCGCATTCATGGACAGGGGCAGTGCCGGGCGCTTTTTGATGTCGGGCTCTGGGTAGCGATACGTCCGCAACGCGGCAACCCGGTGTGTCGGCGGCTTGCGCACAGGTGCCAGAAGATGCGCTGGCACATACCCAACATAGTCATCCTGAGCGGACTGCCCCCAACACCAGTCTCCCGCTGTCTCATAGACCCGAAAATGTTCTCCGAACAACAGTTCCGTATCCATCGGCGCGGTCTCTTCGGGGCGACGCAACAGCGGCGCATGAGGTGCTGTCACCTGCATGTCCTTACACTCCACATACCGGTCCGCCTCCACCTCCCCGCGTAGATAGGCGGCCGCCAGGTCGGGTCGGTAAGGGTTCAGGCGTTTGTCCAGATGCGCTTCATCCGTCACGAAGGTTGTCCTTGTTTACGACGAGGAATGATCTTGAGCCCTTGCAATAATAGTGTCCGCGAGCTCACTCAGATAGACGGAACCGTTTACTGTGCGCTGAACCAGGACATTGCGTTTGTCTGTTTCGTCCCGTTTGCGCTTCAAAAGACCCTTTTGACCCATCGTATCCAGGGCGCGCGTGATGGCGGGCTTGGAGACCTTTAGTTTCGCCGCCAGGCCCCTAACCGTATGGGGAGGAGATTCCAGATAGACGGTCAGCAGGATCGCCAATTGTCGCGCCGAGAGATCGGGCACATCGCGACGGACGGTGTCCAGCACCACGTCGTGCCACAGTTTCAGCGCTTCAAGCGGCTTCAACTCCATCTGTCCCCCGGATCAATCTCATACGCGCAATGCTTTGCCCCAACCGTTTCGGAGCCGGTTTAGATTAACGAGAGACCAGTCCTGCGCCAAGCAGAACAGCACGCGTGACGAGTGATTACGTGTATTTCTTCCTCAGAAGAGCAAAGAGGGCCCTGATACCCTGTGCTTCGCCACCCACCGGACGTCCCGCCTTCGCACGTGGGTTCCAGGCAAACACATCAAAATGCACATAGGTCTGGGCGTTCTCAACGAACCGGTTGAGAAACAGAGCAGCGGTGATGGACCCTGCATGTCCCCCATCGGAAATGTGATTGATGTCGGCGATCTTGCTTTTCAGCCACTCATCATAGGGCTGCCAAAGGGGCATCCGCCAAAGTGGATCGGCCTCCGGCTCACAAATTTCGCTAAGAGCGTCGGCGAACACATCATCATCTGTGTAAAATGGCGGCAAGTCGGGTCCCAGAGCAACGCGCGCGGCGCCGGTCAATGTTGCCATATCGATCAGAAGCTCAGGCGTTTCGCTGTCCGCCTCTGCAAGCGCGTCGGCCAGAATCAATCGTCCCTCCGCGTCGGTATTGCCAATTTCAACGGTGAGGCCTTTGCGGCTTTGCAAAACATCGCCAGGGCGAAAGGCATTTCCTGCGACCGCATTTTCCACCGCAGGAATGAGGACGCGCAATCGGACCTTTAGACCGGCTCCCATAATAAGTTGGGCCAGTGCCAGAACATGCGCGGCGCCGCCCATATCCTTCTTCATGAGCCCCATGGAATTGCCGGGCTTGAGGTTGAGCCCGCCGGTGTCGAAACAGACCCCCTTGCCCACCAGGGTCACTTTTGGATCACTGGCTTCCCCCCAAATGAAATTGAGGAGCCGTGGTTCCGCACCTGCCCCCGCCGCCCGTCCGACAGCGTGGATCATGGGATAATTTTCTGCCAGCAACTGTTCACCACAAATCACCGAGAAGGATGCTCCGAAGCGATCAGATATTTCCCGCGCCGCTGCCTCAAGTTCAGCAGGTCCAAAATCACCGGCGGGTATATTGACCAGGTCGCGGGTCAGTGTGATGGCATCTGCCAGGCTTTCAATCTCTCCGATATCAACACCTTCGGGCACCACCAGTTTTGGCAGGGTCCGTTCTGTGTTCTTGTATTTGTCAAACCGGTAAGCGCCCAAGGCCCAGGCTAGCGTTGCGTGGCGTGCGGCCTCTGGTTCAAGGCCCGCGAACCGATAGGTCCCTTCAGGCAGGGTTTCGGAAAGGGCTGCATAGATGAAAGGGTCAGTGTCATTCCCGATGCCCAGGAGTGCCCCAGCAAGCCCGCCTGCGCCGTCAGGCAGTAACAGCACCCGACCTGCTTCACCAGAAAAGCCCGTCGTCCCCACCCAGGCGGCATTGGCACCCGCATGGGCGTTACACCAATCCTCAACCGCCCCGATGCCAACAGGCCAAATCGGCAAGGCGGTGGCATCAGCTTGCGTTACGAATAGTTCACTCTTCACCAGCTTCCACTCCCGACGTTCCGCGCACGAGATCCCTCTTGCACAATGCTTGTGCACAACGTGCGCCAAAACCTTTTCGCACGATGTGCGGCAAGACCTTTTTACACAATCTGCGCCAAGACCTTTTTACACAATCTGCGCCAAGACCTTTTGCACAATCTGCGCCAAGAC
>CAZFHW010000046.1:4640-11740 GCA_964518885.1 uncultured Parvibaculum sp. | reverse complement strand
CAAGACCTTTTTACACAATCTGCGCCAAGACCTTTTGCACAATCTGCGCCAAGACCTTATAGAGGGTCTGATTGGCTCGCAATGGCGGCTCTTCAAAGCCTGTTCGGGGAAGGAGAGGTCACGCCAAACATTTTGTGGAGGTTTCATGTCCGATCTCAGATACCGCCTGCTCACCGGCGCCGACGATCACGCCTTCTGCGAAAGGGTTTCCAAAGCTCTGGACGAGGGATACCGGCTTCACGGCGCGCCCGCCATCACGTTTGATGGCACAACACCGATTGTTGCTCAGGCGGTGGTTCGTGATCCCTCTGCTGACACTTCCGACAACAGCTGATCGACGTGTTTTAGCGGGCCAGAATTCCAGTCTCGAAGTAGAAGCGTTCCGCGCCGGGATGAAGCAGGATCGGCACGCCCCGCACCGCCGTCGCCGCGGTGACATTCTCGCCATTGGCATGGGCCGATACCAGTGTCGCGTGATTGCGCTCGTCAAACAGGGCACGGGTGATCTGGTAGATCAACCTGTCGGAGGTGGAGGCCCTGGTAATCCACAGGGCGCCAATTCCCAGGGTTTCGATCTCATCAACATGGCGATAGGTCCCTTCGGAAATACTGAACCGGCTGTAGAATGCTCTCTCAAGGACAAGCTGGTCAGCGACATCACCACGGATGGGCACAAGGTTAATGGCGCCGCGCATAGCCAGATCGTCAATTGAGCGCGCGGGCGCCCCGGCCACAAGAAAATAGGCGTCCAGCATGCCGGTCAGGATCATTTCTGCCGACCTCGACGCGTCAGCCTCCACCGGCTCGATATCTTGCAGTGTCACACCGGACGCCTCAAGAATTGCAATCGCATCTGAGCGTGTTCCCGAGCCGTCCGTCCCAATGGAGACGCGCATCCCCTTCAGGTCACTGACCGATCTGACGTCAAGACCGCGGGCAATAACAAGATGAATGGCTTCAATATAGAGATTTGCAATCACCCGCAGGTTTTCTCGCGGACCTTCTCCCTCAAACTCCCCTGTTCCCGCGTATGCCGCCGCCAGCACATTGGCCTGCACCAGGGCGGAATCAAGACGCCCGTTTGCGACAGCGCGGACATTGGCAACAGATCCAGCCGACCCCTTGGCAATTGCCACAACACCTGGAACCCCGCAATGGCCGCCCGGCAAACACGGGTCTGACCCCGGCGGCTGACTAATCACCGCCGCCAGCGCCAGACCCATGGGAAAGTAGGTGCCCCCGGTGGACCCGGTTCCGATTTGAAAGAATGTGACCTTGGTCTCGCCACCATCCTGTCCGATGAGGTCCTTCCCCATCCCCAGGACGAAAAGCACCACGACGGCTATCCCCAAGACAAGGAGCAAGCCCCGGTCGAAGCCAAAACGCTTGATCCCGCGACGGGTGATTAACAAAAACTGCTGGAAACGGTTCACTTGCATGGCGCAGTATAGGCGCATCGTTGGGAAGGCCGAAAGAGGAGCATTCAAATTTGAAACCAAATTTATGCTTAAGGCTTTCTTGATATCTGTCAGCAAGGATGGCGAACGGGCCAAAAATACGCCCGTCGTCGCCCCCCTGCGAGGATGTTAGAACCAATGCCAAATCAGCGTGCCACGCGTCATCTGCCTATCAAGGCTCCCACCAGACGCAATTGGTCGGACCTAAACCGGTGCGTGATTGCCACCGCTCTTGGCGCGTTGATGTTGGGCGGTTGTGCGGCAAACGGCCCTCCAGAACGGCCAGGACTGGGCGCCTCCAGTGACCTGCCCGTACATTCATCAGAACCTCGAGATTTTGTGGCGTCGGCCGCCTATTGGGGCGGCATCTACGAACAAGACCCCGAGAACGCTGAAGCGGCCGCAAAATATGCCCGCGGCTTGCGACACCTTGGATCACTCCAGCAAGCCCTCATGGTGCTGCAGCGGGCCGTGCACCGCCATCCCAATAATGCAGCTCTTCTCTCAGAATATGGCAAGGCGCTGACGACAAGCGGCAAGCCTGACCAGGCAGCCGCTTTGCTCGCCAAAGCAGCCACTCTCGCCCCCGGCGATTGGTCCATCCTGTCTGCGGCAGGGGTCGCATTTGATGAGATGGGCGAACATGCCAAAGCCAAGGAAAAGTACGCTGCCGCCCTTCATCTGGCTCCCGACCATCCGACTGTGCTGACAAATCTTGGTCTCTCCTACGCACTCTCGGGTGATCTGGTCACGGCAGAGACGGTACTGCGCCGAGCGGTTTCAAATCCCGCATCGGGCGTTCACGCACGCCAGAACCTCGCGTTGGTTCTCGGTCTTAAGGGCGACTTTGAGGAGGCGGAGCGGCTTGCGCGCGCCGACCTGCCGCCCAGCCTGGCCACCAGCAATATCAGTTATATTCGTTCCCTATTGGCGCAGCCAGCCCTGTGGCAACAGATGGAGGCCCTTGATGCCCCCATCGCTGAACCCACAATGATGCCCTGAGCACACCCTGCGCGCCTTCCCAGCGACCTATCAGACACAGCAAAGAACCGCCGCAGAGAAATCTCTGCGGCGGTTCTTTGCTGTGTCTGATGAACCGATATTACATGTAAAGCTTGATGATCGCTGGCCCCAGAATAACGCAAAAGAGGACCGGCAGAAAAAACAGGATCATCGGTACGGTGAGCTTTGGTGGCAGACCGGCCGCCATCTTTTCAGCTGCCGCCATGCGCATGTCCCTATTCTCCTGCGCCATAACACGCAGCGCACCGCCCAAAGGTGTGCCGTATCGTTCTGCCTGAATAAGGCTCATGGTCACAGCCTTCACACCGTCAAGGCCTGTCCGGGTCGCCAGATTTTCATAGGCCTGTCGCCGCTCCTGCAGATAGGACAGTTCTGCGGTGGTGAGGCTCAATTCTTCGGCAAGTTCAACCGACTGGGACCCGATTTCGGAGGCGACCTTGTTGAATGCCGCTTCCACAGACATACCAGATTCCACACATATCAAAAGCAGGTCGAGAGCATCGGGAAAAGCCTTTTTAATCGACTCCTGTCTGCGCGCGATCATATTTTCAACAAACACATTGGGAAGGTAGAAGCCGACAAAGGCCGCGCCAAAAGACACAGCAACCTGTGCGAGGGGCTCAAGTCCGAACGAATTTGCAAAAAAGAGATAGACGATCGTCAAGATGAACAAGGGGATGGGCATGACGAAGCGAAAGAACATAAAGGAGTAGACGGGCCCCTGCCCTCTGAAACCCGCTTTCTTCAGCTTGCCGCGAATGGCGTCGCCTTCCATCAGCTGCATCAGGTTGAACCGGTCAACAAAGCGTTTGATGAAATCTTTTGGGTCCTGGCGGAGTTTTTTTCCGTCTCGTTCCCGTTCCAACTGGTCGCGGTTTGCACGCCGCAACAATTCACGTTCCGTCGACACGGACTTCATGCGCACCGACAATTTGTCGGTCACCAGCATGGGTGCTGCCAAAGTCAGAACGGTGGCGAATGCCGCAACTGCTGTCAGCAGCATGACTATATTTTCGAGACTGAACAGGCTCTCAGCAATTGCAAACATCGATCCCTCCATCTCTAGAAATTAAAGTTGATCATTTTTTTCATGACCAGAATCCCAAGGCCCATCCACATGATGCCCCCTACAATGATCATATTTCCGGTCGTTGTAACAAAGAGCAGGTTCATATATTCCGGCGTTGTCACATAGATGAGCAACATGACACCAGGTGGCAGAGAACCGATAATACCGGCCGAGGCTTTGGCCTCCTGGGACATGGCCTGAATTTTCGCTCGCATTTTTTTGCGCTCGCGCAAGACCTTCGCCAGATTGCCCAGAGCTTCAGACAGGTTCCCCCCTGTCTTTTGCTGAATGGCAAGAACAATCATGAAGAAGTTTACTTCCGGCAGTGGCATGCGCTCATAAACCTTCTGCAGACCCTGTTCGATCGTCACACCAACTGACTGACCTTCCACAAGATCAGCAAATTCTCCCCTCACCGGTTCGGGGGCTTCTTTGGCGATCATCTGGAGACAGTCATTGATTGGCAGGCCAGCTTTCACGCCACGCACGATGACATCCAATGAGTTAGCGAATTCTTCGGTGAAGGCTGCCTGTCGACGCTTGGTCAAAAAATTGACCACCCAGCGCGGTATCCCGAACCCGCCCACAAAACCACCTAGCACGACCGCAGCAACCGGTAGTCCAAAGAGAAGAATGACCACCGCACTGAAAACTCCCGAGAAACCGCTAGCGATATAGAAGGTGCGTGGCGTAATGCCAAGACCAGCACGCTGCAGGCGCAGCCGAATTGTGAGCCGTTCCTTCTCCGCCTTCTGCCTCGCATCAATTTCCTTCAATGTTTCTTGAACTTGACGGCGGCGCGGCCCTGAATTATCGGTGCTTTCATCATCCTTTTTCTTCTCGGTTGAGCGTCCTACAGGTCCTCGCGCCACACGCGCCAACCGCTTGCTGGATTTTCCATCCTGCCCACCTCCAACGAGGGCAAACCCCACCGCCGCGATGCAAATGGCGGCAAGGACGGCAACACCGGCGATGATGAGTGTGGTCTGGTCCATAATTTCTCCTCACACCTGCGCGTTGTCGAGAGCGGCGGCAAGAATGTGATGCTGATTGTAGTACCGTGCCTTGTCCCAGAACGCTGGGCGCGCGATGCCGGTGGACCTATGCTTTCCTATAATATTCCCATGCTCGTCTTCCCCGTCCATTTCATAGACAAAAATGTCCTGGGTCGTGATGACATCACCCTCCGAACCCAACACTTCGGTCACATGAGTGATCCGGCGCGATCCGTCTCTCAACCGTGCCGCCTGCACAATCACATCGATAGACCCGACGATCATTTCGCGGATGGTTTTGGAAGGCAGGGAAAACCCACCCATTGTAATCATGCTCTCCAGACGAGAGAGGGCTTCGCGCGGGGAGTTGGCGTGAAGGGTCCCCATGGAACCATCATGGCCGGTATTCATGGCTTGCAGAAGATCAAACGCCTCTGATCCACGCACCTCGCCGACGATGATGCGCTCGGGCCTCATACGCAGACAGTTTTTGACAAGATCACGCATGGTGACTTCGCCCTGCCCCTCGATATTGGGAGGTCTGGTTTCCAGTCGAACGACGTGGGGTTGTTGCAGTTGAAGCTCCGCCGCATCCTCACAGGTGATAATGCGCTCATCCAGATCGATGAACCCCGTCATGCAATTGAGGAGCGTGGTCTTACCCGACCCGGTACCGCCGGAAATCAGAACGTTGCAGCGGATTTTGCCAATGACACCCAGAACATCGGCCCCTTCCGGCGAGATCGATCCAAACGACACGAGATCTCTCATGGTGAGCTTGTCTTTGCGAAACTTACGAATGGTGAGTGTGGGACCATCCAACGCCAATGGTGGCGCAATAACATTCACCCGGCTCCCGTCGGCCAGGCGGGCGTCGCATATTGGGCTCGACTCATCGACCCGCCGGCCAACCTGGCTGACAATTCTCTGACATATGTTGAGGAGTTGCGAATTGTCTCTGAACTTCACATTGGTAAGTTCAACCCGGCCGTCGACTTCGATAAAGGTTGCATCGGCTCCGTTCACCATGATGTCGGAGATATCATCCCGCGCCAAAAGAGGTTCGAGTGGCCCGTAGCCCAGCACGTCGTTGCAGATGTCCTGTAGCAGGTCTTCCTGCTCGGAAATCGACATCACGACATTCTTAATCGCAATAATCTCGCTTACAATATCGCGAATTTCCTCGCGCGCACTTTCGGTATCGAGTTGTGCAAGTTGGGTCAGGTCAATCGTGTCGATCAACGCATTGAAGATCGAGGTTTTGATTTTGTAATATTCAGGCGAGCGCACATCCGCCCCAACAGGTGCTGGGGTCGCTTGAGGTGTTACTGGCGCAGCCGCAACTCTGGAAGATGTTGGTTTGGGCGACGCCGCCTTGCGGGTCGCGGTCTCCGAGGCTGCTTGCTGGGGTGGAGGCGGCGCAGCCGGTCGCGCAGCCGATGTGGCTGGGGGACTGGTTGCTCCCTGCTCAGGACGCCTGCCAAACATATCTTAGCCCCTCATTTTGGCACGTGCGCCGAAAAAACCCGCCAAAAAACCCGCTTTGCGAGACGGCGCCACAGGGCGTCCCGTCACTAGGCTTGAGAGATGACGGATCGCAACCGTCGTCTTGTTTTTGGGATCAATTTCCTGAAGCATCTGCCCATTGTTTGACGCTGTTCCGAACAATGTTGGATTGAATGGCAGGATAAGTGTTGGTTCCTGCTCAATGGCCTCTGCAAAATCCGCTGGAGGGATCTCGGGCCGCTTTGGCATACGCACCTGATTGAGCACGACGTGAGGGGTGCTGTCATTGATGCGTTGTTTCTTGAGAAGATCCAGATAGTTTTTTGTATTGCGCAGGCTGGCAAGATCCGGGGTCGCCGTGATGACGATTTCATCCGCATTTAGAAGTGTCTGCCGCGACCAATTGGTCCACAGGTGCGGCATGTCGATAACGACGCAGGGGCACGTTTCACGCACCGTTTCGATGACCAATTCGCACGATTCTGGTAGCAGCTCCGCCTGATGATCGAGTGTTCCAGGCGCACCAAAAATGCTCAACCTGTCGGTACACTTAACCAGAAGCCGATCGAGCAGAACATCATCAAGGCGCTCGGGCTGTGACAAAGCATCGGCAACGCCTTGAGCTGGATCCTGATTGAAATCAAGGCCAGCCGTCCCAAACGGCAGGTCCATATCCATCAGCGTCACATCTTGACGCATTTCTTCGGCAATGCACCAACTGGTATTATGTGCAAGCGTGCTTGAACCGACGCCGCCTCGTGCTCCCAGGAAAACAATAGTACGTCCGATAGGAGGCGCGTCAGGATCGGCATAGAGCCGCGCGACGGCATCAACAATCTGAATGGGTGACAGAGGCGCAACGAGATATTCGTTCACGCCTTGCCGGATCATTTCACGGTAAAGCGAAATGTCATTCAGATGACCCACAATGATCACTTTTGTTCCCGCGTCGCAGACTTCTGCAAGCCCTCCCAATTGATTGAAAAGGGTTTCGCCCGTATCGCGGCTTTCAACGATGATAAGACCGGGGGTGCCAATTTCGCTGTAGTG
>CAZFHW010000046.1:0-4540 GCA_964518885.1 uncultured Parvibaculum sp. | reverse complement strand
TAGTTTTCGATTACCTGCTCGCGACGTGGCGCATAGGCAGGGTCCCAATCCCGCGGACCTATTAGGTCCGCTGGATCCGCAACCAAAGCTGCAAGGTTGTTTTGCGTCGCACAGCCAAAATTGGGCGAAAGTTCATTGTTGGGATTGAACGCGTAGTCCTCACTCCAATTTCCACAAGGGCTGGCACTTGCGACAAACCGACGATAGGTCAGCACGAGGGGAGCGTCTGTATTGGCGGAAGAGGCTCTATAGGCGGCATAACCCACGGCAGCTTGTGGAAGTCCCACTTCTGACAAAAGAGCTCGCGTTTCTGCAACCAGAGCCACCGCCGTTCGCTCATTCGGCGAGCCACTGGGTGCTGCAATGGTCAGAAGGCCATGCCCGCGGGACTTGTAGGCGTCCGCAAAAACACCAAGCGCTGCTTTGTCGGCTACCGAAAGAGCAATCTTGTCTCTGGGGGCATCGATCTGAAGCATTACGACTTGAGGATCAACCGCAATAGGATGGCGGAAGCGCGCATCATACATCGCGTCTTCCCGACCATTAAAACCACCGCAGGCGGCAAGCGTTACGCATAAGCCGAGGGCTACGATCACATGTTTCATCGTCATCTCCTTGTCCCTCAATCCACTACAAAACCGACGGGACCTTGCAGCGAACCGCTCCCGGCGGATTCACCTGCAACACCGTACGTCGCGCTCAGGCGTCCCATGAGGAATGTGTCCATGTCGGATGGCGGAGCAAACCCGTCTGTTGGCAAAACAAGGTCGCCTCTATTTGTCGCATCCACCAGGTAAGGCGTTACGATCACGACAAGTTCGGTTTCGTTATTCTGAAAATCACGGCTGCGAAAAAGCGAACCCAGAATGGGCAGGTCCTTGATACCTGGCACCCCATCGATGTTCTGCTTCGTCGTCTCTGACAAAAGTCCGGCCATGACCATTGATCCGCCGCTTGGAAGCTCCACCGTCGTTTCAACCCGACGCACCCGCAAAGCCGGGACTGTCACCCCATCTCTGGTGGTAACATTGCCCGCGGCATCGACCACGCTCGAGCCTTCAAAAACAAAGGCACCCTCGTTTGATAATTCGCTGACTTCCGTGGAAATCTTCAGGCTGATCCGGCCTTCGCTCAAAACGACGGGTGTGAAGCCGAGACCAACCCCGAACGGTTTGAACTCAATAATGACGTTGCCGTTGCGGTCCTGGGATGTTGGTACCGGAAATTCTCCACCCGCCAAAAAGCTTGCAGACTCGCCGGAAATCGCCGTCAGGGTGGGTTCCGCCAACGTGCGCAGCAGACCCGCGCGTTCGAGAGCTCTCAGTGCCACAGAAATATCTGACCCACCCGTCGCAGGACTACCATTTGGCAGGCTTGTAAGCCCCCCTAGAGCACTACCCTGGAGCGAGAAAGCATTCTGCGTTGCCAGGTTCAACAGAAAGCTGCCGAAGTCGACCTGGCTCGCCAAGTCGACACCCAGCTGCTTAATCAAGCTGCGCTGCATCTCTGCGATCGTGACGCGGAGCATGACTTGCTCTCGACCTTCGATCGCCAGCATGTTGAGCACCTTCTCAGGGTCACCTGCGAACCGAGCTGCAATATCGCGCGCCTGAGCCGCCTGGGAGGCATTGGGAACACGACCTGACAAAACAATATTGTTGTTGATCGCTTCAACATTGATGCGTGCGTTGGGCAAGAAGCGGGACAGCATTTCATCCAGAGCCCGCAGATCACGTTCAACACGGATTTCCAGGTTCAGTATCTGGTCCCCTTTTTCGTTGAAGAAGAAGGCGTTGGTTTGCCCCACCTCCATACCAATAATGTAGGTACGCCGTGCAGTGCGGACCACGGCATCAACAATCGCCGGGTTAGACACCAGCACGTCCCGCGCGTCGACGGGCAATTCGATGATGGCTGCTTTGTTCAGGCCAAGCGTCAATGAGCGCGCGGCGCTCCCTGACCCGCCCTGAGAAATACGCACAAGTTGCGCGTCCCCAGCCGCCCACACTGATTGGTTAGCACCAGGGCCTGTGACACCAAAAATCAATCCAAGAGCCATCAGGACCAACACTTTTCGAGCAAGCTCTTGCGGCGAAATGCGGCGGCAGTACTCAGCCATCCGGGTCATCGTCCTCTCCCTGCAATCGTTGAAACTGTTGTCTCCGTTCCGTATCGCAAAATACGCACGGTGGTGCCCTGGCGTGACCGCGTGCTCGCGTCCTGCGCTGCACCTGAGCTGGGCACCTGACCGGCGCCGTTCATATCTGCCAGCGCACGCAGCGAGAGCGATATCGTTCCCTGTGCCTCCGCCAATGCAAAATCTTCAGCCTGCTCGGGCAGCACTTCCAGGGTTGCGGTTTTACCAACCACAACCTGCTTGCCTTCTAGTTCCTTGAACGTCTGATCAATTGCCAGTACGCGAACGTTTGTGAGAAGCGTCTCGCTGCGAAAGCCGCCGCTGCCACCTTCAACAGCGTCGCCGCCCCGCACCCGCATGGTGACAATCACATCGACGCGGTCGTTCGGCAGAATGAAGCCGCCCGCACTTGTTTCAGGTGAGATTTTCGTGGCGACCGCGCGCATTCCGGGTGACAGGAGCGCCGACATGAAGCCTGCATTTTCAAAACTTACCAGCTTTCCCGATGTAACCGGTTCGCCCGCCAGCAGCGGACCACGCGCAATCGCACCGGCGAACACTTCCAGCGCGTTGGGCTGTACGTCCCGGGTTACGTAGGAAGAGACAATGGCGGCCTCAGGCCAAGGCTGCCAGGTAATATCGCTCTTGCCCACACGCTGACCGATTGAGATATCAGTCGCCGCGACAAGCACTTCCGCCAATGGTGTTTCGACCACCTGTGGGGCCGCCGCTTGTGGCTGCTGGTCGTCGTTCACCAGTGAACGCGCCAAAAAGGCAGCCAGGCCCGCAGCAACCAACGCCAACGCCAATATGCCAATTCTCATCGCGTTCACAGTGTCACCACCTTTTCTGGCTGCAAGAGCCGGGTCTGCTGCTATCAAACGACTTTTCGATCAACTTATAGTTAATTTTGAAAGGTCCTTTTCTTGGGGCGAGCGGGGAAATCCGCGCTCAGGTGTCTCACTTTTTCCAAAAAACTTTGTTAGAGGGGCGTTACGACCAGCTCAAACCAGATGGTCTGCGGCAGAGCCATCAGGGCGCCGACGGCCAGGGCGATCCCGTAGGGAATACCCTCATGTTTGCTGTGAAGGCGCGCAACCCACAGGGGCACGGTCAGACGCTCGGGCAGAGTTATTTTGCGGAATAGAATAAGCAGAACGGCCAAAATACCACCGGCAATTGCTGCCCAGACGAGATAGGTTCCCATCGCAGCCCAGCCCATCCACAGCCCAACGGCTGCAAGGAGCTTTGCATCGCCCCCTCCAAGAAGGTTGAGCGCGAACAATCCCATTCCCACCAAAAGCAACATCATGGCGAGCGCAACATGAAACCCAAAAGCCTCCCAACCGAGCCCGGCCAACACACCCGTAACGACAAACAGACCGGCGAGTGCCAGCGATACCCAGTTGGGAATGCGGAACGTCAACAGGTCGCCGACAGCTGCAACAACGAGCAGCGCGGGGAAGACGGTAAGGACGGCTAGTTCAAGCACGCGGATGCCTAAAAGTTGAATGAAAACAAAAGCTTTGCCGCTTTTTGGCGGTCTGTGAAGAATGTGCCGGAGGGTGTAAATACAACGTGAATAGACAGGCACTTTTCTGCCCGCCGATGTTTCTTTGACACGACGTCATCGATGTCATTGACCTGATCTGACTCAAGACCTGCCCCCAAGACAAAGAAAACCGCCGACGCGCCTTCGCGGTCGACGGTTTTGGAGAAGAACCGTATCCGGCCGGGTCGTACCCGACCGAACCACGGTGCTATTTCTTCGGCTTGACTTAAGCCGCGATACCGTTGGAGACGGTCGTGAACGCAGCCAGGATGTTTGTACCCAGCGTACCCACGATACCGACGATTGCGACGGAGATGCCCGCAGCAATCAGGCCATACTCAATGGCAGTTGCACCAGAAGTGTCTTGGGCGAAAAGCTTCACAAATTTAGTCATGACAAGATCCTCATAAATACTCTTTGAACAGCACCTGCTCACAGTGTCTTGCGACGAGTGCCTGTGAACGAGGTCCAATCTATCGAGGAGCTCTTACTTCCAAGTTAATCTCAAGAAGACAATTCGGAACATCTCTATTTTTTATTTGCTCTCAGCCCCCAAATACCTGTTAAAGTTTTATACATCCTGTTTTTACTTAATATACTCTAGTAATTATTTTTGGCAGCCAACGACTGACGCCAATAGGTTGGTTAAAAAACTGTTGGCATCAGCGCTTGTTCAAAAGAGGTTTTTTTGTTGTTGGGAGAGACTTGATCGGGGAACAACTTGGCCGACCTCACAACCAGTACGATTTTCACCAAACTGCACCATTTGCAAAGCGTTTAGCCTTTGGGACGTAAAGTGACGCTAGAACCACGTCGCATATGTCGTCGCGGACTTCCGTCACGTCCAGAGG
>CAZFHW010000045.1:15764-18750 GCA_964518885.1 uncultured Parvibaculum sp. | reverse complement strand
CGACGCCAGAAGCTGGTGGAAGTGGCCCCCAGCCCCACCCTGTCGGATGAGTTGAGAACAAGACTGTGCGACGCGGCGGTGACCCTCGCCAGCGAAGCCGCCTACGACAATATCGGCACGTTTGAGTTTCTGGTCGATGCCGCTGAGGGAGCTGGCGCCAAGTTCGCCTTCATGGAAGCCAATCCGCGTTTGCAGGTTGAGCACACGGTGACAGAGGAAGTCACCGGCGTTGATCTGGTCAAAACACAATTGCGGATCGCAGCAGGCGAAACACTCGCATCTATAGGATTGACCGAAACACCCGCCCCAAGGGGGTATGCCATCCAGCTCCGTATCAACATGGAAACCATGGGTGCTGATGGGGAGGCGATACCGTCCGGGGGCACACTGGACGCGTTCCAGCCTCCAACCGGCCCCGGTGTTCGTGTGGATACGTTTGGTTATGCCGGATACACCACCAGCCCGCATTACGACTCCCTGCTCGCCAAGCTCATTGCCTATTCGCCAAGCGCTGACTATGCCGACGCGGTTGCACGGGCGACACGAGCGCTTTCTGAATTCAATATCGCAGGGGTTAAAACCAATATCGGTTTTCACCTCAACTTGTTGCGCATGCCGGAGTTTGCGGCAAATGACCTTTACACAACTTTCATTGCGGACCATGCGGGCAGCCTCAGTGAACCCACAGCCCAAAAATCACGCTTCTTTGTGACAAATGGTGTGAGTGCTGCCGCACCAAGTCTCAATACTGCGGGGGCCACGGGTCCGGCGGGCACCCTCCCCCTTCCCTCACACCTGCAAGGCCGGGTGGTCAGCATTGATGTGGCGGAAGGCGACAGCGTGGCGCCCGGACAGCAGATTGCCATTCTCGAAGCCATGAAGATGGAACACATCGTGACGGCGGCGACCGGCGGCATCGTGCGGTTGGTCTGTGTCGCGGTCGATGACACGGTTTTTGAAGGTCACCCTCTCTTGTTCATCGAAGAAGCTGATGTTGCCGCCAGCAGCGAAACAACCGAGGCAGAAGTGGACCTGGACCATATAAGGCCCGACTTGGCGGAAGTCATTGAGCGCCACGCCATTGGCCTGGACGAACGTCGCCCCGACGCGGTCGCGCGCAGAAGATCGCGCAATCAACGCACCGCGCGCGAGAATGTTGATGACCTGTGCGACGAAGGAACCTTCATTGAGTATGGCGCCCTCACACTGGCCGCCCAGCGCCGTCGCCGATCCATGGAAGAGCTGCTCAAGATGAGCCCCGCCGACGGCATGGTAAGCGGTGTGGGTGCGATCAACGGCGAGGAATTTGGAGAAGAAGCCGCTCGTGCCCTGATCCTCTCCTACGACTTCACGGTTTTCGCTGGCACGCAAGGTGCCATGAACCACAAAAAGACCGACCGCATGCTGCAGCTGGCCCACAAGTGGAACCTGCCCCTGGTGTTGTTTGGGGAAGGTGGCGGCGGACGGCCCGGTGATACGGACGTTGCTGGCGTGGCCGGGCTCGACGTGACGACGTTTAAGAAATTCGCAGAACTGAGCGGCAAGGTACCGGTCATTTCCATCGTCTCCGGGCGTTGCTTTGCGGGCAACGCTGCCCTTGTCGGGTGCAGCGATGTGATTATCGCGACCGCTAACTCCAACATCGGCATGGGCGGCCCTGCGATGATCGAAGGTGGTGGCCTGGGCGTCTACAGACCCGAAGACATCGGCCCCATCGATGTGCAGACAAAGAATGGCGTGGTCGATATCGCCGTTGCGGATGAGGAAGAAGCTGTCGCCGTCGCAAAAAAATACCTCTCCTATTTCCAGGGGTCGTTCAAAACCTGGGAAGCGGAAGACCAGCGAAAACTAAGACATCTCATTCCAGAAAACCGCCTGCGGGCCTACGACGTGCGGACGGTCATCAACACACTCGTGGACAAAGACAGTGTGCTGGAACTGCGAAAAGATTTCGGCATTGGTATCCTGACCAGTCTGGTGCGCATGGAAGGCAGACCCGTTGGCCTGATCGCCAACAATTCCTACCATCTGGGCGGCGCCATTGACGCCGACGCGGCGGACAAAGCCGCTCGCTTCATGCAGCTTTGTGATGCGTTCAACATTCCCATCCTTTCCCTTTGCGACACGCCCGGCTTCATGGTGGGGCCCGAAGTGGAGGAGACGGCCCAGGTGCGCCATGTGTCCCGCATGTTTGTGACAGCGGCCAACATATCTGTTCCCTTCTTCACAATTGTTTTGCGCAAAGGGTATGGGTTGGGCGCGCAGGCCATGACAGGCGGCACTTTTCATGCCCCCTTCTTCAATGTCTCCTGGCCAACTGGAGAGTTTGGCGGCATGGGGCTCGAGGGTGCTGTGCGCCTCGGCTACCGGCGCGAGATGGAAGCGATTGAAGACGAAGACGAACGCCAGGCGTTTTTCGAAAAAATGGTGGCGCGCTCTTATGCAAGTGGTAAAGCCATCAACATGGCATCATTTCTGGAAATCGATGGGGTCATTGATCCAAGTGAGACACGTCACTGGGTCATGCGCGGTCTGAAATCTGCCCCTGTGAGTGATACGAAGGGTCAAAAATCGCGTTCGTTTATCGACACCTGGTGAGCAACGAACGCAACGGTTACGAGAAGTTAGGAAACAAAATGAACAGTCATGAAGTTGATTTCAAAATTATCGGTGATGACCTGCAACTGGTCGAGATTGAACTTGACCCCGGCGAGAGCATCATCGCTGAAGCCGGTGCCATGACCTATATGGAAGAAGGCATCGAGTTTGAAACCCGTCTGGGAGATGGCGCCAAGCCCGACGAAGGCATGATGGGAAAGCTCTGGAGTGCTGGCAAGCGCATGATGACCGGCGAGTCTTTGTTCATGACCCACTTCACCAATGAGGGATCACGCAAGGCATCAGCGGCGTTTGCGGCCCCTTTCCCCGGTAAGATCATCGCCTTTGATATGAGCAAGACCGGAGAAATCCTGTGTCAGAAGGACGC
>CAZFHW010000045.1:0-15664 GCA_964518885.1 uncultured Parvibaculum sp. | reverse complement strand
AGATCATCGCCTTTGATATGAGCAAGACCGGAGAAATCCTGTGTCAGAAGGACGCCTTCCTTGCCGCAGCGCTGGGCACAAGCATTGATATCGCCTTTCAAAAAAGCTCGGTGCCGGTTTCTTCGGCGGTGAAGGTTTCATCCTTCAGCGATTGAGCGGAGATGGCATGGCCTTTGTTCACGCAGGCGGTACCATCGTGGAGAAAAAACTAACCGGAGAAAAACTGCGTGTGGACACCGGCTGCATCGTGGCCTTCTCGCCATCACTGGACTACAGCATCGAACGGGCTGGCGGCCTGAAGTCCATGCTGTTTGGTGGCGAAGGGCTTTTTCTGGCGACCCTGCAGGGCACCGGCACCGTATGGCTTCAGAGCTTGCCCTTCTCACGGTTGGCCGACCGCATCATCGCACATGCGCCAAAAATGGGCGGCACTGATCAGGGCGAAGGGTAGGTTATTGGCGGCGCCTCAAACATGTTCAAAAACTAGTCTACTTTGTTGTGGCCTGCGAGGGTCGGCCGAGCTTGAATGTGCCACTGGCACGGGCCACAAGTTCTCCGTCCTCCCGGCGTAGTTCGGCTTCTGCAAAGGCAATGGATTTGCCGCGATGGCGCACCCAGCCTTCCCCAATCAAAGTGCCCATATCGGCCCGGCCCAGAAAACTGGTTTTAAGCTCCAGCGTCACCTGGGGTACCACTGTCTTGGATGATGCGCGCACGGCGTGACCGCACAGGCCATCGAGCATGGCGGCGAGAAAGCCGCCATAAATGCGCCCGCCACGATTGACAAAATTCTCCCCGGCGAAGAAGGATGCCTTTATGTAGCCCCGCTCGGGGTCAAGCTCGAGAACCTTTTTGCCCAACGTATGCGCGGCAGGTGACTCCCAATCGTCAGACGGAATATCGGTCATGCAGGATAAGTTTCCACAATTTGTGCAGGTGGTTACGCGGTCTTTAGACGCCGGGCATAGAGGTCGAACACCTTTGTCCACACCTGTTCGGCAGCATCTTCCACATAGGCATCACGCTCAGGAAAACAGAAGCCGTGTCCGGTCCCCGGCCACACGTCCAGTGTGTAGGGCACTTTATGGGCATCCAGTTCGGCCTTGAGATCAGGGATCACATTGTCCGGTACCCATTGGTCGGTCTCAGCGAAGCCCAGATACAATTCGCCGTTCATGTTGCTCGCAAGCTTGTGAGGCGTGTCCGGCGCGTCTGTGACAATGCTGACGCCGTAGAGAGAGGCGGCTGCGGCAAAATTGTCAGGGAATGATCCAAGGACGCTGACCACATACTGCCCGCTCATGCAAAACCCTATGCACCCCATCGGGCCGCCATTGGCGAGGGGCGATTTTTTCAGCCAGTCGAGCATGGCTTTTGTGTCCGACATCACCAGCTTGTTTGAAAGTGACCCCATCGCGTCGAACATTTGTTTGAGAACTTCTTCGTTGGCGTCTTTCATGTTCAAACGAATTTTGCCAAGCCGATAATACATATCCGGTAACAGGACCAGATAGCCTTCGCCCGCTATCCTGCGGGCGAAGGAATAGAGTTCTTCGCGAATGCCCGGCGCGTCCATATAGAGCACCACGGTGGGAAACGGTGTCGACCCATCTTTCGACCCACTGGATGTATCCGGCCAGGCGACAAAGGTTTCCATTTTGCCGTCAGGTGTTTCGATCGTCGTGATTTCTTCGTTCATAACAGACCTCACTGAGCATTATCTGATGCGGAAAGATTAGGCAGAGGCAGCCGCACTTGGCCGCGCTTTTACCCGCTCGAACCATGCCGCGACATTTTTATTGTTGGTGTCGATGGGCTGCCCGACGGTCGTCCCAAAATCAAGAAATCCAAACAACAAGATGTCAGCAAGAGTAAAGCGGTCGCCCGCAATCCAGGTTTTTCCGTCCAGCTGGTCATCAAGCCATTTGAGCTTGTCCTGTGCAATTGCTTTCAACCCGTCGGCAGCATCCGGCAGGCAGCGCATCCGGTCTTTGAACATCGGCAATCCTTCGGCAAACCGAAAGCCGGTGGTCAGAGGTTCACAGATGCCAAGGTCCAGGCGGCGAACCCACATGCGTGTCTCCGCACGTTCTTCCGCATTTGTTCCAACAAGAACGGGGGTCGGATTTTTCTCTTCGAGATACTCACAGATGGTTGTGATCTCGGAAATGATGTCGCCATTGTCGAGTTCGAGTGCCGGCAGTTGTCCTGCTGGATTAACTTTCAAATAGCCGGCTTGCCGGTTTTCGCCACCCATCAGATCAACTTCTTCAAACGCAATCTCGATGCCTTTTTCAGCCAGAAACATTTTGACGACGCGTGGATTTGGACCGATGGAATTATATAGTTTCATTGAAGCCTCCTCCCCAGCACACTTGGGTGCGGGATATTGTTTTGGTGTTTTTATTGGCTAAGAGTCTTAGCGGAACCGGCCGCTCACCGCCACCCATGCCAAATTGGCTCTGCCAAACGGGCGGGGGTCTGGTATGAAAAGACCCGCTTTGAACCTTTCACGATTTCTCCCCTGATCCGGCACCCAGATACATGTCAGAAAACGTAGCGTCACCCTCCCCAAGCCCCTCGCATGAGGGGAAATCCCCCGTCTTTTATGGCTGGTACATCGTCGTTGGGGCGCTTGTGGTGATGACGGTTTCTGCAGGTTTTGGCTTCTACAACCTGTCTGTCTATCTCGCTGCGTTCGTCACCGAGCGGGGGTTCTCGGTTGGATACACGTCTGCCGCAACGGCTGTTTTCTTCGTCTCGTCGGGCATAAGCGGCATGGCTGTTGGCTGGTTGATCGAGCGATTTGATCCCCGCTGGACCATCGCCGTGGGCGCCCTCATCGCAGGCCTGGTTCTGTCCACTGCCGGGTGGGTGACAGAACTCTGGCATCTCTATTGTTTCTACGGCCTGTTCGGCATGGGCTATTCCGCTTGTGCGCTCCTGCCCTGCACAACACTGGTGGCGCGCTGGTTTGAACGCCGCCGCTCAGTTGCTTTGTCAGTTGCCTCTACAGGCCTGTCGCTCGGAGGCATCCTGCTCACCCCTCTGTCCGCGCGACTGATCGAAGGACTGGGACTGGGCGGGGCCGCCCCTGGTTGGGAGCCGGATTATTTCTAGGCATTGTGCCTGTCGCCATCCTGTTGTTCCGGCCAAGCCCTGCATCCATGGGACTGGCACCAGACGGGGACACGCCACACGACGCATCGACGGGAACACCCCCGCCCGTCAAAGGCGTTCCCTATCAGGTCGCCATCAAAAGCCGCTTCTTTGTATTTTCCACTATTGCCTTCATGGCCTCCATGATGGCGCAGGTCGGGTCCATCGCCCACCAGTTCTCCCTTGTCGCGGGCCGCAGTGGCGACAGGGAAACCGCCGCCCTGGCTGTCTCCATCATGGCCGGTGCCAGCATCGCCGGACGGCTTCTCGGGGGCTGGGCGCTGCCGCATATTTCCTCGCGCATGTTCATGGCGACATTGCTGGTGGGACAGGCGCTGACCCTGAGCCTCTATGCCTACGCGGCCACACCCACCACCATGTTGATGGTCGCGGCCATGTTTGGCCTGACCGTCGGCAACTTGCTGATGATGCAGCCTCTGCTGATGGCGGAAGCATTTGGCACCCTGTCCTATGGTCGTATCTTTTCCACGTCGCAACTCTTCACCACCATGGGCGTTGCCAGTGGTCCGGCTGTGTATGGCATCGTCTACGAAGCGGCCGGCGGCTACGAAGCGTCGTTCCTCTATGGCGCGGCGGCGTCTCTTTTGGGGCTTGTCGCTCTCTTTTTCGCGGGGCCCGTGGATGCACCCGAAAAACAACAGGATAATATGGATGTCTGATTTTGGTCCCAGCGTAACTCTCAACAATCCAGCCTTTGTCCACCCCACCGCTCTGGTCTACGGCAAGGTCTTTATCGACGATGAGAGTTCCTTGTGGCCTTACGTGGTGATCCGCGCAGAAATGCATGAGGTTCGTATTGGCAAGCGCACCAACATTCAGGACTTCGTCATGATCCATGTCGGCAATTCAACGCCGACCATCATCGGTGATAATTGTTCGATCACCCACCATTGCACAATCCACGGTGCTGAGGTCGGCGACAACTGCCTGATCGGCATCAACTCTACCCTCATGGATGGGGTGAAGGTTGGTAAGAACTGCATTATCGGTGGGCATACGATCCTCACCGAAGGCACTGTGATCCCAGACAATTCGGTCGTCATGGGCGCGCCCGGCAAGGTCGTAAAAACGCGCGATAGCGGCGCCGCCAATATTATGAACGCCGCTTTCTACTGCGAAAATGGCAAAGCCTATGCCCGGGGCGAACATCGGGTGACCGAGACAGCCGCTTTCAAAGCCGCCATAGAACATGAGCTAAAAGCCCTGGCCTCCTGATTTCGTGAGGTAATTTGACGGTGGCATAACCGCCGCAGGCCGACTATGCTGCGCCGCAACAGCACACACAATCTGGTGAAATTCGATGAAACTACCAGCCTCCTTCTATCAGCCCCTGGCCATTGGCGCTCCCGCACCTTATCGCGAGCTTCCCATGGCGCTTGAGCGGATGATCCATTTTTTTCCGGCACACAATGAAAAGGTGCAGGCCAAGATACCGGGCCTGATCCCCAATGTGGATGTGATCCTGGGCAATCTGGAAGATGCGATACCGGCGACTGCCAAAGAGGCAGCGCGCGCGGGTTTCATCAAGGTGGCAAAGGAAAACGATTTTGCAGAGACCGGTCTCTGGACCCGCGTCAACGCACTCAACAGCCCCTGGGGCCTCGACGACATTGTTGAAATTGTCTCAACCGTTGGCGACAAGCTGGATGTGATGATGGTACCGAAGGTCGAAGGGGCCTGGGACATTCATTATGTGGATCAGCTTCTCGCCCAGCTTGAGGCAAAAAACGGGATCAAGAAACCGATCCTCATCCACGCCATTCTGGAAACCGCACAAGGCGTCAAAAACGTCAATGAAATTGCATCGGCCAGTCCGCGCATGCACGGCATGAGCCTGGGGCCTGCCGATCTCGCTGCGTCGCGCGGCATGAAGACCACCCGCGTCGGGGGCGGACACCCCTTCTACGGTGTGATCGAAGATCCCAAAGAGGATGGCTCTGCGCGTGTTTTCGTCCAGCAAGACCTGTGGCACTACACGGTTGCGCGCATGGTTGACGCCTGCCTGTCGAACGGCATCCGTCCCTTCTATGGTCCTTTCGGCGACATCGCTGACACGGAAGCCTGCAAAGTGCAGTTCCGCAATTCCTTCTTGATGGGATGTGTCGGGGCCTGGTCTTTGCACCCTGTACAAATCGACATCGCTAAAGACGTCTTCAGCCCGGATGCTGACGAAGTGAAGTTCGCGATGCAGATTCTTGAAGCCATGCCTGATGGAACAGGTGCCGTCATGATCGATGGAAAAATGCAGGATGATGCCACCTGGAAGCAGGCGACAGTCATCGTCGATCTGGCGAAACGTGTCGCTGAAAAAGATCCCCAGCGCGCAGTTGCCTACGGCCTCTAGCGTCTTAACGGTTTTTCGTTTTTTACGAAGGCATCAATCGCTTCCATTGCAGCCGTAACCGGGATGAGGGACGCGTCGTCTCCTCCAAAATCACGTACAGCATGGAGAATGGTGAGGGCCCTTGCCTGCGCGCCATACTTCTCCGGGTCGTGCTGTGTGAAAAGCGAAACCAACGGCGCACCGCCGACCGCGAGCATATGTCCCGTGCCGGAATTATTCGCAATAGCGGCAGACAGACGCGCGGCCAGCGCCATGACGAGCAGCGGCCCTTTGATCTCTTTCCGAGAATCTGTGCGGTCCCATTCAGGGAGAAGAGCACTCGGCATCTGCGCCCGAACCTTTTCGACAAGAGCAGCTTCATCAGGTCCAAGTAAAAAAACGGGAACCCGCCCCTCTTTGATTTGTGCCCGCGCAAGCTCAAGAAATCTCTCTAGCGGCCACAGTTTCCGCTGGTCACCCGCTCCGGGTGCGATCCCGATGTATGTGGGGCCGCCTGGAAGGAGGACTTCTGCTACAGCATGGTGTTGTTCGGTAAGATCAAAAACAGGTTCCGCAACACCTTCTGGCGGATCGGACACTAGGTTCAGCAGATCGACCAGCCGGCCGACAAAAGAGGGATCGCCTTGTGCCGCCTTATCAGGTCGCTGATCCGAAAAGAAAAAATTTGCCGTTCCTGAAACAAACACACCGTGGGGTATGCGTTTTAGAATGACCGTGCGGGCGACAAGGCGCTGTGTATCGATAATCAGATCAAAATGCCGCCCGGGCATGGGGGCCCATTTTGTGAAAAGCTGATGGGTTTTATTGCCGATGCCGGCATCTTCGATAATTTCATCGATGAACCGTTCGGCAGCGGCGCGCAGCACGCTGGCATAAACGGTTTTACCTGTACCCGCCATCCAGGTGATCTGAGCGTCTGGAAACCGCCTTCGGATTTCCTGTGCAAACGTGAGTTTTAAGATCCCGTCGCCGATCACCTCTTCACAGGAGTAGATCAGTACGCTTGCCGGACAAAAGGGCTGTATAGGTAGAGCTGACGATAATTGTCCCGACACCGATTTCCCCAAAATAACCCTGTCCAGTCAATACGGACAACCAAACTGAAGCCACTGGAACCCTCTATAAACGGTACCAGCCGGGGCGACAATAGCCCTTTTGAAGCTTGAAGTGGAGGCTGCCTGTCGACAGCCTCCAGTTTTGGTAAACGGTCTAAACCAGCTCGGTCATTGCTTCTTGTGTGAAGGCTTTGAGCTCACTGGCACGTCCTTCGCGGATCTTATTGGCCCAATCCGGGTCAACCAGAAGCGCGCGTCCAACGGCAACCATATCGAATTCATCCTTGGCAAGACGATCGAGCAATTTGTCGATGCTTGTTGGTTCAGACCCTTCGCCCCCAAAAGCGGCAATGAATTCGCCCGAAAGTCCGACGCTGCCCACTGTGATCGTTGGCTTGCCCACCAGCTTTTTCGTCCAGCCAGCAAGGTTGAGGTCAGACCCCTCAAACTCAGGCTCCCAGAAGCGCCGTGTGGAACAATGGAAAACGTCCACACCCGCGTCAGACAGAGGTTTGAGGAATGCGGCGAGTGCCTCAGGTGTGGATGCAATTTTGTGATCGAAGTCCTGTTGCTTCCACTGGGAGAAACGCAGGATCAGTGGAAAATCGTCGCCAACTTCTGAACGAACAGCATTGATAATATCAACGCCGAAACGGGTGCGCGCAACGGCGTCGCTGCCACCATATTCATCGTCGCGCAGATTTGTTCCTTCCCAGAAGAACTGGTCGATGAGGTATCCGTGCGCCCCATGGAGCTCGATACCATCAAAGCCGATTTCACGGGCGGCACCCGCAGCCCGGCGGAAGGCGTCAATGGTGTCTTGAATATCTTCCTTAGTCATGGGCTCGGCAACTTTTTTGCCTGGGACTTTCAGTCCAGACGGGCCAGCACTGGGCTCTTCCGGATTAGGCGAGCTTTTCTGATCGCGCATCGTGCCAACATGCCAGAGCTGAGGCATGATTTTGGCGCCCCCTTCATGCGCTTCTGCCGCGACCCGCTTCCAGCCTTCAAGGGCCGCATCGCCATGAAAGGCTGGAATGGTATCTGCCATCGTGGCGACCCGGTGGGCGACCGTTGTTCCCTCAGTGATAATGAGGCCGGTGCCCCCTTCTGCGCGGCGGCGATAGTAGGCAGCCACATCGGCCCCAGGCACTTCGCCAGGTGAAAAATTCCGTGTCATGGGGGCCATCACAACCCGGTTTGGCACGGTCAATCCGTTAAATGAGAAGGGAGAAAACAGCTTGTCAGTTGGTTGGCTCATGAAGAAACCTCGGTTAGTCGGTACCTGGTACCTGTGCGAATGTGATTTGGCGCTATATTGCGTGCTGACGCGCCCGGATCAAGGGTTGATGAGCAACAAAATGGAATGTTGGGCGGTATTGCCAGACATCCGGTCAAGGGAGACGAATAGCAGTGGGATATGCACAGCCAAACCAAGTACTTCAGCGTCTGGGGCTCTCAGATACAGATAGAGTTGTTCTGATACATACCGATGACATTGGCATGTGTCAGGCTTCGGTAAGTGCATTTCAGGAGCTTTGGGAAGCGGGCGCCGTTTCCTGCGGCGCAGCGATGGCGCCATGTGGTTGGTTCAACGCCGCCGCCGACTATTGCAAAGCCAACCCCACTGTCGACATGGGCGTGCACGCCACTTTGACCAGCGAATGGCACGCCTATCGCTGGGGGCCGCTGACAGCTGAGGCCATCACGGGTGGCCTTGTCGATGAAGGACATCGTTTTCACACAACGTCGGAGGCTGTCGCCAAGAAAGCAGATCCAGCGGCCGTAAAAGCAGAGTTGGAAGCGCAATTTGCGCGTGCAACAGCGGCGGGGATCGACGTGACGCACATGGACACCCACATGGGGTCGGTGATGCACGGGCCGCTCTACGAGGTGTTTGTCGATATTGCCCTCGCTCAGGGCGTGCCGCCTTTTGCGTTGCGACTGACAACACAGCAATGGGCGAAGGGCGGATATGGAGCGGAGACTTGCGAGACTTTGGCTCGCCGAATAACCCAATTGGAAGGGGACGGCGTACCGACCCTGGACCGCATTTTGAGTGTGACCCTTGCCGACGAAGAGGATCGAATTGGGAAGACCAAGCGGGCATTGAGCAGCATCCAGCCCGGCCAGGTCAGTTATTTTATCTTGCACCCAAGCCATGATACGCCCGAACTGCGAGGACTATGCCCCGACTGGCGCTCCAGGGTGATGGATCTTGAGATGTTTCTGAGCGGTGAAATCGCAGATCACCTGAAAGCAGAAAACATCCAGGTCATTGGCTATCGATCTTTGAAGGCCTTGATGTCATAACGGTTTCCCCTTTGAAAACAGACCCTTGCTAGAAGAAAGAAGGTCCATTATCAAATCACCTCGAGCGTGGTAAAATAACGGTCAGTCTCAGGGAATCCCAGCGAGGGTTTCTGGAGGACTGAACAAATGGGTATTGGTAATGATTGATAGACAGGCAAAATTTCACATTGGGCAAATCGTCCGCCACCGGTTTTTCCCGTTTCGTGGGGTGATTTTTGACGCCGACCCGACCTTCAATAATACGGAGGAATGGTGGCAGTCGATTCCTGAGGAGATCCGCCCGCGCAAGGAACAGCCCTATTATCATCTCTTGGCCGAGAACGCTGAATCGGAATATGTCGCCTATGTTTCTGAGCAAAACCTGCTTGAGGATGAAAGCGGCGATCCTGTCCGGCATTCGGAAGTCGCAAAAATGTTCGGACCACTGCATGGTGGTACGTATACGTTGAAGGGTGAATTGGCTCACTGAGCCTCGCACCTCTTTTTAATGCGCCCAACAGAAGGCGCCACGCCAGCATGGGACGCAAGACATGCGCAGGGACACACGCCCCTACTTCATCCGTTCAATACGGGATCGATTTGAACGTTGGCGTATCCGACATTTTCTCGAGCCCCAGTTCGATACGCTTGGGCCGGGCCTGAGCGCAACCTATCCTGCCGGTATTGAGCTTTGGGGAGCTAATATTCATGCAGGCACATGCCTGCATTTACGCGCGGCTAAGGGCAATATGATCCGGCTGGCAACCTGGGATAACGGTGAGCGGGTTGGAGAAATTCGGATCGGCGACTACGTCCTGATCAGCCCGGGCAACCAGATCATTGCATCAGAGAAAATCACCATCGGCTCCGACACGATGATCGCGAGTGGTTGCTACATCTCAGATAGTGATTGGCACGACACCTATGACCGCACGGCTGAGCGCGACAAACACGCCCCGATCGTGTTGGAAGAAAACGTCTGGATCGGCGCCCATGTGATTATCGGCAAAGGCGTCACCATCGGTGAAAACAGTATCATTGGGGCGGGGTCTGTCGTTATTTCCGACATTCCAGCCAACGTTATCGCGGCGGGCAACCCTGCCCGTGTTGTGAAGCCGCTGGACCCCTCTCGCAGTTTCACCAAACGAACGGAACTGCTCTGCGACATGGAGAAGATCGATATAGAGGTCGACCGGCTCCAGCGGTATCTGCTGCGCGACAACACAATCTTTACGTGGATACGAGCAGCGCTCTTCCCAACACACAAAGACTAGATCACAAGAACTAGACCACAGTGTTCGTTTGATCTGGATCAATGAATAAGCTGCCGACTTACGGTTTTCTCAGCGAAACTTTTTCGGAGGAGAAAATCATGACCGACGGCAATATCGCCTATCTTGCGCTGGTAATAGGGTCATTTGCAGCCCTGGCAATCGTCCTTGGCTACTATATGGTTCGGGTGCCCTCACGCGATTGACGGATACACTGATGCCGTGTCAGGTCAAAACATAAAATCGTAACAGGCTTAGTTTGGATGCTTGGTGTCGAGCCATGCAATGGCCGCCGTCATGCCCGTCAGGCTGATGGACAGCTCAACCGGGCCCTGGCGAATATCGGTAATCCCGACAATCAGATTATTGCCGCCTTTGAGCTGCCGGATGATCTCATCGCTCATCCCCGTGGTCGATTGGCACCCGGCGGGCAGACAGGCCTGCATGATCGCTTTGAAGGGAACCTGTTCGTCGACCTTGAAATCAACGCCGCGGGTAAGCAATGTGCCCAACGGGACGATCGTCAGGGAGAAATATCCCTGTCCAGGCTGTTTGCCAATGCCGAGGTAGAGCGCGCGTGATTGCTCCTCACCCACCCGAACATCCACAAACACATGGCAAATATTTTCGCCATTTGGCCCGGTGTTACACCGCCCTGCCCAATTGCCAAATTTTTCGATGGTAGATCCGTCATCCCCAGTAATCGTCTCCGCAGATGCCCCAAACGGAGCAACCGCAAGAAGAACAGCGAAAGAGAGAGCGCTCAGTAACCGCCGAAAATCATCCATTCAAAAAATCCCGTTCTTCAGAGGCCGCCTGACCCGATCATCCAAATCAATTGCCGGCAGTATAGGCAGGTAAAATCGCCTTGCCCACCCGACGATATTCTTCATCACCCATACCCGCCCCCTAGTCAGAGACTTGCATCAGAGCCCGAAAGACGCGACAAGCGTCTGGGGTACGGTTTTCAGGGAGATTTGAGATGTTGGGTCAACGGCTAGCGCGTCTGTTTACCAGTTTTGCCATTTGTTCAGCTCTAAGCACGGGCGTTCAGGCCGAACCGCAGCATGGGTTAGCCATGCATGGTACCCCGTTGCATGGCCCGGATTTCCAGGCGCTCTCCTATGTCAATCCAGATGCCCCCCAGGGCGGCAACCTGCGGTTGGCGGTCATTGGCAGTTTCGACAGCCTCAATCCGCTGATCATCAAAGGCGTGGCCGGGGCGGGTATCCGTGACTACGTGTTCGAGAGCCTGATGGCCCGCGCCTATGACGAACCCTTCTCCCTCTACGGTCTGCTGGCGGAAACGATTGAGACCCCGGACGATCGAAGTTGGGTGGAGTTTCGGTTGCGGCCTGAAGCGAAATTCTCCGACGGGACGCCGGTGACGGTCGATGATGTGGTTTTCTCCCTCAACACGCTTCGCGATCAGGGGCGGCCCAATCACAAATATTACTATTCGAAAGTGGCGGAGATCGTGCGCCCTGATCCGCAAACCGTTCGCTTTGTTTTTGGAGCAGACGGCGACCGCGAAATGCCCCTCATCATGGGGCTGATGCCGATCATTCCTAAGCACATCTTTGAGAACCGAGT
Organism: uncultured Parvibaculum sp.; assembly: GCA_964518885.1. Taxonomy (GTDB): domain Bacteria; phylum Pseudomonadota; class Alphaproteobacteria; order Parvibaculales; family Parvibaculaceae; genus Mf105b01. The sequence goes on along the minus strand of CAZFHW010000045.1, from coordinate 3,929 downwards.
GTTTGGTGACAGCTCTCTTGAAGCCCCCATCGGCAGTGGGCCTTATACCGTGGGCGAAATCGATCCGGGCACGCGGCTGGTCTACGAGCGATCGGAAAATTATTGGGGCCGTGATTTGCCGGTCAACCGGGGACGGCACAATTTTGCCCGTATCACGTACGAATATTTCCGCGATACCAATGCGTCTTTCGAAGCCTTCAAGGCAGGGCTGTATGACGTGCGTCCGGAAGATGATCCCACCCGCTGGGCCACAGGCTTTGACATTCCAGCCGTGCGCGACGGTCGCATCACGCTGGAAAGTTTCACCAAGCAAACCCCGTCAGGTATGCGTGCACTTGTTTTCAACACCCGTCGCGCGGTGTTCAATGATCAGGATGTGCGTGCCGCCCTCACCCTGGTCTTTGACTTTGAGTGGGTGAATAGAAATTTCTATTACGACGCCTACCAACGCACCCAGAGCTTCTACGATAACTCTGAGCTCAGCAGTGCCGGACAGCCCGCAACCCAGGCCGAACGTGACTTGCTCGCAGCCTACCCGGGTGTCGTCAGCGACGACATTTTGGACAATGGTTACGTCGCTCCGGTGAGTGACGGCACCGAGCGCAACCGGGCCAACCGGCGCGCCGCCATTGCCCGGTTAGCAGAAGCCGGCTGGGTCATCCAAGACGGCGCCATGGTCAATGCGCAAACGGGAGAGCTTCTGGCCTTTGAAATTTCTGTTGCCAGCCCCGAGGATCAGCGTCTTGCTCTGAACTATGCCAATGCCCTCAAAAGCATCGGCGTGGAGGGACGTGTTCGGTATGTGGACTCAAGCCAGTTCCAGCAGCTGCGCCAGACCTACGCCTACGACATGATCTTCAACTTCTGGTACGCCTCCCTCTCTCCGGGCAATGAACAAAGTTTCTACTGGGGCGGTGATTCCGCCAATCAGGACGGAACCCGCAACTATATGGGCGTCAAGGAACCAGCCGTTGATGGCATGATTACAGCCATGCTGGCCGCGCGGGACCGTGACGGTTTCGTGGCTGCAATCCGCGCTCTCGACCGCGTTCTGCTGTCGGGCAATTACGTGATCCCGCTCTATCACCAGCCAGAACAATGGGTTGCGCTCTGGTCCCGGGTCAAACATCCTGAAGCCACTTCTCTATATGGATACCGTGCTGATACCTGGTGGATGGAGGAATAGCCGCCCTCTTGCGTTGTCTGCCGAAAACACATCTACTTTCTTCAACAGCGCCATCAACGCGACGAGGAGGAAATCACCATGGCATACGCGCCCGACAATCGACCCTTCTATGATGCCGATAGCCACATCATGGAACTTCCCAATTTTCTGAAAGCTTATGCCGATCCAGATCTGCGCGACGAAATTCCCGAAGTCAGCTACAGCGCCTCCCTGGTGACAGACGAAGAAGTCGCCATCATCATGGACCAGGGCGGGAAACACAGCGCTGAGCATGTGCAGGAGATGATTGATCTGGGCGACACGCTGATCAACACCTCAAAAGAAATTCAGGCGCTGGGCGCGTTCAATTCTGCAGACCGCACGACGGCGATGGACATGCTGGGCTTTAAAAAGCAGCTGGTCTTTGCAACCCACAGTGTGGCCCTGCCTTTTCATCCGAGCTCAAAGACAGAGGCGCGCCTGCGTTATGGCGCAACCCGGGCCCACAATCGTCATATGGCTGATTTCTGCTCGGACGACACCCGGCTGATGGGCGTGGGGGTCATCCCGCTCGATGATCCAGCCCTCGCCATCAAAGAGTTGGACTTCGCCCTGGACAATGGCATGGAGGCGATCTGGGTGCCCCACCGGGCGCCCATCGGCTTTGCTCCCGGCCATGTCGATCTCGAACCCTTCTGGGCGCGTCTGGCGGAGAGTGGAACGCCCTTCGTTCTGCATGTCGGCGGCTCGCCGCTTCAAGCGCTCAAGTCCTGGAGCAATAATGGCCGCAAGGCCGTCAAAGATTGGATGGGCGGTGGTGAGAATGTACGCAGCAAGGATGCGGTGTTGCTACATCAGGTGCCGGAAACATTCGTCAGCATGATGGTGATGGATGGGATCTTTGAGCGTCATCCCAAACTCCGGGGCGCGGTCGTTGAATTGGGGGCTGGATGGGTGCCAGAAATGCTCCACCGTCTGGATGACATCACAAAAATATATTCGCGCGTGGACGAGTCCATTCGCTTCGATCGCAAACCTTCGGAGCAGCTGACAGAGCAGATGGGCTTCACACCCTTCCCTCACGAAGACGTGTCACGGCTGATTGATGCTTCCAATTCGGATCTCTATCTTTTCAGCAGCGACTATCCCCATGTCGAAGGGGGCCGCGATCCGATCAGGAAATTCGAGAAATATCTCAATGGCCGACCAGAAGAGGTCAAAAGCAATTTCTACGCAGAAAACTTCCTGCGCCTGTGGCCCGAGGCACGCGTTTAAACGCCAACGCCGTACGGAAATAGCAAAACCCGCTGGGCCAATGGGTCAGCGGGTTTTGTTTGAGAGAGAAACAATCAGTCGGCAGCAAATAGTTCCAGCCTTGCCTGCTTGATGGTGCGGGTCTTGGCTTCCCATTCGCGGATTTGACTTTCCATCCGGGACGCTTCGTCGGCCAGAATGGCATCGTGTTTTTCATCCCGCACGGTTATCTCGCAGGCCAGACCGCTGGGATCAAAGAAATAGATGGAATGGCAAAACCCGTGGTCGATGGGTCCCATGCACGGCACTTTTGCTTCCGCAAGCCGGTCCATAAATTGCTTCTGTTCGTCCAGGGTCTCTACTTCAAAGGCAAAGTGGTAATCTTCGATGCCATCCTTGATGTTGAAGTTCTCATCCGATGCATTGTTGGGCGCATCGAAAAAGGCAATGAAATTGCCGTCAGCCATTTCAAAGAACAGATGCATAAACGGCCGATCGGCCCCACCGGGATCTTTGTCGAAGGACAGCGCCGCAGCAGGCTTCAGGCCCAGAATATCGACATAGAATTTCTTGGTCTCTTCCGCATCCCGGCAGCGGTAGGCGATGTGGTGAAAGCCTTTGATTGTCGGCGCCGGTGTTTTGATCTCATCAAGATGGTCGACTGTGCCGTAAAGTTCGCGTCCCATGAGGGCTCCTCCCGCAAAATTTGATGGGAAAAGCCTATCAGCAGCATGGAGACCTGTCACTTAGGCAAAAGTTGAGCCTCAGCGCGGTTCCCGTGCAAAAATCGCTTCAAGGCTGTTCATGTTCATGCCGTGCTTGACGTAATTGTAAGGCGTGAGATTGACCGCTTTGATCATGACGCGTTCAATCTCAGTCCCGCTTTTGTCGCCCTCAATAGGAACCATGTCGAAATCGAGCAGATTGATGCACGCCGTGTCTTGCTCAAAAGCCTTCACCGCAGCAAGTCCCGCTCCACAGGCCCAACCGAGTATCAGGCGATTAATGCCTTCATGCGCGGCAATCAACATGGTGTGCCAACCGGGCTCGCTGAGCAGCCTTGTGATGGACGCAACGCAACGTTGCATCGCCTCATCAAACACTTCGCCGCCGGGCAACATGGTGGCTCCCGGGTCCGCTGCCGTCTCAAAATGGAAAGCCATTTTGGCCGCCATCTCCGCCCGGCTTTTGACGTTCCCGTAGTTGCCACCCTGAATTTCGACAAGACCCTTATCAACTTCGAGAGGGGCAACGGCCCCACCCGCCTGTTGTTCCAGAACTAGTTCCGCGGTCTGCTGCGTGCGCGGATAACCGGAACAGATCGCCCGGTCAAATTGCACATGCGACATGGCTTTGCCGGCCGCAATAGCCTGCTCACGCCCCAGAGGCGTCAACGGCACGACGGAAAAGTCGCCTCCCGCCGCCCGAATTTCCTTGCCGAAATAGTCCACATGGCCGTGACGCATCAGATAGATGCGCCGACGCCCGGTGGTGCCTGGTAAAGCCGACA
>CAZFHW010000044.1:4050-18849 GCA_964518885.1 uncultured Parvibaculum sp. | reverse complement strand
TGAACCTAATTTCACTCCTTAGATGAAACCGGGTTCATTGCATGGCCTACCGGCAGACAGAACAAGTGGCGCAACGGCTGGCGGACAATCGTCGGCGGATTTTGACGGCGGCGCGGGAGCTGGTGTCAGAAGGCGGGTTCGCCAAAGCCCAGATCACCGCCGTCGCCAAACGGGCCGGGTTGGCCACGGGCACGCTGTATCGCTACTTCGCCTCGAAAGATGATCTGTGCCGACAGGTCTTTCGGGAAGTCTCCTCACGGGAAATGAATTTGCTGGCCGGGGTCGCGGCATCTGACCGCCCGGCACTGGAACGCTTTGACATTGTTCTTCGCTCATTCGCGGGGCGGGCCCTCAAAGGCTCCCGCCTCGCCTACGCCCTTCTGGCCGAGCCGGTGGATGTTGCGCTGGCGGAAGAACGCTCACGGTTCCGGCGCACCCATGCCGCCATTTTCGCGCGCATTCTGGAAGACGCTATTGCAGAAGGCGCGATTACGCCGTGCGACACCAAACTGACGGCGGCGTGCATCGCCGGTGCCATTCCCACCGCCCTTGTCGGACCGCTGGCGCCCGACACGGAAGGGCTGAACATTGAAAGCGTGGTGGACAGCATTGTCCGGTTTTGCTTCGGGGCGATTGGCGCTTCCTCTCCCGCCCACAATATTTCTTATCATTCGGAGGCCCGGCCATGACCGTTAAAGTGCATGATCTGCTTACGCCCGCTCAAATTTCTGTTGTTCGCAAACGCTCTGATGCGCGCGGCATCTGGCTGGCGCTTCATGCCTGGGGCGTGATCTTTGCCGCCATGGCCATGTTCGTCCTCTTCCCCAACCCGATCACCTTTGTGCTGGCCGTGGCCATTATCGGTGCGCGGCAGTTGGGCCTTGCGATCCTGATGCATGACGCGGCGCACGGTATTTTGTGCAAGTCGCCAAAGGTGAACGAGTTTGTCGGCCAGTGGCTGTGTGCCTATCCGATGCTTGCCGAAACCTGGGCCTATCGGCGCTACCATTTGCAGCATCACAATCACACGCAACAACCCGAAGACCCGGACCTTGTGCTGTCCGCGCCTTTTCCGATCACCAAGAAAAGTTTCAAGCGCAAGATGTTCCGCGACATTACCGGGCAGACCGGTTACCAGCAGCGCAAAGCGCAGTTGCAGAATGCGCTAGGGAAAGATGGTATGTCGCTGTCTGAGCGCGCAGCGACGTTCTGGTCGAAACTCGGGCGAGCCGCCGTCACACACATCATCCTGTTCGCAGGGCTTGCGGCAACCGGGCACTGGTATCTGTATTTTGTGCTCTTTCTGCTGCCGTTTCTCACCTGGCATCAACTCATCACCCGGGTGCGTAACATTGCCGAACACGCGATGGTGCCCGACGCCAATGACACGTTCCGCTCGTCACGCACCACCCTTCTGGGACCGCTGGAGCGCGCCTTTGTGGGCCCCTATTGGGTGAGCTATCACGTGGAGCATCATCTGATGATGTGGGTGCCCTGCTACAATCTGACGAAAGCACGGGCGTTCCTTGTTGAAAACGGCCATGGAGACCGGATTGAAACCAAGCACGGTTACGCTGAAGTGCTGCGGATGGCGGTCTCCAAACCCGATGATCAGGACCGTCCGGGTGAGCTGATCCACAATACGCGCCGCCGTGTGGCGGGCATTGTGTCTGAGGGCTTTGAAGCCACAAACTGACGTTTTCTGCCGGTTTCACCCAGATACGCACGCTATGTCCGCTGCGCTCTTGCCATGGGCAATGTAGTTCATATATGAACCACATTGATTTTTGACGAGAGGGTGAGCCGATGTCCCAATCCACAAAAGAACGGCCCAAGGGAGCGCCCCCACGCCTGTTCCATCTGATGCAGCTTGCGCATCGGGCGCTGTTTCGCGCGGCGGACCAAGCGCTCAACCGTGAGCTTGGGATCAGCGCTGTCCAGCAAGGCGCTCTCTTTGTGATCGCCCAGCACGCCCCTTGTCACCCAACCGCCATTGCCAAGTCGCTCGACATGAACAAGTCAGCGGTGACGACCCTGGTCGCCCGGCTTGAAGCAGCAGAGCTTGTCACCCGCAGCGCAGACCCAGAAGACGGGCGCGCCCAACTCATTCACTTAAGCCCCAAAGGCCGGGAGACAGTCCGTCTTTCTGTGCCCATGACCAAGCAAGCAAATGCAGACCTGCTCGTAGGCTTCACCACAGATGAGATCGCCGTGATCGAACGGTTTTTGACAGAGGTCATCAATCGGTCATCCCGCGCCGCTTCTCAAGCACAGACATCACCTTCCAAACCCCGATCCCCAGGAGCTACCCCATGATTGCGACTTGCGAAAATATTGACGTCACCTGCGAGGCGGGCGTGCTCACGCTCACCATGAACCGCCCGAAAAAGAAGAACGCCCTGACCCAGGACATGTATGCAGCACTGGCAGACAACATTGTCGCCGCGCAAGACAATCCAGACATCAAAGTGGTGGTTCTCACCGGTACCGCTGACAGCTTTACTTCAGGCAACGACCTCGCCGACTTTGCAAGTAGTGGGGATGATCGCGGGACCAATGAAATCCCGCCCGTGGGTCGTTTTCTGCAAGCCATTCTGGCGGCGGAAAAGCCTCTTATGGCGGCGGTCAATGGTTTGGCCATTGGCGTGGGTGTAACCATGCTGCTGCATTGCGATCTTGTTTATGCGTCTCCCAATGCGACCTTCCAGACCCCATTTGTCAAACTGGGTCTGGTGCCAGAAGCGGGCTCAAGCCTGCTGTTGCCGCGCCTTATCGGCACGCAGAAAGCCAATGACATGCTGTTGCTGGGATCGAAAATCAGCGCTGCGGACGCTGAAAAAATGGGACTCATCGCAGGCGTGTTTGAGGCAGAAAACCTGCTTGCAGAAGTCGCCGAGCGGGCGAAGACACTGGCCGCAAAAGCACCGACAGCGGTTCGCCTGACCAAGAGCCTGGTGCGCAATGACCGCGATACGATTGCAGAGCAAATGGCTGCCGAGAGCACGCATTTTTCTTCTCAGTTGAAGACACCGGAATTTGCCGAGGCCGCCGCCGCTTTCGCGGAGCGTCGTGCAGCGGATTTCTCTAACTTGTAAGTTAGTATGCTTGTGGCCGGGACGCTGAGGTGACCCGGTCGCTCCATTGCCGCGGCCGGCCTGTATAGCCAAAGCTCAAAGGTCGGCGGGTGGTCAGGATGCTGGCACCGCGATGAGGCTGCGCTGGTAAAGCCGTCACGCCTCCCACACGGTCCACTGCCTCGCGAACATTGCCGCGCCGGTCCTGCACCAGAAGCGGCAGCCCAAGCTGCGCGCCCCAGGAACGCCAGCGGGCACCGGCGTCCGCACCGTCGAAAGACGCGTGAACGACGAGACACTTATCCGGGTCTGCGTGGCATAATTCTATGAGAATAACCGGTTCATCCAGGCTGCGGTCTTTGTAAGCGACACAGAGTGCGACGCCTTGATAGTCACTTACCTGCTCTTCCCAGTCCCAGACGCCGAATGGTGGCGAACTGTCCTGAACACTCACTTTGTCTTTGTAGATCGTTGCATAGCGAATGAAACCGCACGCCCGACGCCACAAGGGGTCGAAAGAGAGGGCAATGCTGGCTGGCAAAAGATACGGGTCGGCGTCAAAGGCGGCATGGGCCCAGCGCCGCCGTGCACCGTCTGCGTCCTCTGCCTTGCCCCACAACCGCATCATAAGCTCACCTTCAAATTCCCACACCCTTTGATCTATGGGCGTGGTTCAATACGAGACAGGCTATCGCCTTGAGCTTTCCATCTGTTTAACAACCCGACGCGGACAGGTCCAAAAACAGCGCAAATGACACGACGCGTGCTAAATTGATGGAATAAATCGAATCGATAGCCGCGTGAGGCGGCAGAAGGTCTCCATGATTGAAAATCCACTTCAGATGATCGGCCTCTATATCGCCATCAATCTGCTTCTTAATCTCGTGCTCGCCTACCGGGTGTCGGCTGGACGTGTGCGTACCAGTCTGATGACTGGAACCGGCGATGATGCGGACCCGCTGTACAAGGCTTCCCGGGCTCATATCGTCAACGCTGAATACACACCCATTGGACTGATCGGTCTCATTGGCCTCTTCATCCTATCGGCGTCTGTCTGGGTTATTCATGCGGTGGGGATTGCACTGACGCTGGGCCGTTTGCTCCACGCGATTGGTTTGTCCCGCTCAACCGATACAACACCGGCGCGTCTGTGGGGCACATTGCTCACCTGGCTGGGGCAATTGATTGCTGGCCTGGGGTGTCTCTACTACGCGCTCGCGTAGGCGTTACCCGCCGCGCAGACAGACAATTGCTCCCTATCTGCTATAAGGACGGGGGCCAGCGACTTGCTGACACCCCCCAATCCCTCCAACGTCATGGACCCACTGCATGGCTCAATCGCCCGACCGTTCCGAATTGCTCCAAGACCTGATTTCTCGTGCCAAAAGCATCGGGGCCGACGCTGCTGATGCCCTGATGGTTGAAAGTACCTCGTTTGGTGCTTCGTTTCGTCTTGGCAAAGTCGAAGATATAGAGCGATCAGAAACGCAGGACCTCGGATTGCGCGTCATGGTCGGCAAGCGCCAAGCGGTGGTCTCAACCACCGATGTCAGCGCACGCGCATTGGACCCCTTGGTCGAGCGGGCTGTCGCGATGGCAAAGGTCGCCCCGGAAGACCCCTATTGCGGACTGGCTGACCCTGCGCAATTGGCCAAATCCATCCCGGACCTCGAGTTGGATGATGGCAGTGAGCCCAGCGCCGACGCCCTGATTGAACGGGCGCGCGCGGTTGAAGAAGCAGCTCTTGCAGTCGAGGGCGTTACAAATTCCGGCGGGGCTGGGGCAAGCTTCGGGCGAGCGGCCATAACGCTGGTGACCAGTGACGGATTTGCAGGTCATTACGGTGGCACCAACCACTCCTTCTCCTGCTCGGTGATCGCTGGCGAAGGAACCGCCATGGAACGGGATTATGACTATTCCACTGCGCGTCACCTGAGCGACCTTGAAGATACGGGCCCTGTTGGCACCCGCGCCGGTGAAAAAGCTGTGCGCCGACTAAACCCTCGGAAGGCAAAAAGCTGCCAGGTCCCAATCATCTATGACCCCCGGGTCTCAGGCGGGCTTGTCGGGCATTTTGCCGGTGCCATTTCCGGTGCTGCTGTGGCCAGAGGCACCAGTTTTCTTAAAGACGCGATGGACACGCAAATTTTTGCGTCTGGCATTCGCATCACAGATGACCCCTTGAAGAAACGCGGGCGCGGCTCAAAACCCTTTGATGGCGAAGGCGTGGCCACCGCCCCTCTTACCCTCATCGAGGACGGGCGTCTCACGACCTGGCTGCTCGATACATCGACCGCCAAGCAACTGGGACTGGTGAGCAATGGCCGGGCTGCACGGGGAACCGGCGGCGCACCGTCACCGTCCACCACAAATCTCACCCTGGAAGCGGGCACGCTGAGCCCTGAAGACCTGATCGCCGACATCAAATCTGGTTTCTATGTGACCGAGATGATCGGCATGGGGGTGAACGGGCTCACAGGTGACTATTCCCGAGGGGCCTCGGGCTTCTGGATTGAGAATGGCAAGCTCACTTACGCGGTCAGTGAAGTCACGGTGGCGGGCAACCTCAAAGACATGTTCGCTCACCTCACCCCGGCCAACGATCTGGTTTTCCGTATGGCGACGAATGCACCGACGGTGCGTGTTGAAGGGATGACCGTTGCCGGAACTTGATCCATCAACCCACAGCGATCTTCAAAAAGATCACGGCGTTCTTTGTGACGCGGTACGCGAAGCGGGCGCCCTTGCGCTTTCCTACTTCCGCACCGACGTTAAGCAATGGGATAAGGGCGATGATGATCCGGTGAGCGAAGCCGACCACGCAGTGAACGACCTTCTGCGAGACAGGCTACAGGACGCTCAACCCGGGTATGGCTGGCTCTCAGAAGAAACCGACGATGATGCGGCCCGCCTTGAGCGCGACCTCGTCTGGGTGGTTGACCCGATTGATGGCACCAGAGCTTTTCTCAAAGGCAAACCCCATTTCACGATCTGTGTTGCGTTGGTTTTCAACGGAAAGCCTGTCTCAGCAGCGGTTTTCAATCCTGCGACGGACGAATTTTTCGAAGCCTTTGCCGGCGGCGGGGCTCGCCTGAACGGGGAGGCCATCACCCCCAGCGCGCGCCAGGAGATTGCCGGATGCCGGATGGCCGCTTTTGGTCCGATGTTCAAACACCCCGCATGGCCAGAGCCCTGGCCCGAGATGGAAATCATCGACCGCAACTCCGTTGCCTACCGGATCGTGCTGGTGGCCAATGGTTTTGTGGATGCCTGCATTGCACTCAACCCGAAGAATGACTGGGATCTGGCCGCCGCTGATCTGATCATCCGCGAGGCCGGTGGGGAAATGACAGCCCATAACGGGCAGCCGCTTGTCTACAATAAGCCCGCAACCAAACATCGTAGTTTTGTGGCTGCAGGACCGGCCCTTTATGCCGCGCTTTTTGAGCGTGTTGGTGCATTGACGCTTCCCTAACAAACTCCGCCTATGTTGGGGTCTCCAAAACACGTATTTTTCATCCCAGACCGGCCTCTCTATATCCGGTTTGGCAAGTCGGGTCGGTGACATTATGGCAGAGGAACAACTGCTCCATCTGGTATTTGGCGGAGAACTGGAAGACCTTGAGGGGTTCCGGTTTCAAAATCTCGATCAAGTCGACGTTATCGGGATATTTCCCAACCATGTCGCCGCACAGGCCGCCTGGAAAAACGCCGCTCAACGGACCGTGGACAATGCGCACATGCGCTACTTCATCGTGCACCTGCATCGCCTGATGGACCCTGATGCCAGCCCGCACGAAAGTGAATAGAGGCGACACTACACCCATAAAATGCTTGTGAAACCGTCGGCTGGCACGCATTGCCGTGGTGACGCATGGTCCGGCTCATGGTAGGGTCTGGCTACCTTTCCGCCACAAAAGAGCTGATCTGTTGAGCACCAAGTTGAGCAACGCCGAGCCCCATGTACCAGCTCTCGAAGCTGGCGCGGTGGCGGCATCCGACAAAGAGGAGAATTCCAAGGGCGTTTCTCCGGCGGAAATGACGACGATGGAGGCGGTCGGACGCATCGTCGTGGATTATCTTAAGCCTCACAAGACTCTTATCGTGATCGCTGTTCTCGCCAATACTCTGATCGCTGTGACGACGAGTGTTTTGCCGTACCTCATCGAACAGACCGTTGAACGTATTTTCGTACAAAAGCAGCAGGAAATGCTGTTGCTCATTCCCTTAGCAGCATTGGGTATTCAACTGCTAAAGGCCATATCCACCTATGGCTCCAATGTCATTATGGCATTCGTCGGGCAGAGGATGGTGTCTACCATCCAGGTGCATCTTTTTTCACGGCTCATGACGGGAGATCTTGGCTGGGTTCAACAAACCCATTCCGGTCGGTTCATTTCAATTTTCATGACAGATGCCATACGACTGCGTGACGCCACAGCCCAGTCCATCGTTAATCTGACCCGACACTTACTGGTCCTGATCGTCCTCATTGGCTATATGTACTATCTTGACTGGCTGATGGCCATAATGGTGACGGGCGTTATCCCGATCGCGGCAGTCTTCATGCAACGGCTTGGCCGTAAAACACGCAAAGCCACTGGCAAGGGACTTGAGGAAACCGGGGCGCTTTCAACTCTCATTTCCGAAGCCTTGAGTGGTATTCGTGTTGTCAAAGCTTATGGCCAGGAAGGCCACGAAATAGACCGCGCCTCATTGACAATCAATCGCGTGCTTGAACACATGATGAAATCCGTCCGTGCAAAGGCGGCGGCGGGGCCCATCACAGAAGCACTGACCGGCATCGGCATTGCCGCCGTGATCGGATATGCAGGCTATCAGGCGATGAACGACGCTATGACGGCAGGAGCCTTCTTTGGTTTTATGGCCGCCGTCATGCTTTCCTATCAGCCGCTCAAAGCTGTGGCCAATCAACAGACACTGCTTCAGGAAGGCATCGCTGCGGCAGCACGCCTTTTCCCTATTCTGGATGTCGAAGCGAAAATCATTGATCCGTCAGATGCTCGTTCTCTCTCCGTGACCGAGGGAACCATCAAGCTAGACCATGTCACCTTTCTTTATGATGACGGTACCAAAGCGCTCAACGACGTCTCCATTGAAGTCCCCGCCGGCCAAACGGTTGCGTTGGTCGGTCCAAGTGGCGCCGGCAAAAGCACAATTCTCAATCTCGTGCCACGATTTTATGATGTGAGTGCCGGGTCTGTGTCCATCGACGGACAGAATTTGAAGTCGGTTACTCTCAGTTCTTTGCGCGAAGCCAGTGCCTTGGTAACCCAGGAACCTTTCCTGTTTGATGACACGGTGTGGGCAAACATTGCTTACGGAAGCCCGGACGCATCGGACGCAGAAGTTGAAACAGCGGCAAGGCACGCCGCCGCGCACGATTTTATCACCGCCCTTCCCCTGGGCTACGACACACGGGTTGGGGAAGCGGGGCTCAAACTGTCTGGTGGTCAAAGACAGCGGGTCGCGATCGCCCGGGCGATGTTGAAAAATGCACCGATCCTGCTGCTTGACGAAGCCACTTCTTCCCTAGACACCGCATCGGAACTGCAAGTGCAAAAAGCTTTGCAGACGCTGATGCAGGGTCGCACGACACTGGTCATTGCACACCGGCTTTCCACCATCATGCATGCCGACAATATTTATGTGATTGATGGTGGTCGGGTGATTGAGCAGGGAACCCATACAGACCTGGTCGCGCGCGGCGGCCTCTATGCGGAATTGTCCCGTACACAGTTCAGTCAAAGCGACGGTGGTGCATCAGCCGTTCTGGCGGGAGAGTAAGGACCACGCCCATGTCATTTTTCAAGTCGCTCGGCAAGAAGATCGTCAAAAACAGTGCGCTTCAGAGAGCGCTGGGACTTTCCATCGCAAGCTATGTGAAACTTGTTCGCCTGACCTGTCGCTTCACACAACGCCGCGCCGACATTCCAGAGCGCTTCTGGTCGGAAGACGACACTTTCATCTGTGCCACATGGCACGGACAAAATCTCATGCTGCCTCCCTTCTGGCACAATTGGCGCACGCTGAAAATTATGGTCTCCAAACACGGGGACGGGGAAATCATCTCGCATCTTGTTACTCATTTAGGCCTGAGTTCGATTAGAGGATCCGGTGCGCCTAAAGGCCAGCCTGAAAAGATGAAGGGCAAAGGCGGGGCCGCCGCGCTACGCCAAACGGTTCGCGCGCTCAAAAATGGTGCCTCCGTCGGACTAACCGTCGACATGCCGCCAGGACCAAACCTTGTTGCCGGGCTTGGGGTCGTCACGATGGCGCGGCTTTCCGGTCGACCCATTGTTCCCATCGCAGCAACCACACGGGCGCGCCTTGTGCTTGGCAATACCTGGGACAAATTCACAATACCCCTTCCGTTCAATCGCGGGGCCGTGGTTTGGGGTGATCCCATTTTTGTACCTCGCGACGCGGATGCCGAGACGATGGAGACCTACCGCAAGCAGGTTGAGGACGCTCTCAATCAGATAACGCGGGAGGCGGATGCCATGGTCGGTCGCCTGTCATCGGCAGCCCCGACCCGTGGCGCAGAAACACACAGGACAGGATAGAGACGTTGAAAGGTCCGCACCGCGATACGCTGGGTCTTTCTCTTTACCGGCGCCTTACCGGTGTTGGAGGTCCCTTCGCCAATTTCCTGCTGCGCCGGCGCATGGTTCAGGGGAAAGAGGATCCTGATCGGATTGGGGAGCGGCGGGGAATTGCCTCCCTCCCTCGTCCTGATGGCCCCCTGATCTGGCTTCACTGCGCCAGTGTCGGCGAGTCTCTGTCCGTTCTGCCTCTGATAGAACAACTCAGTGTTGAACGTTCTGATCTTCATTTTCTGGTCACCACCGGAACATTGACCTCGGCGCAGCTTATGGCCGACCGGCTTCCGCCTCATGCCATCCATCAGTTTATTCCCCTGGATCATCCTGCCTATTGTGCTCGGTTTTTCGCTCACTGGCAGCCGGACCTTGGCGTGATGATTGAGTCTGAGTTGTGGCCCAACCTGATTCTTGGAGCGAATGAACGGCACATTCCGATGGTCCTTGCCAATGCGCGTTTTTCGGAGGGTTCTTTCAACGGGTGGCGACGCGCACCCAAGTCTATCGCCCGCTTGCTCGGCGCGTTTGAGATGGTGCTCGCACAGGAGGAGAAAACCGCGATGCGCCTTCGTCGCCTCGGCGCCGCGCATGTGTCCGTGCCGGGAAACCTGAAAGATGACGCGCTTCCACTTCCCATCAACGAGAATGATCTGAATGCGCTCCAGCAGCAACGAAGTGCGCGCCCGTGCTGGCTTGCCGCCAGCACGCATGAGGGCGAAGAAGCACTTGTTGCGCGTGTTCACGAACGGGTGAAGCGCGACATCCCCGATCTTTTGACGATTGTCGCTCCGCGTCATCCGGTGCGGGGGTCCGCCATCGCCTCGGACCTACGGAAACTAGGCCTCACTGTTGCCCAGCGCTCCAAAGGGGAACTTCTCGCCCCTGACACCGCCATCTATCTCGCTGATACGCTGGGAGAGATGGGCCTGTTCTTCCGCCTCGCCCCTATCGCCTTCCTTGGCGGCTCCTTCATTGATGTGGGGGGACATAACCCCATGGAAGCGGCCCGGCTCAACAGCGCAATATTGTTCGGCCCGAGCATGTATAATTTTGACGCTTCAGTGGAAACACTCACAGAAGCAGGTGCGGCACTCCAAACCATGACCGAGGATGATTTGACAACTGCCGTTCACCACTTGCTCACCGACCAGGTAGTGGCATCGGAACAAGCCAGGAAAGGCATGGAGGTCGCTGCAAAATCATCAGGCACCGCTAAACGCATGAGCGCGCTGCTGGTCCCTTTGCTTCCCCCCAGAACCGCAATCTCACCTCCGATCCAGAGGGCCACATAATGCAGAGCCCCGATTTTTGGTATCCAGACGGTCGGCCCTCGTTGGGCGCGAAGACGAAACAATTTCTTTTCGGCCCGGCAGCCTTCCTCTACGCATTCGGTGCGCGCTTGCGCCAACGCATGACAGTGCCGGAGCGGATCAGCATCCCGGTCATCTGTATCGGCAATTTTACGGCAGGCGGTGCGGGCAAGACACCGGTTGCGATTGCGGTGTGCGACCGACTGAAGGCACTTGGGGAGCAGCCTCATTTCCTTAGTCGCGGGTATGGCGGCAGTGAAACCGGACCAACACGGGTTGACCCAAGCCATCACACAGCCTCCCAAGTCGGCGACGAGCCTCTATTGCTCGCAACCCATGCGCCAGCGTGGATTGCGGCTGACCGCGTTGCGGGTGCTCACGCCGCTGAACAGGCAGGAGCCAGTGTTGTTGTACTTGATGATGGGTTTCAAAACCCCCGATTGCACAAAGACATGTCTCTGATTGTTGTCGACACAGGTGCAGGTGTTGGCAATGGACGTGTGATCCCTGCGGGGCCTCTGCGCGAACCTCTCGCCCAAGCGTTGGCGCGAACGACGGCGATGGTGGCTTTGGGGGCTTCCCCCCTTCCCGCCAACGTCGCGGAGGCTGCCGCTGCGCACAGCTGCCCCACTTTTCATGCTCAACTGGAGCCTGATGCTGATGCCGTTCAAGCGATCCAGGGTCAGGCGCTGATTGCCTATGCCGGGATCGGGCGACCAGAAAAATTCTTTGCGACCCTTCGCTCGCTCAAGGCCGACATCAAAGCCACACGTGCGTTTCCCGACCATCATGCTTTTACGGAATTGGACGCGGAAACACTGCTGCAACTCGCGGCTGAAATGGGAGCCAAACTTGTCACCACGCAGAAAGATGCGATGCGTCTCAAAGCCCTGACGGAGCCTGCGGGTAGACGGCTTTTTGATGAGAGCCTGGTCCTTCCTGTCTCGGCCCGATTTGGAGAGCTCCCCGCACTGGATGCCCTCCTGAGCAAACATCTGGCCGCCGCTCGGGCCAGCCATACCTATGCCCCCCCTGGCACACGAAGCACCTGACCTTGAGGCCCGCATCTGGTATAAGCGCACCCTTAGCTCAACAGTAAGCTGGACCTTTACGTGAAGAACAAAGCCCTCAGATATAGACTGGAAGCCGCCGGGGCGCTGTTGCCACTCGGTCTCTTCAAACTTCTGGGGCTTGAGGCCTCATCAGCGTTCAGCGGCTGGTTGTGCCGAACCATTGGACCCCATGTGGGGGTGACACGCCGCGCGCGACAAAATATCGAACGCGCGCTGCCCGACCTGTCCGCCAGTGAAGTCGATCAGATCATCCGGGATATGTGGGACAATATCGGGCGAACAATTGCCGAATACGCCCATCTCGACAAATTCCGCGAGCCCGCACATCGTTCCCGCGTCTCCGTTAGAGGCATGGATCAATTGCTCGCCCTCAAAGATCGTGGGGCATTGCTGGTATCCGGCCATTTCGCAAACTGGGAACTGATGCCACTGGCGGTGAACCTGAACGGACTTACGGGTGGCGAGGTCTATCGCCATGCCAACAACCCCACCATCGATAATTGGATCACCAGGCTTCGATCTCGGGCCATCTTCCCGGTGCAAATTCCCAAAGGCCCGAAGGGGGCCCGCACTCTCATTCGCACGGTGCGCGAGCATGGCTTTATCTGCATGCTGGTTGACCAGAAAATGAATGACGGGATTGAAGCAACGCTGTTCGGGCGCAAGGCCATGTCGCCGGCGGCATCGGGAACCATGGCAACCCGCTATGGCATTCCCATTGTGCCGGTGTCGATGAAGCGAACCGACGGCGTTCATTTTGAACAGGTGTTCCACGCGCCCATTGAGGTGAACATGGACGCCGACCCCAAGCAGGAAACGGCGCGGATCACCCAGGTTCTCAATGATTTTCTGGAAGCAGAAATACGGGCCAACCCAGCGCAATGGTTGTGGCTTCACAATCGCTGGCCTGCGGATGCCTAACTGTTACTGAGTACCAGCGCTGTTTTGTGGCCGTTCCAGAGGCTTGGGTGCAGGCATTTCTCCTGCCAACAAAGCCGGATCAACATGAGCTGAACGCCAATACATGCGCCAGTCGAGGTGGGCACCCGTCACGCGGCCGGTAGCGCCAACCGCGCCGATAATGTCGCCTTGTGTGACCTGATCACCGACCTCAACATCAACACTGCTCAAGTGCATCAATGCGCTGATCAATCCCTGTCCATGGTCGATGAAGATCAGACCTCCTTCAAAATAGAGATCTGGTTCTGCAAGGGTTACAATCCCAGGCGCAGGCGCAACGATCGGCGTGCCGGTGGACGCTGCAATATCCACCCCATAATGAGGGCGACGCGCTTCCCCGTTGAAAAAACGGGCCAGGCCGAAGGTGCCGGTAATCGTTCCCTTCACCGGCCAAATGAAGTTTTCGGCAAACCAGTCTGCGTCCGTATTGTGCGGCCTGGCGGCCCGCTTGATGACCCCTTCACGGCGAATGCGCTCCAGCTGTTCCGCAGAGGGGCTGACATATCTTGAGGCCACCCCTTCAATGCGCTGAACATCGTACTCGCGCACCGCCACTTCTATCAGGAGGCTCTCGCGTGTCTCATCGGGATATTCCAGATCAAGGTGGGCCGTACTGGTATGGTCGCGATCAAAACCGAAAACAAAGCGTCCCGCGTCCGACACCATGAGCGGCTCGCCGTCCAGAACAGCCTTCGTTCCGATTTCCGTCTGACCGATGATGACCCCACCCTGAATTGCCTCGCCCATCAGTTCCACTCTGCTTTGCGCAGTGACAGGACTGATGGAAATAACAACACTCAGAAAAACCACGAAGGAAGCGACGGCAGACCGGAAACGAGCGGATACACCAATCATTTGCTGGCCATCAGTTCGAGTTCGCGCTTCAGCGCGGCGGCGGCATCCACATAGGCTTCCTGCCGGTCGGCATGCCAATAGCGCAGATCGTCCAGCAAAATACGCTCCCCCGTCACCGTACACAGCACATAACTGCCACGGCGGACGACGTGGTATTCGCCATCTCCATAGACAAGCTCTGCTTTGTTGCCGTTAAAATTATCTTCGTGCCGGTTCATGTGCTGCAATCTACTCTGTAACGCCGCGCCTGTCATGGACGCGCTGCAAATATGGTTTCCAGCGCAATTCGACAGCGCCTAAAACAATTGGCCCTGGTTTACATTTTTTGGCTTGGACGGGCCAGTTGGCTTTTTAGCTGAAACCCTGGGCTCTCCTTGTTGAGAGCCCGATTTAGAGGCTGTTACGGCCAGCCGGTCCCCCTTAGAGAATTCCAGCTCCAGTGCCTCCCCGACGGTAATGCCGTCCGAGCTCCGGACCGGGCTCCCCGCCGCGTCGCGGACCAACGCAAACCCGCGCTCCAGCACGCCTTGATAGCTATAGGAGTCCAGCAATCGCCCGGCCTGCGCCAAGCGCCCTCCCAAATCCCCAAAATGGCGCCGCTGGGCTTGCACCGCACGGCCTGCCAGCTCGTTTGTCCGGTTTCTGCCCTGAGCCAGCGAAGAGGCTATAGGCCGGAGGGATAGACCTGCTGCAACCCGCTCAAAATGAGCGCGTTTTGCCCCCGCAGCTGCCCCCAACCCTAGCCCCAGACGCTGACTGGCATGATCCAGCCGTTGTCCGGGAAGCGCCAGCAGATCATCAATCTTCGGCAATCCTCGCGCGAGGCCTTCCAGGCGTGCACTCAACTCACTGACTTTTCGGGTCTCCGCCCGCACCAGACGCCTGGCATTGTCGAGAACCCGTA
>CAZFHW010000044.1:0-3950 GCA_964518885.1 uncultured Parvibaculum sp. | reverse complement strand
TCAATTGCACGCGCCACTTCGTCTGCGGACTGCTCGCCTTGCACCCGGACCGGCCAGACCAGCACATGGCGTGGAAAGCGATCCCGGAGGCGATGAAGAATGTCTCGAATAACCGCGCCCGACGGGCTGGTCACCACGCCGATCACTTGCGGGAGAAAGGGCAGTGGTTTTTTGCGGGAGGCATCAAACAGACCTTCGGCGCCGAGAGCCTTCTTGCGCTGTTCCAGCAAGGCCATTAAGGCCCCAACGCCCGCCAGCTCCATTTGTTCGATGACAATCTGATAGCGCGACTGGCCGGGGAAAGTCGTCAGTTTGCCCGTGCAGACCACCTCCAGTCCCTGCTCCGGCTTGACCTTGAGTTTGGAGGCAACGCCCTTCCAAATGACCCCGTTCAGGACCGATTTATCATCCTTCAGATCAAGATAGATATGCCCCGAGGCCGGACGGCTGACCCTGCCGACTTCGCCTTTTACCCGCACATAACCGAAATTTTCCTCCACCGTCCTTTTGAGGGCGAAAGATAGTTCAGTGACGGAGAATTCGTGGGCGTTGCCCGGTGCGTTTTCGGCATCCATCAGGATCGCGTTCTTTCGTCTAAACTGTTGTTACGTAGGGGATATTTGGGTAACACGCCTGTCTCCGGTGTGGTTTGCCGGAATCGCCGCCCATGATACAAGGAATGTCAAAGACCGCTATAAGGTCAGGCAGGGAATTCAAGGACCAACGTCGTATGAACGTTCTCATTATCGGCTCAGGCGGGCGCGAACACGCACTGGCATGGGCCATTATGTCCAGCCCTCTTTTGGGAGAGCTTTACTGCGCCCCAGGCAATGCTGGCATTGCTGAAATTGCCACCTGCGTTGACATGGGGGTCAATGATTTTGACGCCATCGTCCAGTTTTGTGGTGAAAAAAGTATCGATTTTGTTGTGGTGGGTCCCGAGGATCCGCTGGTGAACGGTCTGGTGGACCGGCTGGATGCGGAAGAGATTAAATCCTTCGGCCCGACCGCTGCCGCCGCGCAACTGGAAGGCTCCAAAGGGTTCACCAAGGACCTCTGCGCCGACTATGACATCCCCACAGCAGCCTATGGCCGCTTTGCCAGCGCTGATGAAGCCAAGACTTATGTGGAGCTGCATGGCGCGCCTATCGTGGTCAAGGCTGATGGTCTGGCAGCTGGTAAAGGTGTCATCATGGCCGAAACAGAGGCCGAAGCTGAGGCCGCTATTGACGAGATCTTTGGCGGCAAGTTTGGCAGCGCGGGAGCGGAGATTGTCATCGAGGAATGGCTTGAAGGCGAAGAAGCCAGCTTCTTTGCTCTGTGTGACGGCGTCAACGCCGTGCCGCTCGCCAGCGCCCAGGATCACAAACGTGTGGGCGAAGGCGATACCGGTCTCAACACCGGCGGCATGGGTGCCTATTCCCCCGCCCCCGTTATTTCGGTCAGCATGACGTTTGCGGTGATGGACAAGATCGTCAAACCAACCCTGGCGGCGATGGCCGAAAAAGGTATGCCCTTCAAGGGCGTGCTTTTTGTCGGGCTGATGATCACCCGGTCCGGCCCCCAGCTTATCGAATTCAACGTGCGCTTCGGGGATCCCGAATGTCAGGTTCTGATGGCACGTCTGATGTCTGATCTATTACCCGCCCTGGTGGCCTGCCATGATGGGACCCTCGATCAAATTGATCTGGAGTGGAACGATGACGCGGCTCTGGCCGTTGTCATGGCGTCAAAAGGATATCCGGAAGCGTACGAGAAAGGCTCAGAGATCAAGAAGCTCTCTGAGGCTGGTGCGGCAGAAGGGATAGAGATTTTTCACGCCGGAACAAAACGCGACGGCAACAAAATCACAGCCATTGGGGGACGCGTCCTCGCGGTGACAGCGCTGGGCCGCACTGTTTCAAAAGCACAGGCGCGGGCCTATCAAGCGGTTGATGCCATTGACTGGCCACAAGGATTTAGTCGGCGCGACATTGGCTACCGAGCCGTTGCCCGGGAAAAAAAGTCTGCATAATTGTTTACAAAAAATGAGGGAGGTGGGTCGATGAGTGAGCCCGAAACAACCGGTCGCCAGGAAACGTTTTCCGGCACGCAAGACGTGATGGAGCAACATCGGTTCGATGAGAAAATCCTAACCGACTATCTCAACGAGCATGTTGAAGGCTTTGAAGGACCGCTTACCGTGCGCGAATTCAAAGGGGGGCAATCCAACCCGACCTACCAATTGATAACGCCCAATAAAAAATATGTTCTGCGGCGCAAACCACCGGGAAAGCTGCTGCCGTCCGCGCATGCTGTTGACCGGGAATACAAAGTCATCACCGCGCTGGGCACGATTGATTACCCCGTCCCTAAAACATACGTGATGTGCAATGACGAAAGCATCCTGGGAACCATTTTCTATGTCATGGATATGGTGGAAGGTCGCATCCTTTGGGAACCGCTGCTTCCCGGAATGGCGCCCGACCAACGCCGTGCCATCTACGCCGCTGAGAATAGGGCGATCGCACAGCTTCACCTTGTTGACTATGAGGCGATTGGTCTTGGCGACTTTGGCAAGCCGGGCAACTATTTCGCGCGCCAGATTTCACGTTGGTCAAAACAATATGTGGCGTCCGAAACCGAATCCATTCCGGAGATGAATAAGCTGATGGATTGGTTGCCGCACAATATCCCTGAGGACGATGCGACCAGCATTGTTCATGGTGACTACCGCCTGGATAACATGGTGTTGCACCCCACCGAAGACAGGGTGATCGCTGTTCTTGATTGGGAACTTTCAACGCTTGGCCACCCGCTTGGGGACTTCACCTACCACATGATGCAATGGATCATGCCGAGTGGTGGACAGTCTGCCGGAACGGCCACATTGATGGACTCCAACCTCGGCGACCTTGGCATCCCGACGCTCGACGAATATGTCGCCATGTATTGCGAACAGACAGGGCGCAAAGGGATCGATAATGTGGACTACTACTTCGCCTACAATCTCTTCCGCCTGGGCGGCATTTTGCAGGGCATTGTCGGCCGGGTTCGCGATGGCACTGCGGCCAGCGAACACGCCACCCAAACAGGCAGCCAGGTGCGCCCTCTTGCGGAACTGGGGTGGTATTATGCGCAAAGAGCGGGTGCTGTCTGATCCGCTTATACCCTTGAAACACCTAGGCTGGGCGCACCTTTCGCCCGGCCTTTTTTGATCCCTTTGCATGCGCCAGCTTGAGTTGCTATGCCTTTCAAAAGGAAACCTGGGAGCAGCCGATGAGTAATCCAACACAACCAAACGCAGAAACCATCGACATTCGTTCGGTGCATCAATTTCACGTCGGACATCTGGAAGATTTTTGCCGAGCCAACGTTGAAGGGTTCACGGGATCCCTTGAGGTTCGTCAGTTTTCCGGCGGGCAGTCAAACCCCACCTTCCTGCTCACCTCAGGTGGCAAACGCTATGTCATGCGCAAAAAGCCGCCTGGTACCCTGCTGCCTAGTGCCCACCAGGTGGACCGCGAGTACAGAGTGATGAAGGCGCTCGCCCAGACAGATGTGCCTGTCCCCCTCATGCGCGCGCTGTGTATGGATGTTGAGGTGATCGGGACTGAATTCTATGTCATGGATTACCTGGATGGCCGGGTCTTGCGCGATCCGCAATTACCAGGTTTCAGCGTCGACGAACGCCGGGCCATTTACGATCAGATGAACGAAACGCTGACAAAACTCCATGCCGTCAAATATGCAGAGATCGGTCTGGAAGATTACGGTCGCCCGGGAAATTACTATGCACGGCAAATCGGGCGCTGGATCAAACAATACCGCGCGGCTGAAACCGAACATGTGCAGCCCATGGAAGACTTGATCGTCTACCTCCCCGAAAACATTCCTGACGATGACATGACGAGCATTGCGCATGGCGACTACCGGCTGGAGAACACCATGTTCCATCCAACAGAGCCGAA
>CAZFHW010000043.1:10412-19142 GCA_964518885.1 uncultured Parvibaculum sp. | reverse complement strand
CGACAACCATGCCACAGCTCCAGGCTCCGGCTTCCATCGTGCCTTCCTGCATGATCTTGGGATAAACGCCGCCCACAAATTCCATCACATCTTCGATGGTTGTGGCATCGCCTTTTTCTTTTTCGATCTCGATCATCTTTTCAACAGCCGGATTGGTCAGCACGCGCTCTGTATTGCGCAACGACCGCATGATGAGGCGCGTATCAAGCTCGCTGGCTGCAACCAGCGCGTCTTTCACGTTCTGATGCACAGGCGCTTCCTTGGTGGCGATGAAGCGCGTTCCCATGTTGATGCCCTCGGCACCAAGCGCCAGCGCTGCCACCAGCTGCTGTGCATTGCCGATGCCGCCAGAGGCGACGAACGGGATTTTCAATTCTTCCGCCGCGCGAGGCAGCAGGATCATGTTGGGAATGTCATCTTCACCCGGGTGACCACCACATTCAAAACCGTCCACACTCACCGCGTCGCAGCCAATGCGCTCCGCTTTCAGCGAATGGCGCACCGAGGTGCACTTGTGAATGATCTTGATGCCAGCCTCTTTCAGGGGCGGCAGATAGGCTTCCGGCGAGCGACCGGCGGTCTCAACAATCTTCACGCCGCCATCAATGATCGCCTTGATGTAGCCCGGATAATCCGGTGTGGCAAAACCCGGCAGGAAGGTGAGGTTGACCCCGATGGGCTTGTCCGTCATCTCCCGGCAGCGACCGATTTCCTTGGCCAGATCTTCAGGCGACTTCTGTGTGAGCGCCGTGATGATCCCCAGCCCCCCTGCATTGGAAACGGCAGCCGCCATTTCCGCAAAGCCGACATAGTGCATGCCACCCTGAATGACCGGATGCTCGATCTCAAAAAGTTCTGTGATAGCCGTTTTCATATGACACTCCCTCGCCCGCAACCATTTGGTGGGCTTGCTGGTAACCCTGATTAATTTGCCGGGAGTATGGCGAGGAACGCGGTGCGGGGCCAGCCTTTAACTGTGCGTAAATGAACAAAAACCTTGTCAAAAACGCACCGGGGAAATGCCCCCGCAATCCCTTACCGCCGAAGCCGCCCAAGCAGCGCCGCCGTGGGATAGCCATCGGCGGGGAGCCCCTGCGTCAATTGCCAGGCCCGCAGCGCTTTGCGGGTGTTGCCCCCAATAATGCCATCAAAGCCTTGCGTGTCGTGGCCCTTCGCGGTCAGCAGCCGTTGCAGCTCTTCGCGCTCCGTGCGCCCAAGTGGCCTGTCATCAGTGGGCCAGGCAGCGCGGATGTCGCCCCGTCCCCGGAACCGGTCCGCCAGCAGGTTCACCGCGAGCGAGTAAGACGTGGAATTATTGTAGCGCAGCACGGTGCGGAAGTTCTTGCGGATGAGGAACGCCGGTCCTTTGTGCCCCGCAGGCAGGATCAGACTGGCGACCACATCACGCGCGCCCGCGTCCACCGCTCCGCCGCCGTGCAGCCGCACACCAAGGGCCGCCCAATAGGCCAGAGGCTTTTGAATGCTCTTGTCGGCAAGCGCATAATCAAACTCGGCAGGGAGCACGACCTCGGCCCCCCAGGGCGCATCCGTCAGCCACCCGGCATGCCCCAGATAATTGCCGGTGGAGCCCAGCGCATCGCCAATATTGTTCCAGATGTCGCGCTTGCCATCCCCATCAAAATCAACCGCATGGGCATTGTAGGTGGTGGGAATGAACTGCGTGTGGCCCATCGCCCCCGCCCACGATCCGGTCATCGCGTGAGGTTCGATGTCGCCCCGCTGCAGGATTTTCAGCGCCGCCAGCAATTGCTCGCGGCCAAACTTCATCCGCCTGCCGGAGTAAGCAAGAGTGGCAAGCGCGCGGGTAACCTTGTGCGTGCCCATGAAGGCGCCATAGCCGGTTTCAAGTCCCCAGATCGCGACCAGCACTTCCCGGTCCACGCCGTAGCGCTCCTCCAGCTGCCCCAAAAGTCGGCCATGGGTCTGCAGCATCTCCTGACCGTTTGCCACCCGCGTGTCGGAAATGGCGGACGCCAGATAGTCCCACACGGGCCGTACAAATTCCGGCTGATTGTCGTTGGATGTGAGCACCTGCGGGTCCGGCCGCACGCCGCGCATGGCCTGATCGAATACCCGTCCCGAAATGCCCGCCGCAATCGCCTCCTGCCTGAACGACGTCAGCCAGTTTGCAAATGCCTCGTCAACCAGTCCCGGCGGCGGGTTGGGTGTGGGGACGGCGCCTGCCTGCGTGGAAATCAGGATCGCGAGGAGTGTTGCCAGCAAAACCACGGGAACTTTGAACATGCCCAACCTATCTCCTTGCGATGGATACAAACCGCTAACGCTTTGTCGGCACAATAGGGCGTATGTCACGGAATACAAAAAGGGTTATTTGGCAGATGCCGCAGAGCGCATTTCTAAGTTGGGTCATTATCGTCCTCGCCATTGCGGGTCTTTCCCTGTGGCCGGAGGGCTTTGTGCCCGACACCTACATGCTCGACAAGCTGGCCCATTTCAGTGCCTACGCCCTGCTGGCGGCAGTTCCCGCGATATTCATAACCTCCTTGCGGACCCTGCTTTGGGTCGCCGCAGGACTGATTGCCATCGGCGCAGGCCTGGAGGGCGCACAATATCTATTGCCACACCGCTGGGCTTCCTATTCCGATCTGGCCGCCAATATTGCAGGCGTTCTCACCGGATCGGCAATGGGCTGGTATGGGAGCCGCTGGCTTGTCCTATCTCATTCGGTCGAGACAGACGCTTAGAGGCTTATAGTTCCGACTTCACCCGAATGCCCGCGACATTGCGTGAAAAGCTGCCTCCGATGAAATTTGAATCACGCTCGTCATAGCCATAGAAGAGACCAACGGTGAAAGCACGGTTGATCAGATAGTCAATGCCAACCTCAACGCCATAGATTTGGTCTTCCCGGGCCGATCCCTGGAAATTTTCCTGTACATATCGAAGGTCCAGACTGGCAACAAGGTTGCGCAAAAATTCGTGATCAAGCCCGGCACGCACACTTTGGCGTTCGAATGATGAGGCACCGCCAGATGTTGTATCTTCGATCGTGTTGTCAGCCCGAAATCGTAGCGTGGTAAGCGGTGTCACATACCAGTCGACCGTCACGCCATAGGCAACACTGGAAACGGCTGCAAACGCCGGGTCTTCAAATGACTGTTCCTGATACCCGACAAACACTTCACCCGTCGCAAGGCTGCTAAGTTCAAACGAGGTTCCCACAACAAGTTCATAGCCATCAGAATCCCGGTCGGCCAGAACGATAGGAACTTCCTGGTCGAAATCGCGCGCATTGTAGGTGCCACGAAGGAATACAACCGTATCAGCGACAAGTTCGTAACCCACCTGAACAGCGATTTCCAACACACTCCGGTCCCGGTCATCATTGTCGTCAAAGCCCCCTCCGATAAGGGGCGTGTCATCAAAATCAAGCTCGGTGTAATTGGCTGACACTTCCATCGAAAGCCGGTTGAAGCTCTGCGCAAGCGAGAGAGAGGCCCCCATCTCGCTAAACTCCGTCGGTTCAGCTGCCGCCCCCACCCCATCCGGTGTGCCTCGATCCTCCCGCAAAGAACCATAAAGAAAGCCGACCGTGATCTGCGTATCGCTCAGCACATCCAGACGCGCCGACCCCACAATGGTCCATTCGGTCCCATCTTCATTTGTCTGGGAGGCGTACAAGTTCTGTTCGAGGTCCGCCTCAAGCCGGACGGAGTGATTGGCCCAATCAGATTCCACAACCAGGTTGGGATTAATCTCCGTGACAAAATCGTTAACCACACGCGTTTCAGAGGCAAAGACATTGCTGTCATAGGTTTCCGACACAGTGAGAGACGGGCGAAGAACAAAACTTCCCAGCCGCACGCCTTGCGGCGAGAAGGCTTCGTACTGGCGCTCGGCAACACCCTGGCCCCGAATGTCCTCCGCCAAAAGTATTCCCGGCGCAACAAGACAAAGACCCGTCGCTATCCCCGCGACCAAGACAGTCGCTCGACCACGGCGACAGGCGGTCGTGAAGTACGGCGTGCGTATGTTAACTAATTTTTGCCACATGGCTTGAGCATGGCGAGAAATGGTTACCGGAAAGCAAACATCCGGCGGGATGCCACGACCAGGCGGAGACAGTTTGTACGCCGGCTCAATCCGTCTGCTATAAACCTATTCCTCAAGCTCCCCCGCCTCAGAAAGCGGCAGAGAACTGCAAATTCAAGACCCAAAGGTCAAAATGCCCAACCCTGTCTCAGAACCACATTTGGCAACCGCGCGCCGCACATTATCTTTGGAAGTGGCGGGTCTGGAAGCTCTGTCTGCCTCCCTCGGCAATGACTTCGTTCAGGCCGTCGAAAAAATGGGCTCTGCGACCGGACGGGTGATTGTCACGGGCATCGGGAAAAGTGGGCATGTCGGCAAGAAAATTGCGGCCACTATGGCGTCCACAGGAACACCCGCACAATTCGTGCACGCAACGGAAGCCAGCCACGGCGACCTTGGCATGATAACCACAGACGATGTTGTCTTTGCCCTTTCCTGGTCGGGCGAAACGGCAGAGCTGCGCGACCTCATCCACTATACGAGGCGGTTTGGTATTCCCCTTGTTGCCATGACGTCCGGCAAGAGCAGCGGGCTGGCGCTGGCGGCTGACATCACTCTCCTGCTGCCCAAAGTCGAGGAGGCGTGCCCCAACGGGCTTGCCCCGACCACCTCAACGACCATGCAGATGGCGCTTGGGGACGCGGTCGCGATGGCCCTGCTGGAACGCAAGGGATTTGACGCCAGTGACTACAAGAACATTCACCCTGGTGGAAAGCTGGGGGCGATGCTCGCACACGTAAGCGCCATCATGCATCAGGGAGAAGAAATGCCGCTCACGGGCCCCGACGTCCCAATGAGCGAGGCGATCCTCGTCATGACCCGCAAAGGGCTTGGGTGTATCGGCGTTTTGGGCCCGGAGGGAAAACTCGTCGGCCTGATCACAGACGGTGATTTACGCCGCCACATGGGATCGGACCTTTTGGGCCGCACAGCGGGTGAAATCATGACCGCTGCCCCCAAAACACTGACCCCCGAAACGCTGGCCTCAGAGGCACTGAATTTCCTGAACGACAACAAGATCAGCAGCATTTTTATCGTCGAAGCGGATCGCCCCGTCGGATTAGTCCACCTCCACGACTTCTTGCGGGCCGGCGTTATCTAGGCAATTACCCTCGATAATTCACAAAAATCCTTGGAAAATGGCCGATTCGACGGATCTGCGACATAACCGCTCAAATCCGGTTATGTAATTGACAATCATTATTATAAACCCTACTTATAACGAGTACCGACAATGACAGGCACTCGCATGTACGTTTGCATCTGCAATGCTTTAAATGACCGCAAGGTTGCAATTGCGCTGAACAGTGGCGCAAAGACAGTATCGGATGTTTTTCGGCATCACGGATGCTCGCCGCGATGTGGTTCCTGCGTCGAACACATGCGCGACAAAGTCAGTGTCGCCTCTCAATCGCAGGCAAAAGCGCGCCCCACACTGAAGCTTGCAATCGCGGCTGACTAACAGACAGCACGCGCGCTTGTTTTTCTCTCCAAAATTCCGGATGTTTAGGCACAGGCAGGCAATCTCGCTCGTGAGATGTTGAACCTTGCCTAACCCCCTACGGAGTGAGACATGCAAGGCGACACCAAGGTCATCGAATTTCTGAACGGCGCCCTCAAGCTGGAACTCACAGCCGTCAATCAGTACTTCCTCCACGCCCGCATGTACGACAACTGGGGTCTGAAGCGCTTGGGGAAAATTGAGTTTGATGAGTCCGTCGATGAGATGAAGCACGCCGACACCCTCATCGAGCGCATTTTGTTTCTGGAAGGTCTTCCCAATCTGCAGGATCTTCATCGCCTACGCATCGGCGAAGATGTGAAAGAATGTCTGGAAGCAGACCTCGCCGCAGAACATGACGGACATAAGTTCTACAAAGAAGCCATTGGCTATTGCGAGAGCGTTTCTGACTATGTCTCCCGCGAGATTTTCGAGCGCATTTTGGAAGACGAGGAAGAGCATATCGACTTCCTCGAGACCCAAATTGAACTTATCGGCAAAGTCGGCATTCAGAACTATCTCCAGTCTCACATGAGCAGCGGCGACTGACAGAGCCCGACCACACCGCTTTTATTGCCTGCCGCCCCAAGGCCCACGCTGACGCCCACGCCGAGGTTTTGACCGTCTACGCCAAGGCCCTTTTTGCGTGTCCGGTATTTCTTCCCCGTCGGGCAACGCCCCTTCTCTCTCGCGGGCATCAAACTGCGTAATGGCAGCGGGGTGCCAGTAAGGCACGTCACGGTTTTTGAAAAAAGGCAGCATGACAATGCCTGCCACAAAGCCTCCCACATGCGCCCAGAACGCGACGCCCCCTTCGCCGGTCGTGCTCATTGCCGCACTTCCAAATTGTATGGCAAACCAAATGCCGAGCACAAAAACGGCGCGGATTGCAAATATCCGAAAGATCGGCAGCGGCAGTAGAATGAACAGAACGCGAATACGCGCATGGGGATAGAGCACCAGATAGGCGCCAAGCACACCTGAGATCGCTCCACTGGCCCCAACCAGTGGAATACCTGACGATGTCACCAGCAGGGCATGGCTGAGAGCAGCCGCAACACCTGTAACCGTGTAAAAAATAAAAAACCGCAGGCGCCCCATTGCGGCTTCAACATTGTCCCCGAAAATGTAGAGATAGAGCATATTGCCAAACAGATGCATGATGCCCCCATGCAGATATTGACTGCTGATCAAGGTAAATTCGGGCAGCACGCGAAAGTTTGCTGTCACTTCTGGCTCGAAAATATGTGCTGGAACTGCACCATAGGTGAGAAAAACCGCTTCCGCCGCACCGGGTGGCAAGCCGCTTTGCCAGACAAAAATCAAGGTACACGCAGCAATTATCCCCCAGGTAACGTAGGGGCGCACCGCCGTCGGATTATCATCTGAAATGGGGAACATATGCTTTCACCTCTACATCTCGAGATCAAATCCGCCCTGGGCCCGGTTTGAAAAAAACCCCTCGACCCTCTAGATAGTACCTGAGGATTTAAGCTGCCAAACCTATCACGGTCAGATAGCCGCAGCGAATGGGGGAAATAGTATGTCAGCGTTGCGTTTCGATCTGTCGTCAGGGGCTATTTGCGTGGGCCTGGCGCTCCTAACCGTGCCCAATACCGTCCAGGCTGAGGGCTCCGTCCAATTGGACGAACTGCTGGTCACGGCGACCGGACAGGGCACCCCAAGATCCACTCATCCTGGAAACATCACCCGCATCGACAAAACCGACATCCAGCTCATCGCTCCCGACCATCCGAGTGAGTTGGTGAACCGGGCACCGGGTGTTTTTGTTCAGCACGGATCGGGTCAGGAACATCTGACGGCCATTCGCTCGCCTGTTCTGACGGGCGGTGCCGGGGCTGGTTCCTTTCTCTATCTGGAAGACGGCGTGCCCTTTCGCGCCGCAGGCTTTGCGAACGTAAACGGCTTGTTTGATGCCATCACCGAAACCGCCGACGGCGTTGAAATCATACGCGGTCCGGCAAGCGCCCGGTTTGGCTCCAATGCCGTTCACGGTCTCATCAATGTCTTATCTGCCGCACCAACGGTTACGCCTGAAACAGATATACGGGTCTCCGCTGGTCCTCACGGCCTGCGGCGCTTCGTTGGCTCCACGAGTGCCGGCACAGGAAACCATGCCGCCCGCGCCAATCTCGTCCTGGCAGAGGATGGCGGGTTCAGAGAAGATTCCGGGTTTGATCAACAGAAGCTGCAGCTGCGTTACGACTATCGCGGCGCCCGCGACTATGTCCGCGCAACATTCGCCGGACAAAACCTCAATCAGGAAACAGCAGGGTTTGTCCGAGGCGACGACGCCTACCGAGACGACGCTTTGCGCAAGACCAACCCCAACCCAGAAGCATTTCGCGATACCTGGTCAAGCCGCATCGCTGTCCGCTGGGAACATGACTTCGACAATGGCAACACACTTGCTGTCACGCCCTATGCAAGGGTGAACGAGATGGACTTCCTGCAACATTTTCTGCCGGGTGACCCTCTGGAAGAAAACGGCCATTGGAGCACCGGCGTTCAAACCGCCTACATCATGAACCTGACCGGCGACCACCAGGTCATTACCGGTATCGACGTAGAATACACACAAGGCTATCTGCGCGAATTCCAATCCGGACCTACCCTTTTTGGCGTCTTCGTTCAGGGGCAACACTATGATTATAATGTTGAAGCGGTGGTGACGGCACCGTATGTACATTCCGTCTGGTCACTCTCCGACGCCACCAAAATAACCGCAGGCGCGCGCTTCGAATATACCCGCTACGACTACACCAACAACACAGTCGACAACACGGTTGGCCGCTTTCAACGCACACCGGATCGGGTAGATGAATTTTTCAATGTGACCCCCAAACTGGGGATCACCCATGCGTTTAGCGAAAACCTGACCGGATTTGTAAACCTCGCCCGCGGCGCTCGCGCGCCTCAGACAACCGACCTGTACCGCTTACAAAGCGCACAAATACCCGGCCAGGTGGAAAGCGAACGCACAGACAGTCTCGAAATCGGAACACGCGGCAATCTGCAGGGCGTCGATTTTGAACTTGCCACCTACTATATGGAGAAGAGCAACTTCTTCTTCCGTGATTCAGCCGGTCTGAACGTCCCCAATGGCGAGACCACACATTACGGCGTTGAAATCG
>CAZFHW010000043.1:5597-10312 GCA_964518885.1 uncultured Parvibaculum sp. | reverse complement strand
TCAGCCGGTCTGAACGTCCCCAATGGCGAGACCACACATTACGGCGTTGAAATCGAAGCGTATGTGCCACTGGGAGCCGGTTTTGATCTGTCGGGATCTGCGACCTACGCCGTGCACCAGTATGACTTCAACCGCACTGCGGCAACCGCATCGAGTACCATCACGTCCGGCGATGACATCGATACCGCACCGAGAACGCTGGCCAATGTGCGCCTTGGATACACCTTCCATGAAGGCCGGGCGCGCGCTGAGCTTGAGTGGGTCCACGTAGGGAGCTACGCCATGGATGCCGGGAACACCTCGACCTATAGGGGACACGACCTGTTTAACCTGAGAGCACAATTTGCCCTTACGGAAACGGTGGGGATATTTGGTCGGGTCACAAATCTTACCGACGAGCGTTACGCAGATCGCGCAGATATTCTCGTGCTGGGTGGCAATGCCATTGAGCGGTTCTTCCCGGGGGAAGATCGAGCCTTGCACTTTGGTACGTCATTGCGGTTTTAAACAACACATGACAGGCCCAGCCCGACCCGCATAGTCTAGGAGCATGGAGACACAAGTCCCTCAAGCTGCTTTTGAGCTATGGCCCGTCCTGTTGGGCCTAATCAACCTGCTCGCCGCTGGCGGCGCCGCTGGCCACGCCCTTATGACCAAGCGCGATGTTCGCGCGGCTGTGGCCTGGCTGGGGGTCATCATATTGCTGCCGGTGTTTGGGTGGGCGGTCTACCTGATTTTCGGCATCAACCGGATTGCGCGCCGCGCCGAAGAATTGCGCGCGGGAGGCCATGCGACGGGGTCACTGGAACTTCCAGACGAAAGCCGCACGACCAACGCGATCGCCACCTTGACCGGCGAAACACATCTGGCCCAGATGTCAAAAATTGGCCGGCAGATCGCGACCATCCCCTACACACTGGGCAACCGCATCACCGTGCTGCGCAATGGCGACGAGGCCTATCCGGCCATGATAGCCGCCATCGATGGGGCACAAAAGAGCGTTGCCCTCTCCACCTACATTTTCAACAATGATGCCGCAGGGCAGCTCTTTCTGGAGGCATTGAAAAAGGCCCATATGCGCGGCATCAAAGTCCGCATTCTCATCGACGGCGTGGGGGCCTGGTATTCCTTCCCCTCCATGGTCAAACAACTGGCGAAAGCAGATATTCCCCACGTCCGGTTTCTACACTCCTTTCTCCCCTGGAAAATGCCTTACCTCAACCTCCGCAATCACCAAAAAATTCTGGTCGTTGACGGCAAAAAGGGGTTCACGGGATCAATGAATATCGCTGCCGGGAATTTGCTGGCCAAAAACCCCAAGCATGCGGTGCGGGACTTTCACTACGGCGTCGAAGGGCCTCTTGTCGCGCACCTGATGGCAGCCTTCGCCCATGAATGGCGCTTCAGCACCGGAGAAATTCTTGTCGGCGATCATTGGAGGCCTCATCTTGACGAGGCAGGACCCGCCATCGCCAGAGGCCTGCCCGCAGGCCCCGACATGCATCGCAACACAATCCGCTGGACCCTGTTAGCAGCCCTGTCTCAGGCCCGACACCAAATTCGGATTGTGACCCCCTACTTCCTGCCCGACACGGACCTGATGACCGCCCTGTCCCTCGCCGCCATGCGGGGCGTTGTCGTCGACATTGTGATGCCGCAGAAAAACAACCTCTTCTATATGGCCTGGGCGGGCCGCGCCCAGCTCGACGATCTTGCCGCCAGCGGATGCCGCATATGGATGAGCGATGGCCCGTTCGACCACGCAAAAATCATGACCGTTGATGGATTGTGGAGCCTGGTGGGATCAGCCAATTGGGATCCCCGCAGCCTGCGCCTCAACTTCGAATTCAATCTGGAGTGCTACGATCCCAGCCTTGCCCAGGAACTGAACACCTTTATCGACGAAAAAATCGCCAACGCAACGCGCGAAACAGCCGAGCTGCTGCGCGCACGGCCCCTCACCGTCAGACTGCGGGACAATCTCGCACATCTCATGTCGCCCTATCTCTAGAAACATTTGGCGGACAACGCGACAACAAAAAGAAAATTGAAAAGGAGAACAAGATGACCTGGAACACCGTAACAATTGAAAAGAGAGGCGCCGTTGCGCTGGTGCGCTTTGACCGCAAAGGCAATCGCAACGCTTTCAATCAGGAAGTTATTTCTGAGTTGACCGAAGTGGCGCGGACGTTCCAGGACGATCTGGAGACACATGCAGTGGTGCTGACTGGAACAGACACCTCCTTCTCCGCTGGCATCGACCTGAAAGAACGCCAGCAACGTTTCTCAGGCGGACAAAGCGACCTGGAATTGCGCCGCACCTATTATGCGGGCGTCAATCTTTGCCGGGCCTGGGAGGACATCCCACAGATCACCATCGCCGCCATTGAAACCATGGCTGTTGGTGCAGGCGTCGCTCTTCCCTTGGCTCTCGACTGGCGGGTCATGGGCCGCGATGCTTTTCTCTACGTGCCAGAAGTAAAAATCGGCATCAATCTGCAATGGGGAGCCCTTCCCCGCCTCATCACGCTTGTGGGCCCCGCCCGCGCCAAACGAATTTGCATTCTGTGCGAGCGCATGGGCGCCGACCACGCGCTGGACTGGGGACTGGTTGATGAAATCGCTGACGACGGGAAGGTCGTCGAGAAGGCTATGGAAATGGCAGCAACAGCCGCGAGCATGCCAGCACCTGCCGTACAGATGGTGAAGCAGGCAGTGAACGCCACCGCCAATGCCCTCCACCACGCCGTCAGTTACGCCGATGCGGACCTAAGCCAACTGTCGAGTAATTTCAGCACGGCGCAATCAGCGTCCAAGGATTTCAATTCCTGAGACCGATCCGGATCGGGGCGGCCCTTTAGGCCGCCTCGACGGAAAGAACCGTCCCCGCCACAGAGACAACTTTCACAGACGTGCCAACCGCAAAGTTGGCGCCCGCAGCCTGCCACAGGGTGTCACCGACATGAACTTTGCCCCGGCCGTTCTCAATCGCCTCGGCCACAACAAAGGTACGCCCCACATAGCTCTCGGCCCGCTGATTGAGGAGAGGACTATCTGTCTCCTCGTCTCCTCTATGAGACAGGCGATAGCCCGCATAGGCACTGATGACGGAGAGCAGGCCAAAAATGCCGACCTCCGCCTGCCAGGGGAGAGACACGACAAGCCCCAACGCGCCCACAACCGCAGCCGCCCCCGCCAGCCAGATGAGAAAGACGCCAGGGATCACTAGTTCGAGCGCCGCAAGCCCGACGGCAATGATCCACCAGGTCCATTCACCCCAGGTTGCGAAAAACTCTTCCATCACTTCACGCCTCCGGTGTGACGCGAGGCACTGCACCAGAGGGACGCTGTGGCAGACCGGTCGGAGAAGCAACCCCATCACCACCAAAGGCCTCACGCGCAATGTCGCCAATGCCCCCGATGGCACCGATAACACTGGCCGCTTCAAGCGGCATCAATATCAATTTCTGGTTTGGTGCAGAGGCGATATCTTTCAGAGCATCAATATATTTCGTTGCGACAAAATAGTTGATCGCTTGTACATTGCCGTCCGAAATTGCGACGCTCACATCGCGCGTGGCCTGCGCTTCTGCCTGCGCTTCACGTTCGCGCGCTTCGGCGTCACGGTATGCCGCTTCCCGGCGTCCTTCGGCTTGCAAAATGGCTGACTGTTTTTGACCCTCAGCCTTCAGAATTGCCGCTTGCCGATCTCCTTCAGCCTCCAGAATGGTCGCCCGCTTGTCGCGTTCTGCTTTCATCTGACGTGCCATCGCATCCACCAGATCGCGCGGTGGTGCAATATCTTTGATCTCAATACGCGTCACCTTAATGCCCCACGGGTTGGTTGCTTCATCAACCACGGAAAGAAGTTTCGCATTGATCTTATCGCGCTGGCTCAGGAGGTCATCCAAATCCATGCTGCCCATCACGGTGCGTGTATTGGTCATGGTGAGGTTGAGAATTGCATATTCAAGATCATTGACTTGGTAGGCGGCTTTCGCGGCATCCATCACCTGATAGAAAACAACACCGTCGGCCGTAACCATGGCGTTGTCGCGGGTAATAACCTCCTGGCTTGGCACATCCAGCACCTGCTCCTTCTTATTCATCTTGGCGCCAACCACTTCGATAAAGGGCGTGATAATCGATAGACCCGGCTGCAGACTTTTTATGTATTTGCCGAACCTCTCAACTGTGTAGACATAGCCTTGTGGCACCATCACCACAGCTTTGACCAAAAAGATCAGGACGAGCGCCAGAAAGACGAGGACGAATATTGTTCCACCAGACATGCAGTTTTCTCCCGTTGGGGGCCGTAGAGGTTTGTTGTTTCAGCTTCACTATAGGCTAATTCGAAGCCAATCGCTTGCCGAGAAGATAGCAGAAAAAAGGCGCAACCTGCGGTCAGGCTGCGCCAAGAAAATCAAGTCAGATCATTGGTTGGGGCCTGTTTTTCCCACCTCAATACATGCTCACCGCCAGGGTTCAACCAGGATCTTGGCGTGCTTGTCAGGGCTTTCCAGGTCGACAAAAGCGGATTTGACCTCATCAACACCGATCTTGCCCGTAATCAGGGGCTCAACCTGCATCTTGCCCTCTGCCAGGAAACCCAGCGTCTCTGCAAATTCTTCTGGCGTGTACCCCAGTACGAACTGCAGATTGAGTTCTTTGTTGATGGCAAAAAACGGCTCCAGATGATCTGGTTCCATACACAC
>CAZFHW010000043.1:0-5497 GCA_964518885.1 uncultured Parvibaculum sp. | reverse complement strand
TGAGTTCTTTGTTGATGGCAAAAAACGGCTCCAGATGATCTGGTTCCATACACACACCCACAACGACAATGCGGGCGGCTTTTGGTGCCCCTTCCAGAATTTGCTGAATGAGACCGGGCACCCCCACACATTCAAAGATAACGCCCGGACGCAATTGTGGCCCGATCCCCATCATCGTCATCCAGTTCTTCGCGTCATACCCTTCAGGCGCGGCTTCCTCTTCCCATTTTTTGTAAGGAGAGGTTTCGGACGGATCAAGAACGATATCGGCCCCCATCATCTCAGCAAACTTACGTCGCGCCGGAGAAAAGTCAGCAGCAATAATCGGGCTAATACCGGCAATCTTGAGCCCGGCAATAACCGCAAGCCCCACAGGTCCACAGCCAATAACCAGGGCCACATCATCGTCAGTCAGACGGGCCTTCTGCACCGCATGCCAGCCCACCGCCATCGGCTCTGTCATGGCGGCTTGGTCCGTCGGCAGGCCATTGGGCACTTCCAACAACATGGCTTCGTTCAACACCATCTGTTCTGCAAAACCACCAGGGTAGGTGTTGGAATAGCCAACGCCCTGCACACCGCTTTCTGAAATCGCGATCGGCATGGAGCAAACCCGCGTGCCCGGCTTCAGCGTTTTCTGGGTTCCCGTTCCGTAGTCCAGAATCTCAGCGCAAAACTCGTGACCAAAAACAATGTCTTTGGCCGGGTCCATCATCATCGCGCTCCCGGAACGTTTGCCGGCATCCACCATTTTGTCCATATGGTGGAAGGCGTGCAGGTCAGACCCGCATATGCCACAGGCAAGTGTCTTTACGACGACTTGTCCCTCACCCGGCTTGGGCTCCGGCAGCTCGTCGACGACGAGTTCCCCTTTGCGAAAGATTGCTGCGCGCATGATGGCCTCCCACGGCTTAGATCAACTGGCCCGATTAGACTTGGGTCCATTTATGTCCCCAAGCTTACCGGCAACTCTGGCGAGTGAAAAGCTGCATCTCACAAATTCCCACACACGCGACCAGACACTTGGCCTGACAATCAGAGCTTAGGCAGCCCAGCCTTGTAACCGCGCGGCCTCTTCCCGCACGCGCTCTGGTCCGCCCAGCAACTGCCGGTCGAGCCCGATGCGCTTGAACCAATAGTGCAGGCCCAGAAGATCGGTAAATCCCATCCCGCCATGCACTTCCGTCGCGGTTCGGGCCACAAATCGCCCGACCTCGGACAGGTGCGCTTTCGCGTGACAAGCCATCAACCGCCCGTCCGGTAATGCCGCGTCCTGCAATGTGGCACCCTGCGCATAAGCGGCATACCAAACCAGCGACCGACAGGGTTCCAATTCCGCCGCCATTTCCGCACAAAGATGTTTCACCGCCTGGAAAGACCCGATGACCCGGCCAAACTGTTTGCGTTCTTTCGCATAAGCCACAGATTTTTCAAGCATCATGTCACCCGCCCCCAGCGTGTCGGCGGCCAGCATGACACGCCCCGCATCGATCATACGGTTCACAACTTCCGGGCCACCTTCTGGCAACAGTTCCGCTTCAACATCGTCAAAGACCAATTCAGAGACCGGCCTGGTCAAATCAATCATCGTGAGCTCCTTGCGGGTGAGACCCTTCGCCTTCGCCTCCACCAGGTAAAGGGCCTTATCAGCATCACACACAATGAAGAGGTCCGCGGCAGGCCCATCGATAACAAACAGACTGCTGCCGGTGAGACGCCCGTTTGCAAAACGAACACCCGCCCCTTCCCGCGCACCGATCACTTCTGCAACAGCCACGCCGGCAATGATCTCGCCACTCGCCAACTGCGGCAGCCAACTTGTCTTCTGGGCCTCGCTCCCGGCTCCGACAAGAGCGATGGGCGCCATAACCGCCGAGCCAACAAAGGGAAGCGGCGCGACGCTCCGACCCGTCATCTCCGCAATAAGGGCAGCTTCCAGAACCCCAAGCCCCAGGCCTCCATGGTCCTCCGGCACCACAACACCCGCCACGCCCAGTTCCGCCATACCCGTCCATATCTCGCGAGACAGCGGCGCTTCCGCTTCGGCAGTTTTCCGCACGGCGTCAAGTGTCGACACCTCCTCAAGGTAGCGACCAACAGAGCCCTGTAAAAGCCGCTGCTCTTCCGACAAAGAAAATTCCATTATACCGCTCCCTGCTTCTTCGCCACCTTGGGCTCTCGGGGCATGCCCAGACCCCTTTCAGAAATAATGTTCTTCTGGATCTGCGCTGTCCCACCCCCGATGATGAGACCAAGATCAAACATGTAGGCGCGCTGCCAATAGCCACCCGCGCGCAAGTGCGGACTATTTCCGTAGAGCACACCAAGTTCTCCCAAGGCATCGATGGCGAAGGCCGCCAACTGGTGATTGAGCTCACATCCCATCAGCTTGACAACCAGGCGCGCCATGCCTGCCTCTTCGCCTTTTGCACTCGCGGTGAGAAGACGCATGCCGTGGAACTGCATCGCAAAGACGCGGGCTTGCAGCTGAAGCAACCTGTCTCGAAATATCGGATTGTCGATCAACCGTTCGCCGGAGACAGTTTCGTCGTGCATCATCTCAATAATCGCGGAAAGCCGTGACCCCGCCTGATTGGGGTCACCCAACATGCCACGCTCATGTTTGAGGGTGGCATTTGCAACCATCCAACCCTGGCCCCGCTCACCCACAATTTGACTTTTGGGAACGCGAACATCGGTGAAAAACACCTCGTTGAACTCCGCATATCCAGTCATCGTCTTCAACGGACGCACTTCAATGCCCGGCGTATCCATGGAGAAAAGGAGATAGCTAATGCCTTGATGCTTAGGCGCATCGGGTTCTGTCCGCACCAGACAAAAAATCATATCCGCCGTGGCCGCTGTGCTCGTCCATATCTTCTGGCCATTGATGATAAAATCATCGCCGTCTTCGGTGGCCTTGGTTTGCAGGCTTGCAAGGTCAGAACCAGATCCGGGTTCCGAATACCCCTGGCACCAGACGGTCTCACCCTTCAGCGTCGTTGCAATCCATTTCTTCTTCTGTTCTTCCGTCCCCAATTCAAGGAGAGTGGGAACGAACATCGAAATACCTTGGTTCGCGAGCCCAAGCGGCAGCGAAGCCTGGGTGAATTCTTCCGCGATGATCCGGTTTTTCAGGATATCCGGTTCAGCACCGTAGCCACCATATTCCACCGGGACGGTGCGCGCCGCATAACCATTTTCGATTAACAGCTGCTGCCATTTTTGCTGCTCTGCTGACGGACGACCGGCACCAGATCGACGCGGCTGATCATCCTTGTTCTCATTGATAAACGACCGAACGGATTTTCGAAAATCTTCGTAAATTGCGCTATATGCCAAGTCCATGGAGCACCTCCCAAACACAAAGTCTTAGGTGCGAGAAGTCATCGCACCAGATGTTTTGAGAAGTTTAGTAGCACTCACAGAGTGCAACGTCATCCTCGAGAATGACGCATCTTGATTACGCGACGGAAATGGAACTCGCTTCGTCGTCGCTTGTCTCTTCCAGCTGCCTTGCGGGGAAGTTGACCTTACGGCGAAGCAGGCTTTCAAGCGTTTCGGCGGGGACCGGCGCCCCAAACAAATACCCTTGCGCTTCTTCACACCCCATCGTCGTTAGAATCTCCCGCTGCTCCTGCGTTTCCACACCCTCCGCAAGCACCCCCACGCCAAGGTTGCGCGCAAGATCAATGATCAGCCGGGGAATGGCGTGACTGTTCACGTCCGTCGACATGTCCATCACAAAGCTCCGATCAATTTTGAGCCGCTGGACCGGGAACCGCTGAAGATAGGCGAGAGAAGAATAGCCGGTCCCAAAATCATCAATACTGATACTGACACCGAAGGCGCGCAGCCGACGCAACGTTCCAATCACCTGATCAACATCGTGCATCATTGTGCTCTCTGTAACCTCGATCTCCAGGTATTTTGGCGACACCCCCGCCCCGATCAAAGTCGCGGCAACCCGGTCGGTAAAGTCAGGGCGACGCAGGTCAAGAGCCGACACGTTCACCGCCACACTGACAGGCCCAACGCCCTCATCCATCCATTCACGTATCTGACGGCAGGCCTCAGTCAATACCCAGTCTGTTAGATCACAAATGATCCCGCTTTCCTCCGCCACAGGAATAAACACATCTGGCGCAACCAACCCACGGTCTGGATGACGCCACCGAATGAGCGCTTCCACCCCGGCAATGTCGCCCGTCGAAAGATCGACCTTGGGCTGGTAGTAGAGAACAAACTGATTTGCATTAATGCCAATACGTAAATCGCGTTCGATTGCATTGCGCTCGATAACACGCAAATGCAATTCATGCCGATACAGTTGGATATTCCCGCGGCCTTCCTCTTTCGCACGGTAGAGCGCAAGGTCAGCATTCTTAAGCAGAACGTCTGGGTCGCGGCCGTCTTGCGGATAAACGGTGATGCCAATGCTTGCGTCGATGTGCACATCATGACCGCCGATCACATGTGTTTCCGTCAGGGCCTCCAATATCCCGTTCGCCTGAGCAATCACCCCATCCACCTGATCCAGTTCGTCAACGATGATCGCAAACTCATCACCACCCAGGCGAATAACCGTGTCCATATCGCGCGCATTCTGACGCAGAATATCGGCCACCTTGATAAGGAGCTGATCACCAATATGATGACCGAGCGTATCATTCACTTCCTTGAAATGGTCAAGGTCGAGGATCATCAAAGCCACCAGTTTTCCCGAGTTCTCGGCGTGCGCAAGGCAGCTGTGCAACCGTTCCTGAAACATTGTTCTATTGCCAAGGTCCGTCAGGCTGTCATGGCTCGCCTGCCGTGCAAACTTCTCAGCCGTTTCACGTGCCTCTGTATAGGAGATCAAAATACTGTGAGCCAATTCACCGAATTCATCCATTCTTCTTGTGAACGGGGCCATCGAAACTGTGTCCACAGCGCGCGACTGCGTAATATCTCGCAGCTTCGAAAGCGGCGAAATGACCAGATCATACAAAAATTTGGATGCCATAATGACCGCGAGCATAAGCCCGACGATAAGACCAATCAAAAGCTGTTGAGCCATATCGCTGGACTGTGCCGTGATGTATCGCGCTTTGAGGCGAACGAAGACAAGCGTCTCAACGATATCCCCGGTTGCAAGAACCAACGTAGGCGCTTTCACGGTATAGCTTGCCCGGTCCCCTTGCCAATTGATCTCCGACATTGGGACATCGCCACTCAATGCCCTCAGGATATCTTCCTGAAGATTTGCATCTTCGATCGAGCGGACATTGCCCCCTCGCAATATTCCCTTGTTGCTCGCAAGAACAGACTCGGTCGCAAGGTCAATAACAAGCAGTATATCGACATCCGGTTCCGCACCAACGATTGCCACATACCGTTCCAGCTGACTAAGTCTCTCCATCGTTTCCAGCGCGTAAACAATGCTGTCACTGGTATGATGCCCCCTGTCAGCAACAACACTGTCTTGGTAGTTCGAAAACAGAGTAAACGACAGACC
>CAZFHW010000042.1:9842-19213 GCA_964518885.1 uncultured Parvibaculum sp. | reverse complement strand
TGGGCGGCAAATGGACCACATCGCGACACCTTGCAGAGAAAGTCGTGGACAGCGCGCTCAAGAAACTAGGGCGCCAGGCCTCCAGCAGCACCCAAGAGACACCGCTCTATGGTGGCAAGACGGGGCGCTTCCGCCCGTTCGTAGAGGCCGCCATCGCCAAACATTCCGACATGCCAGCAGAGGTCATTGAAAACCTGACCCGCTATCACGGCGCACGATATGAACAAGTGCTGGCCACGGCCAACGAACGCCAGGGCGAAGCATCCGAGCTCCTGCAGCCACTCGGCGAGAAAACCCTCGACCTCGGTGCACAGATCGTCCATGCCGTGCGCCACGAAATGGCGATGACATTGTCAGACGCCGTTCTGCGGCGTCTGGGGCTTGGCACGATCGGCCATCCCGGTATGGATGCAATCAATCAGGCGGCTGACCTGATGGCCCGCGAATTGGGTTGGGACGCGGAAACACGCGCCCGTCAGATCGAGACCCTTGAGGAAAAGTATAAAACCGTCGATACGGAAATGTGAGAAGCGCCATGACAGACAAGACCTTTGCCATCGTCAACCCCGCTTCCGGCGGCGGACGAGCAGGTCGGGCCTGGCCTGAGCTTCACAAAAAACTTGAGGCTGCATTGGGGCCCATAACCGCCCTCTTCACAGACGGTCCCGCAACCCCCCACCATTTACCCGCCGCAATTCTCACCCGCCAAGCTGTTGATCAAGGCGCCTCCCTTGTCATTGCCGTTGGTGGAGATGGCACAATCAATGAAACGATCAACGGGCTTTTTGCCGACAGCACCAATGATCAGGCAGGCGCGACCCTCGCCCTACTCAACACAGGGACCGGCGGGGACTTTCGCAAGACCTTCGACCTGCCCGCCGATTTCGATGGCTGCATTGAGCGCATCGCATCAGGCACAACGCGCACCATCGACGTCGGCAAAATGTCCTTTGAGACCGACGACGGTAAACACCTCACCAGGTACTTCAACAACATTGCAAGCTTTGGCCTGTCGGGGGCGGTTGATCGAGCGGTAAACCGCGCCCGGTTCTCCAAATTGTTCGGCGGATCTTTCACCTACCAGTGGGCCACGCTTAAGACAGCGCTTCGTTTCAAACCCCTGCCCGTCCGCATCCGTACAGATACCGGATTTGACGAGG
Source organism: uncultured Parvibaculum sp. (assembly GCA_964518885.1). Lineage (GTDB taxonomy): Bacteria > Pseudomonadota > Alphaproteobacteria > Parvibaculales > Parvibaculaceae > Mf105b01. The sequence continues at coordinate 18,053 of CAZFHW010000042.1, read as the reverse complement.
TCTTCAATGTCGGCATTGCCGCGATTGCCAATGGCCGGTTTTTTGGCGGCGGCATGATGATGGCCCCCGGTGCCGTTCCCGACGACGCGGTCTTCGACCTCGTGATTATGCGAGACACCACACTAGGTGACCTGTTTGGGGGCGGCGCTGCCCTTCAAGACGGCACCCATATTGAGAATGAAAAAGTGCACGTGACCCGTGCGAAATGGATCGAGGCAGAACCCGTTGGTACAATAGCACCGGTTCTGCTCGACATTGACGGCGAAGCGCCCGGTCGTCTTCCCGCCCGGTTTGAGATCGTACCTGCCGCCCTGACACTCAGAATTTAAGTTGCACCTGCCTGACCAGGTCGCATCTCACGAAAAGGAAAAACCCATGACAATCGATCGCCAATCTCTGAGATGGAATGGCTGGGGACCCGCGAACCAGGAAAATCCCATGCCCGACGGAGCACCACAATGGACCTGGATCCGCGAGACTTTAGGCATGACTGTGCTGCCGACCACCCCGGCAAAACCAATGGCCGATATTTCCATGCCGCCCTGCCACCTGGGCACTGATGAAATCAACAGCTTTGAGGCTATTGTCGGTGAGAATCAGGTGCGCACTGACGACTATGAGCGCGCGCTGCATGCCCGCGGAAAAAGCTATCACGACTTGCTGTACGTGCGTGCGGGCGACCTGACCGTCGCTCCCGACGCCATTGTGTATCCGCGTTCCGCCGAAGAAGTTCAGGCCGTTCTCACCCTATGTACGGAAAAAGACATCACCGTGATCCCGTTCGGCGGGGGTTCAAGTGTTGTCGGCGGCATCAACGCACATGGGCGGTCTGCTGAAGACAAAGTCATCACCCTCGATCTGACACTGATGGAGAGCATTCTCAACATCGACCGGATATCCATGACTGCGCGGATTGAAGCTGGAATTTATGGACCGAAGCTGGAAGAAAAACTGCAGGCCCAGGGTCTGACCCTTGGACATTACCCGCAGAGCTTCCAATACTCGACGCTCGGCGGTTGGGTTGCCGCCCGCGGGGCTGGTCAACAATCAAACCGCTACGGTAAAGCCGAAAAATGGCTCATCTCGGCACGCCTCGCCACGCCAACCGGGCATTGGTCGACAGAGGAAGCACCCGCATCAGCCGCAGGGCCCAACCTCAATCAGCTGGTCGCCGGTTCTGAGGGAACATTGGGTGTCATTTGCGATGTAACAGTCAAAATCCACAAAGTCCCGGAAACCAAAGACTACCGGGGATACCTCTTCAAGGATTTCGCCACCGGTGTGGAAGTGGCCCGCACCATCAATCACGCCGACATTCCTGTCGCCATGGTTCGACTATCAGACACATCTGAGACCCATTTTTTCCAGACCTTTAGCGCAAGCGATAGCGGTGGCCTGAAATCCAAACTGCAATCCGCCTACCTCAAGTGGAAAGGATTTGCGACCAGCCCCTGTTTGATGTTGATCGGCCTTGAGGGTGAAAAAGCCACTGTCGAGTGGGCCAAGGAACGCACAGGCGCTATCTGCAAAAAAGCGGGTGCCTTGAGCATTGGTTCTGGAGCAGGCGACAAGTGGTATCATGGTCGCTTCAACTCGCCGTATATCCGCGATCCAATGATGGACCGTGGCATTGGCATCGACACATTGGAAACCGCAACCAGCTGGTCCAATATCGCCACCCTCCACAAGAAAGTGACCTCGGCCATCCAGACAGCCTTGGACGAAAACATGGAAGAACCGGGCCAGACGGGCATTGTTATGGCTCATGTCAGCCACTCTTATCCCGACGGGGCCAGCCTCTATTTCACCTTTGTCTTTCCCCGCAACCTGAAAGATGAAATCGGCCAGTGGCAGAAGATCAAGCGTGCCGCGTCTGATGTGCTGACGGCAAACGGTGGCACCATCACCCATCATCACGGGGTCGGGACAGATCATGCCCCTTGGCTTGCGGAAGAAAAAGGCACCACGGGGTTTGCGCTCTTAAAAGCGATCAAGGCACAGCTAGATCCCAAAGGCATCATGAACCCGGGCAAACTGCTCAAATAAAGTCAGCAAGGTTGGGGCTTTAGCTCAGCGCCGCCCCAACCGCCTTGGCTGCCTCTACAACAGCCGGACGGCTCGCGTCCACCATGGCCTGCAGATTGAAAAAGCCATGGATCATGGACGGATAGTCCACATAAACGGTTTCAACATCAGCCGCCTTGAGAGCTGCGGCGTAGGCCGCCCCCTCATCTCGCAGCACATCATGTCCTGCCGTCACAACATAGGCCGAAGGCAACCCAGTGAGCGATGGTGCTCGCAAAGGGGCAATAATCGGTGAGGTCCGATCAAAATCAGCCCCGGCATACTGGTCAAAAAACCACTCCATTGTGGCCTTTTCCAGGAAGAAACCTTCCCCAAATGACCGATAGGAACCGGTATCAGTCTTCGTGTCCGTCACAGGATAGAGAAGCAGCTGGTGACGGATGGTCGGACCCTTTCGCGACTGAGCGAGCTGACAGACGACCGCCGCCAGATTGCCTCCAGCGCTATCGCCACCCACACCGATCGAATTAACATCAATCCCAACGCTCGCCCCATTGCGCTCCACCCACTCAACGGCAGCGTAGGCATCGTCAACCGCTGCGGGGCATTTGTCTTCAGGTCCCAATCGATAGTCGACTGCCACGACCTTACAACCGCTTTCGTTTGCCAGCGTCCGGCAAAGAGCATCGTGAGTTTCAAGGTCACCAATAACCCAGCCACCACCATGAAAATAAACCAGTGCCGGAAGAGCGCTGCCGCCGCCAGCGACGGGTGTATACAACCTGAGGGGAATATCTCCGTCAGGCCCGGGAATGGACCTATCCTCAATTTTCCCGATAGGAACCTCGAGTGGATCTCTCATTTCAGCGTACATAGCGCGCGCTTCACTTGGCGTCATCGCATAGAGCGGCTGGCCGTCAAGCGCTGCCAATCCGTCAAGCAGTGCCTTCACCTGTAGATCAAGTGTCATTGATTGTGAGCCTCCCCGGCTTTTATCGGGCTGAGTATTAACAAGGACGCCGCCGCGAGCAACCGTTCATTTGAAGCCCCCAGTGTCACAACGAAGTGCGGAGGTCGGCAACCCAGTCACGTCGATGATCTATGCAAGCTGTGTCCAAAGGATACTGTCCCAAATCTCCAACGCCCGATAACAGTCACCACACCATCCAAACCGTCGCGCCCTCAAGCAGACATAAAGTTTTATAATATTGGTGCAAATTAAAGAAACTTTTACGCGTATGCCGCAACACTGCACCCCTATTGCAATCTCCAGTGGAAACTTACTATTTCACATTTTGGCGGGAGATGCGTGAACTAGGGGATACCGGAGATGGCATATCGACTAAGTGAGTTGAAGATTGCGCAAAAACTCCCACTAATCATTGTGGGATGTGCGCTTGTAATGGCTTTTGGTGTTGGCGTATCAAGTTACTTCAAAGCGGCTTCAACAATTGAAATCGCAACCAATGCTAAGTTTGAGTCAGCCCTCGCGGCAAGACAGACATCCTTTTCAAAATACCTGGAATCAATTGAGCAGGATCTTGAGATCATAACGACCAGCCCTGAAGTTAATTCAGCTCTCGTGCAGTTTACCCAAGCCTGGAATGTTCTTGGGGACAACGCCACAAGCTATCTTCAAAACGCTTACATCACGTCGAACCCAAACGCTACCGGTGAAAAACATTTGCTGGATAGTGCCAATGACGGCTCATACTATTCAACGCTTCATGCGCGTTACCACCCATGGTTGCGGACCTTCCTTACCGAGCGCGGTTATTACGACATTTTCCTTTTCGATACTGAGGGAAATCTTATCTACACCGTCTTTAAGGAACTGGACTACGCCACGAACCTGGTTACAGGCGAATGGAGCAATACAGATCTCGGCGTTGCGTTCAGAGCAGCAAATGCCGCCAGCTCCGCATCCGCCATCACGTTCACCGACTTCGAGCCTTACGCACCAAGTTTTGACGCACCGGCAAGCTTCATTGCACGCCCCGTTTACGATAGTGCCGGCTCAAAAATCGGTGTCGTCGTGTTCCAGATGCCCATTGATGCAATCAACGGCTTCATGCAGGCAGCAGAAGGTCTCGGCGAAACCGGCGAAATACTGCTTGTCGGTGAAGATGGGCTTATGCGAGCCGACTCTCGTCTCACAGAAACGTCAACTCTTCTTGCCGCAACAGTTGACTCCGCGGCCACCAACGAAATTTTCGCTGGCACGAACGTTTCTCAGTCAATAGGCGACACCAACCACCTGGGGAATACTGTACGTACCTATGCCCAAGCTATTGATTTTCACGGCGTTCGCTGGGCAATCGTTGCTCAGGTAACAGAAGACGAAGTCGTTGAAGGCCTTATCGGAATGCGAAACACAATGGCCGGTATCGCTCTGGCTCTCGTCGCAGGCATCGTTGTTGCGGGTATCTATTTGTCCCGCCAGATATCTCAGCCGATTTCTGCAACCACAGACGCAATGAACCGTCTTGCCGCCGGCGAAACCAACCTGACCATTGAGGGGACAGAACGCGGTGACGAAATTGGCGACATGACACGCGCGGTAGAAATTTTCCGGCAAAACGCGATTGAGCGACAGGAGCTGGAAGCCACACAGGAAGAGGAACAGCGCGCGAAAGAAGTTCGCACAGCTGAAATCGAAGCCTTGATTACAGGTTTCGATGCCTCCATGGCTCAGATGCTGGGTGCAGTAAGTGCTGCTGCGACAGAGATGGAGCAGACCGCGACATCAATGACAGCAACGTCCAAAATGACAAACGAAAAATCCACGGCTGTTGCAGCCGCATCGGAAGAAGCAAGCGCGAACGTACAAACTGTCGCTGGTGCGGCTGAAGAGCTTGCAAGCTCCATCCAGGAAATTCGTCGTCAGGTGGACCAGTCCGCTGACATCACTAGAAAAGCGACCATCACTGCCAATGAAGCGAATGAGCGGATCGAAGGCCTGTCTGCCTCTGCACGACAGATCAACGATGTTATTTCTCTCATTCAAGATGTTGCGGAACAGACCAACCTCCTCGCCCTCAACGCGACCATCGAGGCCGCCCGAGCCGGGGAGGCAGGCAAAGGGTTTGCCGTTGTTGCTTCTGAAGTGAAGGAACTCGCCAACCAGACAGCCCGCGCCACCGACGAGATCCGTCAGCAAATCAGTGCTGTGCAGTCTTCAACGAATGACGCTGTTACTGCTATCCGGGATGTCACTCTGGCGGTAAGTGAAATCAGCGAAATTTCGGAGGCGATTTCAAACTCCATCGAACAGCAGCAGGATGCAACGGTTGAAATTTCAACCAACGTGCAAGAAGCTGCGACAAGTTCGGGAGAAGTGGCTGCAAACATCTCCGGTGTAACGGAAGCCGCCACTGACTCTGCGGGAGCAGCTTCGCAGGTTCAAGCTGCTGCAGGTGAACTGGCTGGTCAGGCTGAAAGCCTCAAATCAACAGTCGATCAGTTCCTTACGAAAGTGCGCGCCGCCTGATCGGCGCCTCTTTCAGCGGACTGGATATGTTCGCAAACGAATGACGGAAAAGAGGCGCTCACAAGCGCCTCTTTTTTTGTTCCAACAGGGCCATCAACCCGCGAACCCACCACCATCAAGAAACGATTTCTCCTGCGCACTGGTTTCCCTGCCAAGAAGCTCGTTTCGATGTGGAAAACGTCCAAACCGTTCAATAATATCAACGTGAAGCTTCGCAAAAATTAGCGTATCTGGATCGTTGAGCCGCTGTGCGAAATACACAAGCCCGCGCTGCTGCACCTTAAGTTCTTCTGAATGCATGAACGGCATATAGAGCCAACGTCGTTCGTCCTCACTTAGGGTCATATCCCACCCCCTTGCGATGGCGCCACTCGCAATACCCAGTGCTTTAGCGTCACCGCCAAAAGCACGCGGGTTGTCCCGCCACATATTTCGTGGGAATTGGTCAAGAAGAAGAACCAGAGCAAGAGCACCCAGAGGGGTATCACCCCAACCATTCAGCCCACCAGCAAGCGCTTCGCCGACAACCGACCCAAAATTCTCCACAATAATTTGGTCAAACAACTCATTCCTCTTGAACCATTTGGCCGGGCCCGCGTCAAACCAGAACCGGGAAACGTCTTCTGGAACAACGCTCATACAGCTTCCATCCAGATCTTCATTACCGTCTCTGTCCCCACCTCAGCGAGCGATCAGTTCACGCTCTGAGCCTACTGCCAAAGCATAGACAAACCCCGGCACCAAGGAAACCACATTGCCCCTATGCAGAGCCACCCGGCTATGGCTAGTCTAGAACCCAACAAATTCGCGACGACAAGATCGCATTCAGGACAGAGGGAAAAACATGGCGCGCATACCTTATTTCGATCCGGCGACTGCTGAAGGTCGCCTCAAGGACACACTCGGAAAACTTCCCAACCTCAACATTTTTCTGATGTTGGGCCACTCCGGTGATCTGCTCGCAAAATTTACGGGGCTCGGCAACCACATTCTGGGGCGTGCCGATCTTGACCAGGTGCTGCGCGAAATCGCAATTGTCCGCGTCGGTATCCTCTCAAAGGCATCCTACGAAGTTTTCCAACATGAGCGTATTTGCCGCCAGATCGGTATGTCAGAAGACCTGATCAAGGCCATCACCACGGGGCCAGACGCTGCTGCATTCAACGACCTTCAACGCCTTGTCATGCGCTTCACTGACGACGTCGTCCTGAACGTGCGCGCGAGCGATGCGACTTTTGATCCCTTGAGCAAACATCTGTCCCACAAGGAGATGCAGGAACTCACGCTCACGATTGGTTACTACATGATGGTATCCCGGTTCCTTGAAACCTTTGATGTCGACATCGAAGAAGATGGCCAGAGCGAAGGCGTCAATATGAAGGATCTGGAGCGCTAACGTTCATGGCACGTATTTCTTATCCCGATCCAAGCTCCCTTTCAGACGCCAACCAGGCATTGATGGCACAGCTTCCTCCCCTCAACATCTTCAAAATGTTGTCGGGGGCAGGCGCGTCCTTTGCCCCCTTCATGCAGTTCGTCAGTGCTTATCTGAACGAAGGTGCGCTCGACCCAGAGCTCAGGGAACTGGTGATACTACGCGTCGGCCACCTGTGCGGCTCACACTACGAAGTGCATCAGCACGAGCGTGTCGCTCGCACCCTGGGGGTGAATGACACGCGCATTGCCGCAGTAAAGACGACATTGCCCAACATCGCCTTCGACGAAAAGCAAAACACCGTCCTCCTTTTTGCCGATGAGCAAGTTGCCAACATCAAAGTAACTGACAAAACTTTCGCAGCCGCAAAAGCATGCCTGTCAGACGCTGAGATGATTGAACTCACCCTTATTGTCGGCACCTACATTATGGTTTGCCGGTTTCTGGAAACCATGGAAATCGAGTTGGAAGAAACCGACATTAACGGCTCCGGTCTGGATGAAATCGCCCGCGGTGTCGAGACACTTACCGGAGTGAGCTGACATGAGTGAGACACCGTCAAGGCCACCGCACGAACCTCTTCCTTTGAGCGACGAGGCAAAAGGCATAGCGCCATCCCTCGAAAGACTTAAAGGAAAACGTTTTCTTGTGGTCGGCGGCGGCCAGCGTGTTGTCGAGGCTGAAACCGACCCGGTCGGCAACGGACGCGCCATGTGCCAACTGTTTGCCCGAGAAGGCGCCCACGTCGCCGTTGCAGATATCAGCGGCACAGCAGCCGATCAAACCGTCTCCGGTATCACCTCCCAGGGAGACAATGCCTTCTCCGTGATCGCTGACATATCAAAGCCCGCTGAAATCGAGACAATGATCACGGAGGTGATTGAAAAGCTTGGCGGCCTGGACGGCATCGTCCTCAATGTCGGCATCGGAGCCGGCATGCACCTCGAAGGCTCAACACCCGAAATCTGGGATCAGGTCCTGACCGTCAATCTCCGTGGGCCGATGCTTGTTTGCCGCGCAGCCCTTCCAAAAATGAGCCCCGGCGGCGCCATCCTTTTCATCTCCTCCATCGCCTCTATGAAGGCCGGAAGCCGCATGCCTGCCTACGACGCCTCCAAAGCAGCCTTGGCTGGCTTGATGCGCCATGTCGCGCTGGAAGCTGAACCCAGAGCCATTCGGGCCAACATCGTCGCACCCGGCCTCATCGACACGCCCCTCGGCCGCCTGTCGACACGCGGCCGACCAAGTCGCGCAAAGACCA
>CAZFHW010000042.1:0-9742 GCA_964518885.1 uncultured Parvibaculum sp. | reverse complement strand
GCACCATGCGGGACGCTGAGCCAGACGCCGCCGCCAACATCAAGACCTTGGTCAACACCCATCACAATGGCGACCATTGCAATGGCAACGAATGCTGCGAGGGCGCTGAGATCATCGCCCACAAGCTTGCCGCCGAAGCAATGCTGCGCGAACCTCCCAGCCTGCTTGCAGGTTTTCTCGACATGGCTCCGGAACTGGGCGACCTTGGCGACTTCATCACCAAAAACTTCGGCGCTTTTGACTTCAAGGGCGTCACCCAAACGCTACCGACAACAACCTTCGAAACCGACCTCACCAGACAGGTTGGCAACAAGACAGTGCATCTAAAACATGTGGGCCCTGCTCATTCACCCGGTGACATTCTGGCCTACGTTCCCGAAGACCGCACTGTCTTTTCCGGCGACATTCTCTTCATCGAAGGCCACCCCATCATGTGGGAAGGCCCCGTCCAGAACTGGATCGATGCCTGTGATGCCATGCTGGCCATGGACGTTGAAACCATCGTTCCCGGCCATGGCCCGATTACCGATAAGCGCGGTGTCAAAGCCGTGCAGGACTATCTGATCTACACGCGCGACGAAGCAAAAAAGCGATACGACGCCGGGCTCTCCGCGTTTGAAGCCGCCCGTGACATCAATTTCTCAGATTATGACAGCTGGGGCGACGGCGAGCGGATCATCATCAACATAACCACGCTCTATGGGGAATTTTCGGGGACCCACACCGAACCTGACATTCCTACCCTATTTGGCCAGATGGCGACCCTTGCAAAAGAGCGCGGCTAGACGAGATCACGCGAGCGTGATCAAAACACCCTTGTTGCCAAAGCCGGAGCAAGGATACTGCGCCCATCGAAATTAGCCTGTCCTCAGGAAGGAAGAAGCACATGGTGATCCTCTACGAACATCCTCTCTCGCCCTATGCCCAAAAGAACAAGATCGCACTGCGAGAGAAAGGCATCCCATTCGAACTGATAACACCCGATGCATTTGGGTCTGGCGATACAAGTAGCGATTTTTTGAAGGTCAGTCCCCGCGGCGAAGTCCCCACTCTGGTCGATGGTGATGTCGCCATCTTCGACAGCACCATCATTCTTGAATATATCGAGGACAATTGGCCCACCCCGCCTTTGCTGCCGGAAGACGCTGCCGAGAGAGCCCGGGTCCGCATGATCGAAGACGTCATGGACACCCATATGGAAGCCATCAATTGGGGTTTGGGGGAGATTTTCTTTTTCAAGCGCGCTGAGGGCAAGCAGGCCGATGAGATCGTCGCCAAAGCGGCTGCACAGACCCAGGGCTTTTTCACCTGGCTCGAGGCCCAATTAGGAACCCGAGGTTGGTTCAATGGTGACGCATTCGGGTGGGGTGACCTTTCTGTCATCCCTTATGTGAACGGCGCAGCATCCTTCGGCAACCTGCCGCCGGAGGGCTCACGGCTCCACGCCTGGGCTGCCCGCATGAACGCCCGTCCTTCGGTCACGCAAACCGCCACAGAGGCCGCCGCCGCCGTTAAAGCCATGACCGGCATTGCTGATATTGTCGAACAAGGTCTTTTCAAACGCGAATACCGCGACCATCGGCTGGAATGGATGGTAAAAACAGCGGGGCTTGATGTCATCGCCAAAGGACTTGAAAAGAACAACATTCGTTTTTCCAACGATTTCTCCTGAGGGCTCCAATGACCGATATGCAAAACGCCATTCTGCTTCACCAGTACGACATCTCGCCCTTCTCTGAAAAGGTGCGCGTTGCTCTGGGCATCAAGGGACTGACATGGCACGCGGTGGATCAGCCCGTCATCATGCCCAAACCAGAACTCACCGCATTGACCGGCGACTATCGCAAAATCCCTGTCATGCAGATCGGGGCGGACATTTATTGCGACACACAAATCATCCTGCGTGAACTGGAAAAGCGCTACCCAGAGCCCTCGTTTTTCGTCGGCGGAGACTTGGCGCTTGGCTGGGGTATGGGCCTTTGGACCGACCGTCCGTTCTTCCTTGCAGCTGTTGCCGTGATTTTCGGAACAGCCGGCGACGCTTTCGATGATGATTTCACAAAGGACCGCGAAAAATTGATGGGGCGCCCCTTCAACACGGACGAAATGAAGGCAGGTGTCCCGATGATGAAGGAACAGCTCCGCGGACAGCTTGACTGGTTGGAAACGCAGCTCAGTGACGGTCGCACTTTCCTGATGGGAGACAAGCCGGGTATTGCAGACGTGAATGCCTATTACAATCTCGCCTTTGTACGCTGGATCACTCCTGAAGGCGCCGCCATCATCGACGGGTTTACCCAAGTACCCGCCTGGGAAAAACGCATCCAGAAGATCGGCCACGGAGACCGCCATGAAATGAGTCGGGAGGAAGCTCTCGACATTGCCCGTGACAGCACCTCAACCGAACGTCCCTGCGCAGACCCAGGCGAACCAAATGGTTTGGTGCCCGGTGACAAAATCACGGTTATGGCGGACGACTATGGCCGTGACCCCATATCAGGCGAACTGGTCTCCTCTTCAGCTCAACACATAGCGCTGAAGCGAAACGACCCGCGGGTCGGAGACGTCACTGTCCACTTCCCACGGGTCGGATTTCTGGTCATGAAGACCGGATAGCGGGCTCGGTCAGCTGGCCGTCATACCGCCATCAATAATGAGCTCTGTGCCGGTCATGTAGCGGGAATCCTCAGAGGCGAGGAAAACAACTCCCGCCGCAATATCTGCAGGCAATCCCACAACACCGATGGGTGCCGAGACCGCAGCAAGCGCCTCTGCATCAATGGCATTCGCCCCTTCCTGCATCAATTCCGTATTGGCGAACGTGCTTTCATCGATGATCGATTTCGTCCAGATCGCCGTATCGATAATGCCCGGATGGATAGAATTGCAGCGAATATTGTTGCCCGCCTGGGCGCACTCAAGCGCCACCGCTTTGGAGAAAAGCCGCACTGCGCCCTTGGTTGCACAATAGCCGGACAACCCTGGCGCACCGCCAAGCCCTGCCACCGAGGACACGTTGATGATTGAGCCACCCCCGCTTGTCGCCATCGCCGGGATCGAATGTTTGCAGCCCAGAAAAACCCCATCAAGATTGATGGCCGTTTGCCGACGCCAATCTTCAAGGCTCATCTCTGTGACCGGCGCGCCGATCGCAATGCCCGCATTGTTGAGCAAAATATTCAGACCACCGAAAGCGTCAACCGCAAGGGCGACAATCTCCGTCCAACGGGTTTCGTCCACCACATCCTGCTCCGCAAATTGGGCAGTCCCGCCAGCCTTCGTGATCTGAGCAACGGTCTCTTCACCGCCTTCTACATCAATGTCAGTAACAAACACCTTGGCACCTTCAGCGGCCAGAGCCAGCGCGCTGCCCCGTCCAATGCCACTCCCGCCGCCGGTCACCAGCGCCACTTTATTTTCAAGTCGTCCCATCCACGTCTCCCGCTTTTCTTGTTGTTATATCCATACTGATGGGCCGTAGCTTAGCCCAGGCTTCCCATTTGACTCAGATATTCCACAAAATTAGACTACGGTCCAATTTTGTGGAACACCCCTTTGGGGGTGAATGAGGGAAAAAGCGTGAGTGCAGTTAAAAGCCTGACCAACGGGGAAGCTCCTTCTCGTCGGTCGCGAAAAAAGGAGCAGACCAGGCGCAGCATATTCTCGGCAGCCATGTCTCTCTTCAGCGCCAGCGATTATGACACGGTCACAATCGAGGATATTTGCGAGCGCGCGGATGTCGCCAAGGCAACTTTTTTTCTGCATTTCCCCAACAAGGCGGCCTTGCTCACCGAGTTCAACGAACGCCTCACAGTCGATCTCAAAAAGCGCCTGGCCAATGTCTCGGGACGCTCAGAGGACAAATTGCATTTCCTGGTCAACACTCTCGTTGAAGACTGGCAGAAGAACGCAGACGTCATGGGCAAAATGGTCCGGGAATTTCTCGCCCAACCTTCGCTGCCGGAAGCCGCCACGGAAGCAAACGCCGGCATTCTCGACCTCATCACCGACATCGTCAAAGAAGGTCAGGCCGCTGGCGAATTTCGCACCAACGTCGCGCCGCCGCTCATCGCCGCAGCACTTGTTGCAAGCTGGGGCGCCTTTATTTCGACCTGGCTCGCCAACCCCAACGACTTTCCCCAGACAGCGGGGCAAGACCTGCTCGGCATCATGCTGACCGGCCTCAAAAAATAACCATCCTCAACACAACAAAAATACATTGGGAGAAACTCATGACAGCGATTGAAAAATGCAGAACCAGCGGTTGCACGAGAATGTCCCCCATTTCAACACTCACTTAATACACGCGCACATCCCACTCCAAATTTCGTAAAATTCAAAACCAACACGAGGAAACACCCATGGCAGATCCCAAATTGCGCTTCGGCGCGTTCATCGCTCCCTTTCATGCACTGAATGAAAATCCCTCCCTTGCAATGCATCGCGACCTGGAACTGGTCGAATGGTTGGACAAGCTGGGATATGACGAAGCCTGGATCGGAGAGCATCACTCTGCCGCTTTTGAAGTGATTGCAAGCCCTGAAATTTTCATCGCCTTCGCCGCAGAACGCACGAAAAATATTCGCCTGGGCACCGGCGTTTCCTCTCTGCCCTATCACCATCCGCTCATGTTGGCGGACCGGATCAACCAGCTGGACCACATGACCCGGGGCCGGGTGATGCTTGGCGTTGGGCCGGGCTCCCTGCCGTCTGACGCCTTCCTCATGGGTATTGATGTGGCAACACAGCGCGACAAGATGGACGAGGCACTCGACGTAATAGTGCCTCTGTTGCGCGGCGAAACCGTGACCCACAAGTCTGACTGGTTTGAGCTGAACGAAGCCCGCCTCCAGATGACACCTTACTCCCGTCCCTCGGTAGAGATTGCGACAGCAAGCACTGTCTCCCCAACCGGGGCTACGGCAGCCGGCCGTTTGGGTCTCGGCCTTCTGTCCCTGGGGGCAACATCAACCGGCGGCTTCAATGCCCTCTCATCAAACTGGGCGATCGCCGAAGAATCCGCGAAAGAGCATGGCAACACACTTGATCGGTCTGCCTGGCGTCTGGTCGGCCCCATGCATATCGCCGAGACGCGAGAGCAGGCCCGAGCCGATGTTGAATTTGGTCTCAAGAACTGGCTGACCTATTTCAAGGAAGTTGCAGCTTTGCCGTTGGCACCTGCCGATGGGGGGGACCCGATCGATGCGCTGATCGATTCCGGCCTGGCCGTCATCGGCACACCGGACGATGCCATCGCCCAGCTTGATCGCCTGGAAAAACAATCTGGCGGTTATGGTGCCTTCCTGTTCATGGCGCACAATTGGGCCAACTTCGAGCGGACAAAAAATTCATACGACCTGTTCGCCCGCTATGTGATGCCTAAGTTCCAGGGACTGAACATCAATCGCGAAGCCTCCTATGACTGGGTGCGGGACAATCACGAGACCTTTATGGGCGCCGCCATGGGTGCCGTTGGCGCCCGCATCATGAAGCATATCGAAGAAAAAGGGACCGACAATATCAGCCCTGAAATTCTCGCCGCAGGTGCCGCAGCTCTAGACACCGACGCTGCCGAATAGGCGCTGCACAGTTATAGTCGAACAAGGAAAAGGGCGGTTGGGGAAATCCGAACCGCCCTTTTTGTAATCTCAACATCTGGAATTCAGAAGGTCTTATGGAGTAACGCCTAGAGGCGCACGCCGCCCCCGCCAATTTTCTCATAAAGCGCCTTGTCCAAGGGAACAAAAGCTTTTGCCGCTGGATCATTGAAGTAAATCGGATCACTGATCGCGTCTGGATTAAAACCCTCTTTCACAAGCTCAACTTTGCGATGCTTGAAGGTGCCCGTGATTTCCATCTCGGGTTGGATGCGCACAAAAAGCGGCTGCGCATAGGCGGCCAATTCCTTCTTGAGATGCGCATGCAGTTTTGGCAAATCGACATCTTCGCTTGAAACTATAGAAGCCATGCCCGCACGCCCATCAGCACCGGGAACATGCACACCATAGACATTGGCTTCCTTGATGCCTGGGAAGACTGAAATGGCTTCAGCCACTTCTGACGTCGCAACATTTTCACCCTTCCAGCGAAAAGTATCGCCGATCCGGTCCACAAAAAAGAAATAGCCGAGCTTGTCCTGTTTCAACAGATCGCCGGTGCGGAACCAGGCATCTCCCTTTTCAAAGACGTCGCGCAGAATTTTCTTTTCGGTCTCTTCTTTCTTCGCGTAGCCATCAAAACGGCCTGTCGGCTGATCCGGATCATTGGAAATTTTGCCCAACGCTTCGCCGACCTCATCAGGCGCACAGACCTGACAAAATCCGTCTGCGCCGCGAACCGGCTCTTCATTCTCAACGTCAAATCTGACGATCTCGACGTTGAATTTTGACTTCGCCCAACCTGGAATGCGCCCGATGGATCCGACCGTACCGTCATAGTTCAGCAACGCCACATTGCCTTCTGTCGCACCATAAAATTCCAGAACCTTGGGGATATTGAACCGCTTTTGAAAAGCCGGCCATATCTCTGGGCGCAATCCATTCCCAACCACAGTGCGCAGCATGTGCTTGCGCTCCTTGGGATGCGTGTCCGTGTTCAGCATGTAGCGACACAGCTCACCGATATACTGGAAAAGCGTTGCTTTGTTGTCGACCACATCATCCCAGAAATTGCGTGCAGAAAACCGGCGCGCAATGATGATAGACCCACCAACCGTAAGCGTTGTCCCCACGGCACAAACACCACCAGCCGAGTGATAAAGCGGCAGGCAGATATACATCCGGTCTTTCTCTGTTGCGTTTACAGCAGCAGAGAACCCACCCATCATGACCAGAAGTCGCACATGGGGAATTTTGGCAGCCTTGGGGTTCCCCGTGGTACCGCTGGTGTAGATATAAAGCGCTGTGTTGTCAGTGGTCAGGCCCTCGCGAAAATCCGCTGGCAATGGGTCTGGCGAATTGCCGCCCAGTATCGCATCAAGGTCTTCAGAGCCCTGCACCTTGCCCCCGGTCGCCCAGACTTTCAGAGGGTGTTCAAGCTGATCGACGGCGGAGGCATAATTGTCGGCAAGTTCGGCGCCAAGAACCAGATGGTCCGCCCCTGATATTGACAGCGAATGGACAAGCGGACCGCCCTTCAGATTTGTGTTGATAAGCGCCGCCGCCCCTCCGGCTTTGACGATACCGAGCCAGGCAACAATGTATTCCGCGCGATTTTCCATCAACAGAGCAACGGACTTCTCAGGTCCTATACCTTGCTCCCGTGCCCACCGCGCATACCGGTTGGCTGCCGCGTTGAGTTCCCCGTAGGTCATCTCGCCGCTATCGGACACAATCGCCACATTATCCGGCTTCGTCCGGGCAATATCCTCAATGACATCTGCAAACGTTCGATGGGGGTCGTCATATACAGCCCCCACCCGTTTCAGAGACCGCATGGCGGCGCGCAGATAGGTCACCTCATTGCTGATCCGTTTGACAAGTCCCATGTTCACTCCCTTTTTTTTCATTTTGACTTTAGAATGTTATGCAACCGGGTCAAACCCTCCTCAAGCGCAACCAACCCACCGAGGCAACGTGAGTGAAATTCCTGAGTTCCTGCTCGATGTGACGGGCCTCACTTGCCCTCTGCCGGTCTTGCGCGCACAAAAGTTCCTGCGCGAAGCCGTGCCCGGGAGTATCATCAAGGTTCTCGCAACAGATCCCGTTGCCGCCATCGATTTTCCCCACTTCTGTCAGGAAAGCGGGCACGAATTGTTGGAAAGTGGTGAGCACCCTCACCCGGATGGCCGGTCCGGCTCAGCTTTGTTCTTTCGCATCAGGTGCACCGCCCGCTGACCTCACGTAAATTCCATCCTCAGCACCGCGTAACTATGTTCATCAATCCAGCCCTCCGCCACTTTTCGGTTCGACCGGAAGGTCGCGCAGAACCAGTCGGTCGGTTACAATCGAAAGCTGAAGAACGCGGCCCGGCATCTCATTGAGCTTTCAATATTTCCTGCTGAGCAGTTTTGAAACCAACGACCACGCTCTCATCCGTCTCAAACACCGGGCGGTTTATCAGCGCAGGGTACGCTACAAGCGATACCGCCTGACCTCGGCCAAACTCACCTGCACATCCTGCACATCCTGCACATCCTGCACATCCTGGAACATGCAGGCGAGCCCTTCCAAGCCCCAACGTTTTGGCTGTTAAACTACTTATCTCTATTGACGTTGTCCGACTTAGAATTGTCGGGATTGTCCCGTGCATATTCTTGCCCTTCAACTTTAACAACATGCGCACCGGGATGTTCGCCTCGTTTGATCTCAGCCACAACATTACGCCGAGGCACATCCTTTCGTGACCCAATATCGTAATGTTCGTTGCGGCCACCAGGGCCATCGTTTTTTCCTTTAATTTTCGTCATAATAGCTCTCCGATAATTTTTTAGATCACTTAGAAGTACAAAATTAGCTTGATCAGGGAATCAGTTTCCCATCCATTTTGGCGCTTTCTTGCACGTATCGCAGAATTTCAGGTCGTTTACCTGGGTCATCTCCGGTCCATTTTCCCTAAAATGCTAATTTCTTTGAGAACAGTACATTTTTCATCAACTCCTCAAAAGACTTGATGTGACTTTTCCTGTTTTGGGGAGGGAAACGACGTATTCTCATAATGAGCGAGCCTCGCTATGAGAATACGTCGGCCTGCTGAGGATTGGTACAAAATCAGTAGGGGTCCTAAATTGATTGAGCCAGATCGCTCACGAAAGGCAATCCATGAGTAAAGCGCTTGAAAGCTCCACACCGGTTGCGCCCCCGCCGCAAAACCGGGTCACATTCCTGTGCGAGGTATAGGCATGCATCGCATCCAGATCACCGGGGCGAAGGTCGCGCAGAACCAGTCGGTCGGTTACAATCGGAAGCTGAAGAACGCGGCCCGGCATGTCATTGAGCTTTCAATATTTCCTGCTGAGCAGTTTTGAAACCAACGACCACGCTCTCATCCGTCTCAAAAACCGGACGTTTGATCAGGGCTGGGTACGCCACAAGCAGCGCCACCGCTCCGGCGCCCGTCGCGGCTGCCTTCTCCTCATCCCCAAGTCCCCGCCATGTCGTGCTGGCCTTATTGACCAGAACACCCCAACCGGCAGCTGCCCCCCACCGCTTAACTTCTTCAAGAGTTACCGGGTCCGCCCTCACATCCCGGAAGCGGAAAGCCAGCCCCTCGCTCTCCAGCCATTTCAGGGCTTTCTTGCAGGTGTCGCAGGATTTCAGCCCATTCACTCGGATCATTTCGTCGCCATCCATTTTCGCAAACCGTTCATTTTCCCCAAAAACACTACCTTTTTATAGGATTCACCAAAAGACTTGATACGACTTTTCTGTTTTGTGGAGCGAAACTACGTATTCTCATCGCAAGTAAGCCTCGCTATGATGAATTGTCGGCCTGCTGAGGATTAGTACAAAATCCATAGGGGCTCGCATTGTTTGAGGCAGATCGTTCACGAAAGGCAATCCATGAGTAAAGTGCTTGAAAGCTCCGCACCAGTTGCGCCTCCGCCACAAAAACGGGTTCGCCGATCGGCTGAAGAATCACGACGCGTCATCCTGGACGCTGCCGCCAAACGTCTGGCAGAGTTCGGGCCGGAAGGTATTCGCTTGCAGGACATCGCGCGCGATGTCGGCATTTCACACCCAGCCATCCTGCACCATTTTGAAAGTCGGGCTGGTCTTGTCACAGCCCTAGTGGATCGCACCGC
>CAZFHW010000041.1:14437-19412 GCA_964518885.1 uncultured Parvibaculum sp. | reverse complement strand
TGTATGAGGAACGCGACAGTGCCGACGCCACCACAAA
This sequence comes from uncultured Parvibaculum sp., assembly GCA_964518885.1. GTDB lineage: Bacteria > Pseudomonadota > Alphaproteobacteria > Parvibaculales > Parvibaculaceae > Mf105b01. The sequence continues at coordinate 19,375 of CAZFHW010000041.1, read as the reverse complement.
GAAGGCGATAATGGGTGCACTGCGTCTCTATCTCGACTTCGTCAACATGTTCCTGTTCCTGTTGCGGTTCCTTGGTAACCGCAATTAGCTCTACAGTAGCGATTGTTACAAAGCCCCGGCTTCAGATTTCTGGAGACCGGGGTTTTTCTTTGCCTTGTTTTTCATCAATGCACGGGGAGGGGATGCGCCTTATAGTCTGCTGATGGAAACCATTCTCGGACTTTTGGTGCTGCTTCTGACAACACGGATTTTTGGCGCAGGGGCTGTGCGCCTGAAACTCCCTGCATCGGTTGGGGAGCTTGTTGCGGGGGCGGCTCTTGCTGCGCTGATCCTGGCGCTTGGGGATCAGGGTCAGTTGCTGGGTCGTATTAGCCGGTCGGACGAGCTTGCGTTTGTTGCACAGGCCGGGATTTTCTTTCTGGTGCTTCAGGCAGGCATCGACATGAAGCCGACAGATATTGGCCAGGCGTCACGTTCGTCCCTATTTGTGGCGCTGGGGGGGTCTCTTGTTCCGCTCGGTGCAGGCTTCAGTCTTGGTCTGTTCCTGTTTCCTGACAGTGAGATGAAGCTTGCGCAGTGCTTTTTTGTCGGGGTCGTGCTGTCGATAACGTCTATTCCAGCGACGGTTAAGGTGTTGCGTGAGCAAGGGGCGCTCAGTACCCGGGTTGGTCAGACCATCGTTGCAGCCGCCATTTTTGACGACATTTTTGGGCTTTTTCTGCTTGCGCTTCTGACCACGTTGATAACGAGCGGGGTTCCGCCGGGACTATCGGAATTCCTGTTTCTGACCGCCAAAATTGCTCTGTTCTTTGGCATTACGATACCGCTTGGCGTTCACATTTATCCCCGTGTTTCAGCGGGTCTCAAGGTGCTCCAACTTGCCTCCGTGGAGTTCTCGACCTTGATGGTGGTGGCGCTTGCCTATGGGCTGCTTGCCGACGTTCTGGGCCTGCATTGGATTATGGGGGCCTTCATGGCGGGGATCTTTTTTGAGCCGGAGCGGGTGGGGCCGCGTGCCTACAATGAAATTCGGATCGTTGTGGTCGGGATCACAGGGGGTGTTTTGGGGCCATTGTTCTTTGCCTCCATTGGCCTTGCCTTGAATTTTACCGCCCTTGCGACAACGCCTCTTCTTGTTCTCGTTCTGCTGACAATTGCGTTTACAGGCAAGTTTGTCGGGGCGGGGCTTCCTGCGCTCGCGGCGGGGTTCTCACGACGCGATGCGGCGGTGATCGGTACGGGCATGGGCGCGCGGGGGGCTGTCGAGCTGGTGGTGATTTCCATCGTGATTGACGCGGGCTTGTTTGCCTCAAACGGGGAGACGGTCATATCAGCGCTTATCGCAACCACACTCCTTGCGACGCTTGTGACCTCGATTTTGTTGCGCGCGATCCTTCAGCGCGGCTGATCCGCTGACCGGCTTTTGAGTGCCTTTTTGTCCACTTTCCCGATGGGGAGCATTGGCAGTTCGTCGAGAATGAAGATCTGCTTAGGAATTTTGTAGTTGGCGAGCACCGTGCGCAGGGCTTTGGTGATGTCGTCCGGCACAATGCCCTGGCCGGGCTTCAACACAATGTAGGCGTGGCCAACTTCCTGAAAAACCGGGTCGGGAGCCGAAACGACTGCAGCCAGTGCGATCTGCTCCAGCTCTTCGATCGCCAGTTCAACTTCGCGAGGGTACACATTGTACCCGCCCGATTTATACATTTCAGATAGACGACCCACCAGTTCAAGATTGCCATCCGGCCGGATAATGGCCACGTCGCCCGTCCGGAACCAACCGTCTTCGGTAAAGGCATCGGCGGTCTCTTCTGGACGTTCCCAGTATCCTTTCATAATGAAATTCCCAAGAACCTGTATCTCTCCTTCCTCGCCGGGGCAGATGGGTCTGTTTTCTGCATGCCAGATACGAAGAGGCTGTCGTGGATCAGGGGTGCCGATTGTATTGGCAAGGATCTCAAGATCGTCTTCGAGGCGGGAGTAGGTGACACCACCGACGGTTTCCGTCATTCCATAGCCGCTTGTGAATTGGGTAGCTCCCGTTTTCTTCTGGAGGGTTTTCAGAAGGTCTACCGGCATACGGGCCCCACCCCAGGCGATGAGGTCAACGCTGCTGAGGTCTGCTGTTTTGAAGAAAGGGTCGTTGACCGATATCTGAAACACGGCCGGTACGGCTCCCCAGACGCTGATCCTCTTTTCTGCGATCAGCTTCATCATGGCGATGGCGTCGAACTTTTCCTGAAAATGGATCGTGCCGCCGCCGATCAGGGTGCGCGTACAAATGTCGCCAATGGCCCCGACATGATTGATGGGAAGATTACAGATGATGCTGCGTCCGGTCAGCCCTTTGCGTTCCACGGCGATGATGCTGCAGAAATTTGCACCATAGTGACTTAACAGAGCGCCTTTGGGCCTGCCCGTTGTGCCCGACGTGTAAACAATAAATGCTGGGTCGTGGGTATCCACCTTGTTCTGACGGTGGCGCAATGCGTCGTCACTCACCTCACCACCTTGCAGGCAAAATGCCTCGAAATCGGCGCCGATTGTTTGTTCCTGCCCGAAGAGATGCAAGGAGGCGTCGGCCTCCTTCGCAAGTGCTTCAAGCTCGGCAGATTTGTTTTTCCCCGCAACCACGGCCTGCGCGAAAATGAAACGGGGTTGGGCGTCACCCATCACATAAGAGAGTTCCCCGCTGGTATATTTGGGGTTGAGCCCTGTCCAGATTGCACCGACGCGGCCGGTTGCCAGGAAGTGTATCCAGAAGTAGGGCGTCGGGTTTCCGAAGTAGGCGACGCGGTCGCCTTGATTGACCCCAAGCTTGAGAAGCGCTTTCGCGCAGTTTGTGACGGCCTGATCGAGCTGTTTGTATGTGAAACTGGTCTCCTCGAAGGAGAGCGCAAGGCTGTCAGGTCTTGCCTGTGCGTGCAGGTCAACATAGTCACTAATCTGGTTGAGCAGGGGTAAGTTGGTCATCACAAACCTCAAGAGTTGAATTGCAGATAGGTGAGCCAGACAGCGGCAATTGCTGGTTTGCTCCCGCCTTCCACCTCGATGGTGGCGTCCAATGTCAGCAGGACGGCTTTGTCATTTTTGGGGGTTGCATCCTTCAGGGAAAACCGGCCTCTGAAGGACTGTCCGGTTTTTACCGGGGCGATGATCCTGATCCGGTCAAAGCCGTAATTCATCCGGTAGGCGATGTCTCCCTTGGGCCAGTTGAGGGATTTGGCCATGCGGGTGAAGCTTGAAAGGATCAGCGAGCCCTGGACGATGGTGCCGCCAAAGCCCGTGGCCTTCGCCGCCCAGACCGGATCATTGTGGATCGGGCCATCATCGCCGGTCAGGCCGCCATGCGCGTTGATCTGGTCCTGGTCGTAAGACATCCAGGCGGTGGTCCCCATTTCCATACCCAACTGCGTTTTCATCTTGGCGAGGAAGTGTTCTGCGTTCATTTTCTGTCTCCTTCGAGCTGATGGCGACATTCATAAACAAAGATGAGCGTATGCTCAAGTAATAAATTGATCGTGCGCTCATTTTTTGCTATGTTCTTTCTCGAATTGATGTTTTTCTTGTGGAGCTGCGCGTGAATTTCGTTGAACAACAGACCGAACCCCGCGAACATGCGGATAAAGTTCGCAAAATTCCCAAGCAGCAACGTGCTCTGGAAACCAAGAAACGGCTGCTCGCGGCGGCGCATAACATTCTGATCGACGAGGGTATTGATGCGTTGACCACGCGTCGCCTGGCCGCTGTGTCGGGCATGAGCGTGGGGACGATCTATGTCTACTTCCCCACAAAGGAGGCTTTGCTGTTCTGGGTGTTTGAAACCCGTCTGAAGGACAGGCTCTCCCATTTTGATGCGACGGTCGGTCAGTCTGGTCTGGGCGGGTCAGGCAAGGAGCAGGTCGACGCTTTTCTGGGTCTTATGGCGGCGCAGGGCATGTGGTCGAAGCTGGATCTGGAGCTGCGAAATGCGGAGGAGAAAGTGCCCGCGCTAAAAGCCTATACGAAATGGTTTGAAGACGAATTGACCAGTCGATATGTCGCAGGGTGGAAGCGGTTGGGCGCAACGATGAATGATCGCGAGCTGAGTCTGCTGGCGGAATACGCGCATTCGCTTGATCACCTTAATATGAAGATGCAGCAAGGGCGCGATAGGGAAAGCAGGCGGTTTGTCGGCGAGGTGACCACCAAAATCTTCCACGAACTCTCCAGGCTCACAGGCGCTACTTATGATGTACCGCTTGGCTAGTCCACTAACCGCAATTTCTGCTTCTCCAGAATTTTCAACACCTGGACGAGGTCGTGGCCCCGCTTCAGAATGACGCCTGTAGCGGCCACTACTTGATAGGCCCCTTGCTTGCGGGAGAGTTTGGGTTGTTTTTCAATTCTGAAAAGCGGTACTTCGCTGGAGCGGCGAAAAACAGAAAAGACCGCTCGGTCCTTCAGGGCGTCGATGGCATAATCGCGCCATTCTGCGGCGGCCACCTTGCGTCCATAGACGTTTAGAATGGCGCCCAGCTCGTGGCGGTTCCACGAAACTTCCAGTGCTGTTTTGGGGGCGCCGACCAGATAGCCGTTCGCAACAATCGTTATCGAGGGTGTTGACGACCCCGTCGCAGGTCTTTTGCGGTGGGGATTTAGGGCGGTTGGCTTGCTCATTGGCTGAATGATTGCCTGCATGGGGCCGTGTGACAAGGCTGTATGCACAGAAAAGACGGGAAAGGAGTGCCTCCTTTTGCGGGATTTTGGCGCATTTTTGCGGAATCCAATTGCAGATGAGAAGAAATCACAATCTTGCCTTTTTTCAGCCCTTGGTCGGTCACAAGCGGCCTCTATCTTTCAATTGTTGCCTCACTAGGCCCGGCCTTGAAAGTCTCCGGTTCTTTCAGCCCCCCAGCCCCCCGGAATTGTCGGGGCCGGGCCACCCCTCCTCCCCTC
>CAZFHW010000041.1:7519-14337 GCA_964518885.1 uncultured Parvibaculum sp. | reverse complement strand
CCCCTCACCCCTCCCGTTGCATGGAGGGGAAGTGATGCAACCAACCTCCAAAGGGTGACGCTTAACCGGGTCACCCTTTTTTGTGTCTGATAGGCTTCTCCTCATCGACATATCGAAATTGGAAAATGAGGAGAGCGTGATGCGTCTTAAAGACAGAGTGGCGGTGGTGACCGGGGCGGCAAGCGGGATCGGTCGGGCAACGGCCATACTTTTTGCGCAAGAGGGCGCGCGCGTTCTGGCGGTGGACCTCAAGCCCTTTGAAATTGAGGGTACGCGCGGGATTGAGACAATTGACCATGATGTCAGTGCGCCGGATGCGCCGGAGGTGTTGATTGGTGGTGCGGTTAAGCGGTTTGGACAGCTTGATATTCTTATGAACAATGCCGGTGTTTCATTGGGGGCGCCGGTTGAAGAATTTCCTGACGAATACTGGGACCGCACAATGGCGGTCAATGTCACGGCGCATTTCAAACTGGCGAAAGCCGCGATCCCGCATCTCAAGCAAAGCTCCGCCGGACGCATTATCAATGTGGCCTCTGTTATGGCTGAGGGAACGGATTATGGGCTGGCTGCCTATTGTGCTGCGAAGGCAGGAGTGGCAGGCCTCACACGCAATCTTGCTCTGGAGCTTGGCCGGTATGGGATTACCGCAAACTACATTCTCCCTGGCGCCATTCAGACGGGCATGACGGTCAATTTTGATGACCCCAAAATTGCGGATATCTGGGCCAGGAAATCCCCCCTCAAGCGCTTGGGCCAGCCTATTGATATTGCGCGCGGCGCTCTCTTTTTAGCCTCGGACGAAGGGGGTTTTGTGACGGGCCACGGGCTCAACATCGACGGGGGGCTGATGTTGCGGGTCTAGACCGGGGCTGACACCTTGAGGGTTTACCAAAGTGACCGAATGTTCACTTGAAGCCCCCTTGTTTGGTATCCTATCAAAGTGGCATAACAGAAGCGGAGAGTGCGGGGCTGATGGCCCCGTTCTGTGGGGAGCCGCTGATTGGGAGAAATTCGCTATTACCGCATCTGAGCAAGCATCATCGGCTGAAGGTACAAAACCGTCTTCCGAATCCGGCCCGCCCGTTGTTCCCATGATTGAGATTGAAGGCCTGGTCAAAAAATTTGGTCCCTTTACGGCTGTGGACGCGATCAGTTTCACGGTTGCCCGAGGTGAAGTGCTTGGGTTTTTGGGTCCGAACGGGGCGGGAAAATCCACCACCATGAAAATGGTTACAGGGTTTCTGGCGCCCACTGCCGGGCGCATTCGCGTTTGCGGGCACGAGGTGGGACCCGACACGCTCGCCGCCCAGCGCATGATTGGCTACCTGCCGGAAGGGGCACCTGCCTATACGGATATGACGCCGCTGCAGTTTTTGCGGTTTATTGCGGAAGTGCGTGGCCTGAGGGGGCCTGCTGCAGAGGCTGCGATTGCGCGGTGTGTGGATCGCACCGAAATCGGCGGTGTGATGGAGCAGCCGATCGAAACGCTCTCTAAGGGATTTCGACGCCGGGTTGGTCTGGCTCAGGCGATTTTGCATGACCCGCCCGTGCTCATTATGGATGAGCCGACGGATGGGCTGGACCCCAACCAGAAATTTGCGGTGCGTAAACTCATCGCCGAAATGGCACCTACCAAAGCCATCATCATCTCTACGCATATTCTTGAAGAGGTGGACGCGATTTGTAGCCGGGCTTTGATTATTGACCGGGGACGGATTGTTGCTGACGGCACGCCTGCGGCATTGACCGCGCGGTCGCGCTACCACAATGCTGTGACCCTCACGCTGGACGCTGTCCATACGGATGAGGCGCGCGCAGCCCTGTCGGCCCTTGAAGGCGTCGCTTCGCTTGAGGAAACCGGACGCGGGGGCGACAGGTCATTCACGCTCTTTGCAACGTCCTCTGGGGAAACGGATACCAGTCTTGTGGACCGGGTGGGGAACCTTGCGCGGGAAAAGAGCTGGAATGTACGCACGCTTTACGGTGAGCCTGGGCGACTGGACGAAGTTTTTCGGTCCCTGACCCGCCCCGATACGGAAGCGCAAGCAACGGCTGGCCAGACAAGGCCCGGTGGAGAACAGGCAGCATGAGAGAAACGCTAGCAATCTTTAAGCGTGAGCTTGCAGGCTATTTTGCGACGCCGCTTGCCTTCGTATTCATGATTATTTTTCTGCTCTGTGTTGGCGGATTTACCTTTTATCTGGGGGGGCATTTCGAGGCGGGGCAGGCCAATCTTAAAGGCTTCTTCCAGTTTCATCCCTGGCTCTATCTGTTTCTTATCCCTGCTATCGGGATGCGGCTGTGGGCCGAAGAGCGCCGAGTTGGAACGATTGAACTACTTCTGTCTCTTCCTATTCCGCTGTGGTCGGCGGTGCTGGGCAAGTTCCTTGCGGCCTGGGCCTTTGCCGGCCTCTCATTGTCGCTCACATTTCCAATGTGGTTGACGGTGGCGTATCTGGGAGACCCGGACCATGGGGTGATCCTGGCGGGATATGTCGGCTCATTCCTGATGGCGGGCGGATATCTCGCAATTGGATCATGCATCTCTGCGACGACGCGCAATCAGGTCATTGCGTTTGTGGTCAGCGTTGCGGTCTGTTTCCTGTTCACCGTGTCGGGCCTGCCGATCGTGACTGATTTTGTCTCCGTGTGGGCGCCACAAGCCGTGCTCACAACGATTGCCTCGTTTAGCTTTCTCACCCACTTTGAGGCCATAACGGAAGGTGTGATCGACTTGCGCGATATTATCTATTTCATCTCTCTGATCGGTGTCTGGCTGGTTGCTTGTGGCATTGTTGTCGATATGAAGAAGGCGGGATAACGCACATGGACACGCAAATTTCCCGCCGCGCTATTTCCATTGCAACGATTGTGCTGCTTGCGGTTTTCTTTGTGGCGGTCAATCTCTTTTCCAATATCTCGTTTCGAGCGAGCCGGATTGACCTGACTGAAAATTCACGGTTCACGCTTTCGGATGGCACGCGCAACATGCTGACGAAACTGGAAGAACCCGTGACGTTGCGTTTCTTCTTTTCTGAAGCATTGGCGACGGATTATCCCCGCATTCGCACCTATGCGGGGCGGGTGCGCGATCTGCTGGAAGAAATGCGCAGTTATTCGGATGGCAATCTTGTGCTGGAGGTGATCGATCCGGAACCTTTCTCCGAAGAGGAAGATCGGGCGATGTCGCTCGGCCTGAAAGGCGCGCCGACTACCGAAGGTGAGATTATCTATTTTGGGCTTGCGGGTACCAATCTTGTCGATGGACTTGAGGCGATTGCGTTCTTCAGCGATGAGCGTGAGGAATATCTGGAATATGATATTGCCCGGCTTATTCAAAACCTGACGCGGCCTGAAAAACCTGTGTTGGGGATTGTGACCAACCTGCCGCTTGATACTGGTGCGGGTGGGCTGATGGCCGCCATGCGGGGCGAAAGCCAGTCGTTCATGATCTATAATGAATTGTTGGATCGCTTCGCGCTGGAATTTCTTGAGCAGGACTTTGCGCGCATTCCCAACATGGTGGATGTGTTGTTGATTGCCCACCCCAAGCCGCTCAATGACAAAACACTTTATGCCATCGATCAATTTATGATGCGCGGTGGGCGGGCTCTGGTTTTTCTTGATCCACATTCCGAAGTGAGCCTGACGTCCGGGCCCAACGGTCAGCCGGTTCAGGGGTATACGGAGGCCTCCAGTCTTGAACGTCTGATGACCAGCTGGGGGGTTGAGCTTGACCCAACTCAGGTAATCGGTGACCGGGACAATGCACAGCGGGTGCGGGCCGGGTCTAACGCGCGTCGCCAATATTCAGATTATATTGTCTGGCTGGCGCTGGGCGCTGATGACATGAATAGAGATGATGTGGTCACTGCTAATATTGACCGTCTGAATCTTGGAACCGTTGGCCACCTTGTGCCCCGTGAGAATGCGACGACCAGTTTCACGCCCGTGATGAGTTCGTCTGCTGATGCGATGCTGATGGACCTGGAATTTGTAAAAACCGGACCGACACCGGACGCGCTCCTGCGCCAGTTTGAACCGACGGGAGAGCGCTATGTGATTGCTGCCCGGGTTGCGGGACCGCTTGTCTCGGCGTTTGGGGATGGGGCACCTGCTATCGAAGGAGATGGACCCAACGGGTTGGCGCAATCGACAGAAGGACCGGGTGAACATCTGTCGGTTTCTGTTGAAAATGTGAACATTATTATTGTCGCCGACTCGGAAATATTTGATGACCGGTTCTGGGTGCAAACCCAAAGCTACTTGGGTGAGCGTATCGCGCAGCCGATTGCTGACAATGCGACCTTTATTCTCAATGCCATCGATAATCTGATGGGATCGAACGACTTGATTTCTCTGCGCGCGCGCGAAAAATCGGACCGGCCCTTCCTGGTTGTCGATGCGTTGCGGCGTGCAGCGGAAGCTGACTATCTTGAGCAGGAAGAGGTCCTTCAGGCCAAAATTGATGAAACCGAAAGTCGGCTCGCTGAACTGCAGACACGTGCTCCTGTGGGTGGAGAGGCGTCAGAGTTCCTCTCCGACCAGGAGGTTGACGAGATACGCCGGTTCCGCGCTGAGCTTCACCAGAGCCGCACGGCCCTGCGCGATGTACAACGCAACCTCCGACGCGGTATTGAAACACTGGGGTCGCGTGTTCGGTTCGTCAATGTCGCGTTGGTTCCGCTTATGATCGGCGGGCTCGCTCTGGTGTTGGCGCTGCTGCGCGCGCGGCGCCGCAAGGCGCGTATCGGCCTTGGAGGGCAGTGAAGATGGCAAGTATGATGGATATTCTTCGAACCCGGGGCCCGTTGCGCAATCTTGTTGTGCTTGGCGGGGTGACCCTGTTTTTCTGTGTCGCCGCTGCTATTGCCTTGACCAATCAGCGCGATGCGACCGCAGCCCAGTTTGACCCTGCTCCCTTCTTTCCAGGTCTTTCGGACAGGGTGAACCAGGCCACCACGCTCGTCTATACAATCGGGCTTGGTATGGAAGGCACCTCGAACATTACGATTGAACGCGGTGAAGACGGCACGTGGCATGTGGGGGAGCGGGACGGTTTTCCTGCGCGCACGAACAAGGTCCGCAAAACTATTTTGGGGCTTATCGAACTGGAAGCGTTTGAACCCCGGACAGCAAACGCTGAATGGCACCGAAATCTCGGCCTGCTGGAACCTGAAAATCTTGGTAGTGCGGTGCGGGTGCAGCTGCTTGATAAGGATGGCAATGAACTTGCCGGGCTTCTGGCGGGCGATATTGTGGAATCCACCACGGACATTCAAGGGCGCGGGTTTTTGTATGTGCGCCGCGACGGGGAAGACCAGACCTGGTTAGCGCGCGGTGCTATTTCGTTAGACAAGGATGTCTCTGGATGGCTTGAGACGGATGTGGTCTCCATTCCCCTGGCGCGGACACGCCGGGTGAGCCTTTGGGTGGGGACAAACCAACTTGCTGTTCTGTCCCGTTCTGCGCCCGATCACCCTAACTTTATTGTCGAGAATGTGCCCGATGGGTCGGTTTCGCGAGGCGCACCGATCGTCAATGCCAGTGCCACCGCCTTTTCGGGGTTTGCGTTTGAGGATGGGGTGCCTGTGAGCTCAATCAATTTCACCAACCCGCCGGTTGCAATCATTGAGACATTTGATGGTCTCAAGCTCACGGTCACCATGGTGGGGGCAGGATCTGGCATGTGGGCGAAGTTCCTGGCGGAAGCTGACTATGATGCGTTGGGTGAAGACGGCGACCGGGCAGTCCTTGATGCCGAAGTTTCTGACATTAACGCACGGGTGGGCGCCTGGGCCTACAAGCTGGAAACGAACCTGGGGTTGCGGCTCACGCAGACGCTGTCTGAGCTTACCCGCCCGGTGAGTGCGGAAGCACCCTGAGGCTGATTTTGCTGGATAGCTAGAGTGTGCTCATGTCCAGGATGGCGGCACCAAGAATGGAGCCGGACCCATTTTCCTGAAGAATGGCCGCGCAGCCGTCATAACCCTGAGCGAGGAGAGAGGATGTCGGAAGGGTGAGGGTGATGACATCCCCCTTCCACATGCCAACTGGGGTCATTTCACGCACGACATTGGCGTAGGTGATTGTCTCGCCGGCGTTTTCGCCCCGTTCAATGGTAACGGGTGTCGATTTGACATAGCGGATAAGCCAGAGCGTCGCCTCTTTGCCGGATGCGTCGGCACCGACGGTGATCGTCACTGTGTTGCCATCCTGGCTAAAACGAACGGGTACGTCGTTGCTCTTCATTTCCCGTCGAAGTTCAATGGCGCGGGTGACATGTCCCACCCGAGATCCCACCGCGTCAGTGACACCGTCGATGACCATTTGTGGCGTATAGACGCTGCGGCCCCCTAGCTGCTCAACATAGTTGCGCTGGCGCTCTGTGAACGCGGAGGTGGCGAGGGTGTCGCGCCATCCAAGATAGTCCCAGATATTGACCGGCAGAGTGAGCGCTAAGACATCGTCGTGGGTCGCCAGTTCACGCAGCAGCGCATCGGCGGGCGGGCACGCTGAGCAGCCTTGGCTTGTGAAGAGTTCCACGACAATGGGACGTTCTGCAGCGGCAGAGGCCGTACCAAAAGTCACGCTGGCGATTAACGCTGTTATGCCGAGATAGTTTTTCATGGGCTCAACATAGAAGCTCCTGGTTTCCACGCGAGTAAATTTGCGGTGAGAGCTCTGTGAGCGGTGTGAGGGCACAAAAAAAGGGCGCTTCCCAACCGGAAAGCGCCCCCATTTTCGTCTGTCGTTCGCGATCAGTCGGCTGCGAGGCCGCGCAAGACGTAGTGGAGGATGCCGCCATTGGCGTA
>CAZFHW010000041.1:0-7419 GCA_964518885.1 uncultured Parvibaculum sp. | reverse complement strand
ACAGCCCGGATGCCCAGCAGGAAGGTGCCTTTTGCCGCCCAGTCACGGCTGGAGCCGGTGCCATATTCCTTGCCTGCGAAGACAACAAGCGGTGTGCCGCGCTTCTTGTATTCCATGCACGCATCATAGATCGGCATTTGCGTGCCTTCAGGCTGCAACTTGGTGACACCGCCTTCAATGCCCGGCACCATCTGGTTCTTGATGCGGATATTGGCAAAGGTGCCGCGCATCATGACCTGGTGATTGCCGCGGCGTGAGCCGTAGGAGTTGAAGTCCTGCGCGCCCACTTGATGGCGCACAAGGTATGATCCTGCAGGGCTGTCGACTTTGATCGAACCGGCCGGGGAAATGTGGTCGGTTGTGATGCTATCGGCAAACAGCCCCATGATGCGCGCGTCGACCACATCTTCGAGGGGAGCCGGTGTGTGGCTCAAGCCTTCAAAGTAAGGCGGATTTTGCACATAGGTGCTGTCGTCATTCCAATCGTAGGTTTTCCCTGCGGTGGTTTTGACAGCCTGCCAGTGCTCGTCGCCCTTGAAGACGTCCGCATAGCGTTCGCGGAACATCGCCGGTGTCACGCAAGCGCGCACAGTCTTGGCGATTTCCTTGTTGGTTGGCCAGATGTCTTTGAGATAGACAGGCTTGCCGTCCTTGCCGGTGCCAATAGGCTCGACTGTGAGGTTCTTGGTAACCGTTCCTGCAAGAGCGTAGGCAACAACCAGCGGTGGTGAGGCCAGGTAGTTGGTGCGAACGTCCGGGCTCACCCGGCCTTCAAAGTTGCGGTTGCCTGACAAGACAGACGAGACGATCAGGTCATTGTCATCGATTGACTTGATGATGGCAGGCGCCAGAGGCCCTGAGTTGCCAATGCAAGTGGTGCAGCCATATCCGACAAGGTTGAAGCCCAAAGCGTTCAGGTCGTCCTGAAGCCCTGCTTTTTCGAGATATTCGGTGACAACCTGCGAACCGGGCGCCAGCGACGTCTTCACCCAGGGTTTGACCGTCAGACCGAGGGCGCGCGCCTTGCGGGCAACGAGACCAGCGGCAATCAGGACGCTTGGGTTTGAGGTGTTGGTGCACGATGTGATCGCGGCAATGGTGACGTCGCCATGCCCGAGGGTGAATTCCTCGTCTTCAACCTCAAAGCGTGTCTCTGCTTCTGCGGCCTTGCCATATTCGCTCGCCAGCGTGTCGGCGTAGCTTGCGGCAAGGTCGGTGAGGTCTACTCTGTCTTGTGGCCGTTTGGGACCGGCAAGGGCCGGCACAACGGCGCTGAGGTCCAGCTCCAGTGTTTCCGTAAACACAGGGTCCGGGGTATTTTTGTCGCGGAAGAAGCCTTGCGCTTTTGAATAGGCCTCCACCAGATCGACGCGGGCTTTGTCACGGCCGGTTGCGCGCAGATATTTGATAGTTTCTGAATCAACCGGGAAGAAGCCGCAGGTGGCCCCATATTCCGGTGCCATGTTGGCGATGGTGGCTTGGTCTTCGAGCGAGAGATGGTCGAGGCCACTACCAAAGAATTCAACAAATTTGCCAACCACACCTTGTGCGCGCAGCATTTCGACGACACGCAGGACGAGGTCCGTCGCGGTGACGCCTTCGGCCATCCTGCCTTCGAGTTTAAAGCCGATCACTTCAGGGATCATCATGGTGACGGGCTGGCCCAGCATGGCGGCTTCCGCCTCAATGCCACCAACACCCCAGCCAAGGACCGCGAGGCCATTGATCATGGTGGTGTGGCTATCTGTGCCAACGCAAGTGTCGGGATAAGCCATCTCAACGGTTTTGTTGGCGCTGTCTTTTTCCGTGCGGGTCCAGACAGTTTGGGCCAGATATTCCAGGTTCACCTGATGGCAGATGCCTGTTCCAGGAGGAACCACGCGGAAATTGTCAAAGGCTTGCGCGCCCCAACGCAGGAATTCATAGCGTTCCTTGTTGCGCTTGTATTCCAGGTCCACATTTTCCTTGAAGGCGGTGGCGGTTCCAAACTTGTCCACCATGACTGAGTGGTCGATCACCAGGTCGACGGGAACCTGCGGGTTGATCCGTTCCGGTGCGCCACCAAGCTTGGCGACAGCATTACGCATGGCGGCAAGGTCGACAACAGCGGGGACGCCGGTGAAGTCCTGCATCAATACGCGGGCAGGGCGGTAGGCGATCTCGCGGGTGGACGTGCGCGACTTCAGCCAATCTTTGATGGCGGAGATGTCGGCCTTTGTCACGGTACGACCGTCTTCAAAGCGCAGCAGATTTTCTAGCAGAACTTTCAGGCTGAAGGGAAGGCGTGAGACACCGTCCAGACCATTGGCTTCCGCCTTTTTCAGGTCGTAATAGACGTATGATTTCGAGCCGACCTTGAGGTTTGAATAGGCATCAAAGCTGTTGGTGCCCAAAGCGTTCCGTGCGGCCTTGTTCTTGGTTGTCTTGGCTGCAGCCTTTTTGGGCGCTGGTTTTTTGACGACTTTCTTTGGTGCAGCCTTTTTTGACGCTGTTTTCTTTGGTGCTGATCTTTTGGCGACCGCTTTCTTTACGGGTGCTTTTCTTTTCACAGGCGCTTTTTTCTTGGCAGCCTTTTTAGCGGCTGCTTTCTTTGCGACCTTCTTTTTAGGCTGAATTTTAGAAGCGGGTTTCTTCTTCGTCGTTTTCTTTACTGCTTTTTTGGCGGTCTTGCGGGCGGGCGACTTTTTCTTGGTCACTTTCTTCTTCGCGACCTTCTTTTTAGCGACTGTTTTCTTTGCCGCTTTCTTTACTGTTTTCTTGGCGGCTTTCTTTTTAGTGGAGACCTTCTTCTTTGCAGAGGCTTTGGAAACAGCCTTCTTCTTCGAAGCTACTTTTTTCTTTACGGTCTTCTTTCGGGTCGCCTTTTTCTTGGCTACCTTTTTCGCTGCTGACTTTGTAGCGGGGCGTTTTTTCGCCGCTGTCTTCTTTTTCGCTACTGTCTTTTTCTTTGCAGCGGGTTTTTTCTTCACTGCAGTTTTCTTTTTGCGTGCTGGTATCTTTTTACGTGCTGGGGCCTTGGCCATCGTCCGCTTTCCTCGAATAATGTGGTGCAGGTCAACAGACGCGCCCGCGCCAATCGACGCGGCGGACTATAGTCAGAATCATTTCACAAGGCTATGGCCGGGTGGGGTGAATATGTCCGATAATGCGCAAAACTTCCGTGTCTTGATGACCAGCTGAGAATGGATTGCGATATGAGCGTGACGATAGAAAAAAATGGCGCTGTGACCACGGTGATCCTTGATCGGCGTGAGGTTCGCAACGCCGTTGACGCGCCCACGGCGAAAGCCCTGGCAGAGGCTTTTCTGGCGTTTGAAAAAGACGATGATGCATCGGTTGCGGTCTTCGTTGGTGCGCACGGGACGTTTTGTGCGGGAGCGGACCTGAAAGCGGTGTCAGAAGGCCATGGAAACAAGGTTGGTCCGGTTTCTACCGGTTCCGATTTTGATCGTCTTGCGACGGACGGCCCGATGGGGCCTTCGCGCATGTTTCTCTCCAAACCTGTCATTGCGGCTGTTTCGGGGCATGCGGTGGCTGGAGGGCTTGAGCTGGCCCTGTGGTGTGACATGCGCGTGATGGAGGAAGGGGCAATCATGGGGGTTTATTGCCGCCGTTGGGGGGTGCCCCTGATAGATGGTGGCACGGTGCGCTTGCCCCGCCTTATTGGCCATGCGCGCGCTATGGATTTGATACTGACCGGGCGGCCAGTGGAGGCCGAAGAGGCCTTGAGCTTTGGTCTTGCCAACCGGGTGGTTCCCCAAGGAGAGGCGCGTGCAGCGGCTGAGGCGCTGGCCGCGGATATAGCCCGGTTCCCACAAATCTGCCTGCGTCACGACCGACAGTCGGCCTACGAGCAGTGGGACCTGCCTTATGACCAGGCAATGGCGAACGAAATACAGCATGGGCGCACCGTGCTCTCCTCTGGGGAGACACTTGCCGGGGCCGCCCGGTTTGTAAGTGGCAAGGGTCGGGGCGGTAATTTTGACGATATTTGACGGGCGTCCGGATTATCCACAGCATCGGTTGGCGGCGCGCGATCTTGGTTGCGCTCGCGGCGGTCGATCTGTGTTTGGGGGGCTTTCATTTTCGCTAGGTGCTGGTGAAATGCTGACCCTTCGGGGGCCAAACGGGTCAGGCAAATCGAGCCTGTTGCGCCAGATTGCGGGGCTTCTTGATGTTTCGCATGGTGAGCTGGTGCTTGAGGGAGGAAGCGAAAGCAGTTCTCCTGGCGATGTGGCTCTCTATGTGGGCCATCTTGATGCGGTGAAAGCCCCCCTGACCGTCGAAGAAAACCTGCGCTTTTGGGCTGATTTTTACGGCGTTGATCGCGCCCGTGTCTCGCCTGCGCTGGCGGGCCTGGGGCTTGCCCCTCTCGCCATGTTGCCAGCAGGCATACTCTCCGCAGGGCAGAAAAAGCGGCTGGGGCTTGCGCGCCTGTTGTTGATTGACCGGCCTCTTTGGCTGTTGGACGAGCCGAACGTGTCGCTTGATGCGGCAACCGTCTCCGTATTGGCTGGGCTGATGACGGCGCATCTGGCGCGCGGTGGTCTTATTGTTGCGGCGTCCCATGTTGAGTTGGGCATTGAGGCTGCAAAACGCCTTGAGCTGGGGCAAGCCGCACCGTCTGAAAAGACGATTGTGCCGGAGGGGGCCTTATGAGCGCGTTTTTTGCCCTTATCGGTCGGGAGGTTCGCCTCGCCATCCGCGTTGGCGGCGGCGGGGGCATGGCTGTCTTCTTCTTTCTGATTACCATTTCCATTGTTCCCTTGGGGGTGGGGCCGGATCTCAATCTGCTCACCCGCATCGCGCCGGGCATGTTGTGGGTCGCGTTGCTGCTCTCGGCGCTGCTGACCCTTGATCGGCTGTTTCAGGCGGACCAGGAGGACGGCACGCTGGATCTGTTCTTGATGGGGACATTGCCACTGGAACTGATGGTTCTTGCCAAGGCGCTGGGGCACTGGCTCACCACGGGGCTGCCTCTCATCGTGGCCGCGCCGCTTCTGGGGCTTTTGCTCAATCTGCCAATGGAAGGGATGGGGCCGTTGATGCTTGCTATGGCCATTGGGTCGCCTGCGCTGTCGCTTCTGGGCGCGGTGGGGGCGGCGCTGGCTGTCGGGGTGCAGCGCGGCGGGTTGCTGATCTCGCTGCTGGTGTTGCCGTTCTATGTGCCGGTGCTGATTTTTGGCGTCAGTGCGACCCGGGCAGCGCTGATCGCGGTTCCGGGTGATCTTGGTGGTCGCTCGCTTCTGCTGTTAGGGGCGGTGACGCTGGTATCGCTGGTTCTTGGTCCTGTGGGCGGGGCGGCGGCCCTCCGGGCGAACCTGCGATGAGGCCGATTGTGCGTCAGATTGTCCGGGGGCGCCAACTTGCCGAGCTGGTGCACACGCGCTACATCAAAGCCTCATGACCTGGTCGCTTCACACATATGCCAGCCCTACGCGGTTTATGGCCTATTCCGGTATTGCTCTGCCTTACCTCTGGACGGTTGCGCTCTTGAGCATGGGGACCGGGCTTTATCTCGGCGTGTTTGTTGCGCCTGCCGACTATCAACAGGGCGAGAGTGTGCGGATGATGTACATCCACGTGCCCACCGCCTGGCTCTCTCAGTTTGGTTTTGGGTTGATGGCATTCGCGAGCGCGATGGCCCTGATATTTCGCCATCCACTGGCAGATGTTGCGGCTAAGTCGGCGGCGCCCATTGGGGCGGCGTTCACTTTTCTAGCACTTGTCACGGGCGCGCTGTGGGGCAAGCCCATGTGGGGTGCATATTGGGTATGGGATGCCCGGCTGACCTCGGTCCTGATCCTGTTTTTCCTTTATCTGGGCTATATGGCGCTGTGGGCAACCATTGAGGACCCCAATCGTGCGGCGCGTGTAGCAGCGGTGTTTGCCCTCGTGGGGGCCGTCAATCTGCCCATCATCCGGTTTTCCGTTGATTGGTGGAACACGCTTCACCAGCCCGCGAGTGTGTTTCGTCTCGACGGGCCCACCATCCACCCTTCCCTGCTGTGGCCTCTTCTGATCGGGGCGGTCGGTTTCACGCTGTTTTTCATGGCGGTGCTTTTGGTCCGCATGCGGGCTGAAATTTTGCGCCGTCGGGTGCGCACGCTTCAAATGCAGCAGGCAGTGGGGTAGGTCATGGCAGAATTTTTCGATATGGGCGGATACGGTATTTATGTCTGGCCGGCCTTTGCCATTGTGGCCCTGGTCATGGTGGGGCTTGTGGCGCAGAGCTGGTACGACCTGAAAACGCAGCGAAAATTAATAGCAGCGCTTGAGGCGCAGGCTGCGGAGCGGCGTTCATGAAACTCACCGCTCTCTTGCCGGTGACAGTGTTCCTCGGTCTTGCCGCGCTCTTTTATGTGGCGATATTTGGCGGCGACCCTTCCGAGCTCCCCTCGGTGCTGGTTGGCAAACCGGTCCCTGAATTTTCTTTACCTGCGGTTGAAAATGTTGATGTTCCCGGTTTTACCCACGAAGACCTGGCGCAGGGCCGGGTCACGCTGG
This sequence comes from uncultured Parvibaculum sp., assembly GCA_964518885.1. Taxonomy (GTDB): domain Bacteria; phylum Pseudomonadota; class Alphaproteobacteria; order Parvibaculales; family Parvibaculaceae; genus Mf105b01. Next base: position 912 of record CAZFHW010000041.1, on the reverse strand, counting down.
TCAATGTCTGGGCGTCCTGGTGTGTGCCTTGCCGGCAGGAGCATCCGCTTTTGGAGACGCTGGCCCGGCAGAGTGGCGTGGAGATTTTCGGCCTCAACTACAAAGACAGCCCGGACGCGGCGCAGCGCTTTCTGGCGACACTTGGCAACCCGTTTGCGCGGGTTGGAGCTGACAGGGATGGCCGTGTTGCCATCGACTGGGGGGTGTATGGGGTGCCGGAAACCTTTGTGGTGGATGGATCAGGGCGCATTGTGCTGAAGCATGTGGGCGCGCTGGACGGGCCGAGTATTGAAAACAAGATATTGCCCGCCATCGCTGCCGCGCGTCGGGCCTCATCGGCCCCCTAGGGCCCCTCTCGCTTGGCGTGTGTTAAGCAATTATTAGCCTTAATAAAGTGATAATGCGCAGTCACGGGCCCTTTTGGCTCGTCCATTTTTTAGGGTTCATTTTTAGGGTTCCTGGTTTTCATGAAACCTGTGGTCAGCGCCTCCCAAATTGCGGTTCAAGCGTATGCTCAGCGCACGAGCACGCCTGCGCGCGTGACTGGCCAGTCGCCGTTTACGGTCGACGACAAGGGATTGCCTGCAAAGGGCGTGGGACTTCTGCGGCGTGTTGCGCTTGAGACCGATGCTTTCAAAGTTGAAATCAGCGCTGAGGCTCTTGAGGCAGCGAACCGGGATGGGGGACGTCAGGCGCCAATAGTGCGCGCGAAGTCAGCGCCTGGTGTCGAAGATGTTGCTGAAATTACGTTTCAGCCAGCGGAAAGTGTGAGCGCTGGCTCTGGGCGTCGCGAAGCCCCCTTTGCACAGACCGCGTCCGGCACATCAAGCGAGCCAGCCAGGCGGCCTGGGACCCTTTTGGACATCAGCGTTTAGCCGGGTGACCTAACGGAAAACACCGCCGAAGGGCTGA
>CAZFHW010000040.1:1889-19579 GCA_964518885.1 uncultured Parvibaculum sp. | reverse complement strand
ACATGGGCTTTAACCGTTCAATTCTTGGGTCAGGTCGACGCCATTAGAGCGCGTCTCTTGGGTCAGGTCGACGCCATTAGAGCGCGTCAGAATGGCATTCATATGGGTCCAGGTGTGCACTTCATAACCAGCCTCGAAGCAGGCCTTGATAGCTGGCGTCGGTGTTTTGGGCGCGGCGGTTTCAATAAGGATCGCTCGCGGCCACAAGGATTGCGGTGCATTTTGGAAAAAGGGACGCAACACTTTTTCTTCATATCCCTCAACGTCGATTTTCAAAGCGTCGATATGATCAAGGCCGCTGTCGTTTGCAAGGGCGTCGAGGGGGATAAGAGGCACTGTCTTTGTTTCAGTGGCTTCATCAAGACGAATTTCACCCCGATTTTTGCCAGCGACGGTCAGTCCAACAAACCCACGGATTGCCCCTAAAGCAACATTGAAAATGTCGACCCGGCCATAATCGTTCTGTGCCAGGTTGAACGACAGGCGCTCTCCATTTGTGGCATCGGGTTCGATCGCCAGGGCGCGAAATTTGCAGCCAAGGTCTCGGGCAACACTGCGGGTATAGAGCGTATAGAGCCCCACATTGGCCCCGGCATCGACAAAGACAAACTCTGTGTCGCTTGGCGTATCAGCAATCATCTGCTGCAGGTATGTCCGTTCCTCACGGTCCCAGAACTGGGTGCCGCACAATGTTCGTTTTTCGCAACGATTGTCTGCGGGATGAAGGCGCGCGTATTCGCCCGGAAAAACTTCCACATCGTAGGGCGCAGCGCGTCCCAATATACACAAGTCGCGAAACACGGAATTCAGCTTTCGTCCGACCCAGTTGGCGGGCAACCGGTTGCCAGACACCCGCAATCGTTCCCGGACAGGTGACAGGTGATAGGTGCCAAAAGACACAGGCACAGCCTGCGGCGTCGTTGTCGACGCCGCGCCAGACTGTGCCTGCTGATAATCACCGGTCATGTCTCATCCTCAAAGAGGTCATATGGGATGAGATCAGGATGCGTCTTTTTTCTTGTCGTCTTCGTCGACTTCTTCGAACTCGGCATCAACCACGTCATCTTGTGCGGTGCTGCCTTCATCCTGGTTCGCTTCATTGTCCGCATCGGCCTGTTCAGCTTGTGCGACGCCGGCTTTGTACAGCTCTTCGCCGAGTTTCAGCGAAACCTCTGTGAGGGCCTGAACCTTGGCATTGATGGCTTCGACATCGTCGCCTTCAAGGGCTGTTTTAAGTTCAGCAACGGCAGCTTCGACAGGAGCCTTCACGTCATCGCTGACTTTGTCACCGGTTTCGGCAAGCGTTTTCTCCGTGGCGTTGACCATCGCCTCGGCCTGGTTTTTAGCTTCCACTGCTTCCCGGCGTTTCTTGTCGTCTTCCGCGTTGGCTTCGGCGTCCTTCACCATCTTCTCGACGTCGGCGTCAGAAAGACCACCTGAGGCCTGGATACGAACAGACTGTTCTTTGCCGGTTGCTTTGTCTTTCGCCGACACCGACACGATACCGTTGGCATCAATGTCGAAGGCAACTTCGATCTGCGGAATGCCACGTGGAGCGGCAGGCAGGCCGACCAGATCAAACTGACCGAGCACCTTATTGTCAGCCGCCATTTCGCGTTCACCCTGGAACACCCGAATGGTCACGGCAGACTGATTGTCTTCAGCCGTTGAGAAGGTTTGTGCCTTCTTCGTCGGGATCGTGGTGTTGCGTTCGATGAGGCGGGTAAAGACACCACCCAATGTTTCAATACCCAGAGACAACGGGGTCACATCAAGCAACAGAACGTCTTTAACGTCGCCCTGCAGAACGCCAGCCTGAATGGCCGCGCCCATAGCAACCACTTCATCCGGGTTGACGCCCTTATGGGGGTCTTTACCGAAGAAGTTTTTAACCGCTTGCTGCACCATCGGCATGCGGGTCATGCCGCCGACGAGAACAACCTCATCAATGTCATTGGCGCTGAGGCCCGCGTCTTTAAGAGCCTGGGCACAGGGTTCGATCGTGCGCTGCACGAGATCATCGACCAGGGCTTCCAGCTTGGCGCGTGTCAGTTTCAGCGTCAGATGTTTTGGACCCGATGCATCGGCGGTGATGAAGGGAAGGTTCACTTCCGTCTGCGCACCGGCTGACAATTCGATCTTTGCTTTTTCAGCGGCTTCTTTCAGGCGCTGAAGAGCCAGCTTGTCTTTGCGCAGGTCGATGCCTTGTTCTTTTTTGAACTCGTCGGCTAAATACTCAATGATGCGCATGTCAAAGTCTTCCCCGCCAAGGAACGTGTCCCCGTTGGTGGATTTGACTTCAAAGACGCCATCGCCGATTTCAAGAACCGACACATCGAACGTACCGCCCCCAAGGTCATAGACCGCGATGGTGCGTCCTTCTGTTTTGTCGAGACCGTAGGCAAGCGCTGCCGCTGTTGGCTCGTTGATGATCCGCAGCACTTCAAGTCCGGCAATCTTGCCAGCATCTTTTGTGGCTTGGCGCTGAGCGTCGTTGAAATAGGCAGGCACCGTGATGACGGCCTGCGTGACCGGCTCACCGGTAAACTTTTCTGCCGTCTCTTTCATCTTCTGCAAAATGAAAGCGGACACCTGCTGTGGTGAATATTTTTCGTCGCGGGCCTGTACCCACGCATCACCATTGTCTGCCTTGACGATCTCGTAAGGAACCATGCCCATATCTTTCTGGGTCATGGGATCGTCGAATGGCCGACCAATCAGACGCTTGATGGCATAAAGCGTGTTGGAAGGATTGGTGACAGCCTGACGTTTGGCTGGCTGTCCGACAAGCTTCTCGCCGTCTTCCGTAAACGCCACCATAGAAGGCGTCGTGCGAACACCTTCCGCGTTCTCAATAACTTTGGGCTGTGAGCCCTCCATAACCGCAACACACGAATTCGTCGTGCCAAGGTCAATGCCGATAACTTTACCCATTGTCTTCCTCTTTATGACTGCGGCAGGTCAGGCGGACCTGAAATTCAGCGTCCAACTGTGGCTTTGCGAGAGCATTGGCACCATGCCATCTACGTCCTCAAAACCTCTGACCCCCAAATTTGGGTTGCCCCTCGTATTTCAGGGGGCGTCCCCTTTTGACGGGGATGGTCCGGTAAAAACGGTCGCAACCGGTTGAGACACATATATGTTTGGCTAAGTACTGCTGCAAGGCCACGCCGCGCCCAGAATGTCGATATCTGGAATACCCACAGGGACATTCCGTCGCACGAAGAGACTGAATAGCGAGATGAGAGATAAGGTGCAACCGTTAACCCCGGGCAAAAGCGCTTCTTTACCTGTGCGAGAGCGGGTCTCAACCCTTGAGCCGGTGCCCGGCACCCGTATCTGGTCCGCATTTCTTTCGCGCCAGACCCAGGTGGCGCTTGTGGACCAGTTGCGCGAATTTGCCGCTAAGGCCCCGTTTTACCGGGTTGTGATGCCCCGCACCGGCAAACCACTGTCGGTCACCATGACCAATCTGGGGGATTTGGGCTGGATTTCGGACAAAACCGGCTATCGCTATGAGGCTCACCACCCCGTCACCGGGGATCCTTGGCCGGCCATTCCGGATAGTTTGTTACGGATATGGAATGAGCTGACCGACTATCCCGCCCCGCCTCAGGCCTGTCTGGTGAATTATTACCGCGAGGGGGCTCGAATGGGTCAGCATCAGGACCGGGACGAGGAGGATTTGGATGCGCCTGTCCTGTCCATTTCTCTAGGAGACACGGCGCTTTTTCGCTTGGGAGGGGAGGCTCGAAGCGACCCGACCCAGAGCTTCAAACTGGCATCGGGAGACGTGCTGCTGCTGGAAGGACCGTCCCGGCTACGCTTTCATGGGGTCGACCGGATTTATCCCGGCTCCTCGACCCTGCTTGAAAAAGGCGGGCGCCTTAATCTGACCTTGCGGCGTGTGACCCGGCCAGGCGCTTAAGCAGCAATCGCTGGATATTTCTAACAGCGGATAGTTTTGCGGGGTTTCTCGCGGGGCGCATGGCCTGCTGTCCCGCCGCAACGCCGTAGCTGTCTGCTATTGCACCAGTATATGCTCGAAAAATACTCATATCTTTTCTCCTTGAGCGCTTGCTCATATCTCCCTCCTAAGCGCATATTTAGGGGCGTTATGATCCATCTACAAACGATCCTTTCTCACGATATATGTGAGAAAAATTCATCTATGAGCTGATATGAGCCCTCGTCGTCTGCCGCCCCCGCGCTGCCTGCCACCTTTGTCCATGCTCCGCGCTTTTGAGGCGGCGGCCCGTCACTTGAGCTTCAGCGCGGCAGCGGACGAATTGGGGGTCACTCATTCTGCCGTTTCCCATCAGATCCGCGGTCTGGAAACCTGGTTTGGGCAACAGCTCTTTGAACGCGGCCCGAGAAAGGTCACTCTGACCCAGGCAGGCGCGGGTCTGGTGGGTCCGATGACCCGGGCCTTTGAGGGCATGGCGGACGCGGTGAGGGCGGTGCGCGTGGCGCAAAAAGACCGCCCGGTATTGGTCAGCGTTGAGCCGGCCTTTGCTGCCCGCTGGCTGGTTCTGCGTCTTGATCGCTTTTATGCACTGCACCCGGAGGTTCAGCTCCACCTTGTCCCAACGCCAGACTTTGTGACCTTCGAACAGGGTGGGGCAGATTTGGCGATCCGCTACGGCCGGGGGGACTGGCCAGACCTGGAATATGAAAAAATACTGGGCTCCTCGGCTTTCCCCGTACTGAGTCCAGCTTTGCTGGCAAAAGGCCCACCCTTGAAGAGCCCCGACGACCTCGCGCGCTATACGCTCATCCATGAAGAGGATACGGAAGATTGGGCCGCCTGGTTTGTGGCTGCTGGAGCCCCACAGGTTACAGGCCTTCGGGGCCCGATTTTTGATGATGCTCACCTGACACTGGAAGCTGCAACATCTGGCCAAGGCGTGGCCCTCGCCGACGAGGCGCTGGCAGCCGCAGCCCTGGCCGACGGACGCCTGGTGCGCCCGTTTGAGCAGACGCTGGAGATCGCAACTGCCTATTTCGTGGTGCATCCTCGATGTCGCCTTCTGCGCCGCGAAGCAGAGGCCTTCCGCCAGTGGTTGCTGGAAGAAGCGCGCTCAATTCAGCCATAACGAGCGGTAGGGAGGAATGGTGCGTTATCTCACCATTTCTTAAAATTTCTCTGAGACAGTGAAACCTAGCCGATAAGAGTGTTCCGGATTTTCAGGAGCCATGCGGGTGAGGGCTGTAAATGAATGACGAGGCGATTGAGCACGGGACCCTGCGTAAACCATCGGGGCAATTGATTGTGCTCAGCATCATTGGGGCCGCGCTGATCGCAGCCCTCGCCGCTGCATTTGACTATACTGTAATGCACCTTGCTGGAAGTCTGACACCTGGTCTTGAGGCGTTTCTGGTTTTCATTGGAATCCTGATGCTCTTTCTGGTCGTGGCCATTCATCTGGGATACATCGTTCGCTCCAGCATTGCCGTCAGTGCGATCTTCATCTGTCTTTCAGTCTTTTTCCTGACTTGGTTTGTCTATGCGTTGTTTTTCGTTAACGCACCCGAAATTGTGACGCGCCACATGAGTTGGGTCATCGTCATATTGATCATCCCGTTTTTGACATTGGATCGAACCCGTGCACGCAGACTTGGCGGCGCTCTTTGTGGCGGCATGGCGATCATCATCATCGCGCATATTGTTCAAAGTGGGGTCAATCCCTTCACAGACCCAGTCTGTGCAGACCTGATCATTTTCCTGCTGTCTCTCGGCGCCTCCGGGATGTTGCTCGATGGCTTTGCAGTATTTCGAGAATCTTCAATTAAGCTCCGGGCTCGGTCCCTTGCGTTTGAAGAAACCGCAACGATCATGAAAGACGCGGCCGAGACCGCAGAAAAGGGTCGCGAAGAAGCTGAGAAATCCATCAAGCTTCGTGAGACGTTTTTGGCAACCATGAGCCACGAGTTACGCACGCCTCTAAACGCGATCATCGGCTTTTCCGAAATGATGAAATCAGGCAGCCTCGGCGACAAGTCGGTTGAAAAATACCGCGCCTATGCAACAGATATCCATCAAAGCGGAGAGCATGTTCTGGGCCTGATCAATCAGCTCCTTGAATACTCCCGCATTCAATCGGGCACATTTGATCTCGAAATCTTACCTGTATGTCTGGAAGATGTGGCAGGTCAGGTGCACAAGATGATGACGTCGATTGCCGAAAAAAAGGGCGTGGTGCTCGTCGCCGACTGGGACGGTGCCACAGAAACATGGGTGAGTGCGGACCGCCAGGGCCTTGTCCAGGTCGCTCTCAACCTTCTGGGCAATGCGATTAAGTTTACCAAGTCCGGGGGCAGCGTGACCCTCAAAATAGAGAAGGGGACTGGCACTCGCTCTGTGTTGAGTGTGAGTGATACAGGAGCCGGCATCGCGCAAGACAAGCTCGCCGACGTATGTCAGCCATTTGTGCGGCTGGGGGACGCGACGCTTGCCAGCGAAACAGGAACCGGCCTGGGGCTCGCAATCGTCACAACCCTGGTTGCCTCCATGGGGTCACAGTTCACACTGGAAAGTGAGTTGGGCAAGGGCACTGTTGCGCGTGTGTGGCTTCCAGCTGTTCGCTCAAGCAGAACCGCGACCGGATAGTCGCGCTTCTGCGATTTTGTTCAAACGGGTGCGGACCCTCAGGTGCCCCCAAAGGGGTTCACCGCAAACATCCATTCATGCGAGGCAAGGAGCGCGCCCCAAACAATCAGGGAGGCTGCGATACGCCACCAGCCCAGTTCCGATAGGGAGAAACGCGCCCGACCGCGAACAAGGGCCGCAAATGGAATGTTGGAAGAGGCGGCTGCATAGGCATCCCATTTCTCTCCCAACGCCCTTTTTCGTTTGGCATCAATGGAAAAAGTTCCCAGCAGGGAGACCACAAAAAAGGTTCCAAAGAAAATCTGACTGGCCCGGTCGCCATTGGTGACTAGATGAAAGGTTGACCAGATCACGGCGCCCCAAAGGAACGGGTGACGTGTGATGGTGTGAATGCCTTTGACCAGACTTGCCGGGTCATCCGACTGGCTCACCGCAACATCACCACCGGCCCCGCTTGGGCCGGGCGAGGTCAGCCCCGCGACGGCAAAAAAAGTCGCGACCAGAAGAATGATCCCACCCCCTTGCAAAACGGCTGCAGGTGCTTGCCAGTAGATCACGTTGTCCGCAGAGATCACCCCGGCATTGAAACTGATGGCAAGCCAGACGACGGCGCCAATTGAGGTGAGAGAAAAGATCGCCATATAAATTTTCTCGCCAAGGGTGGTCACCAGGGCGTCGCGCAGGCGCGTGCCTGACACAAGAATATGAATGGCAAAAAACAGGGTCGCAGCCGCAACGAGTTGGGTCATGTTTTCCTCCCCCAAAAGAACCAAGCGGTCTTCAGCTTAGTCAAGAGAAGAGGGGCCCACCAGCGCGATGAGAGAACCCGCAGTGCACATGCCCTGTTCAGGAACGATCAGCGAGGAGAATGACGACCTTAGGCGGTGGTATCGACCGATCCGCCAGGAGCAGGGCCACCGGGAGCCGGACCGTCATTTGCTTTCGCAATGCCAACTTTGGCGGCGCGCAGCAACCGGTCCGCAATCATGTAGCCAATATCGACCACCTGAACGATCGACCCGGCAGGCTGACCTGTTCCAGGGACCTCAAACAGAGCTTCGTGCAGATTGGCGTCGAACTTTTCACCCACCGCTGGATTGAGGGGCACGATGCCGTTTTGGTCGAAGGCGGACAGAAGGGCCCGTTCGGTGATCTCAATACCTTCCAGGATTGATTTCACCACCTCGTCGGACCCGTCTTTGCGGTCGTCTGGAACGGCGTCAATGGCGCGGCGCATACTGTCAGCGACGGGCAGAACGGCGCGGGCGAAATTAGCGACGCTGTATTTTGAGACATCTACCTTCTCCCGCTCGGAGCGCCGGCGGATATTTTCCACCTCTGCCGCAGCGCGCAGTACCCGGTCTTTAAGCTCAGCGTTTTCAGCCACAAGAGCAGCCATCGCATCGGCGATCTTTTCTTCTTCCGAGCGGGTGTCTTCTGCTTCCGGTTTGGCAACACTGTCGTCGTTCGCAGCGGCAGCTTTGGCAAGCAGATCGTTGGCCTGTGCCTCAAGGTCCTTTGGGCCAGAAGTATGGGGGCCAGATGCATTGGGGCTGGAAGCGTCGGAGGTAGGCTCAGCGTTTTCGGGCTTGTCTTGGTCGCTCATAACTCAATTCCTTGGGGGCCCCAGACCGGGATGTCCGGTGGGGCTTCAGGTCGGTACACACAGACCCGTATTGTATATCGGGTTACATATCAGGTCTGTCGCAAAATTATTCGAGCGACAAATGACTGCTTGTGCGGTTGAAGTCAACTCTCAGCGCAGCAACCGCCCCACCACCTTCGCCGTATAGTCCACCATCGGGATAATCCGCGCGTAATTGAGCCGGGTCGGGCCGATCACCCCCAGCACACCCACCACACGGCGGCTTTCGTCCATAAAGGGGCTGACAATAACCGAGGATCCAGACAGTGCGAAATGCTGGTTCTCTGAGCCGATAAACAGGCGCACCCCTTCTGCTTCCTCAGCGAGCCCCAACAGTTGAACCAGGTCAGCCTTGTTTTCCAGCTCCTGAAACAGCAACCGGATCTGCTCGAGGTCTTCCATCGCGCTGACATCTTCCAGCAGTCGCGACTGGCCGCTGACGATGAGAGAGCGCTGGAGCAGATCTTCAGCAGACTTGTCGCCCTGGTGCTCGTGATCGCCGGACCAGACCGCAAGACCAGCCTCCACCACCCGTTGGGTCAGGGTAGACAGTTCGGCTTTGCGGCTGTCGATTTCCTCCTGAATGATCTGTCGTGCTGCCAGCATGGTGCGACCGCGCAGCCGGGCATTCAGGAAATTCGTGGCCTCCACCAGCGCCGACGGTGTCAGGCCGCGCGGCACATCAATCATGCGGTTTTCAACGGACTCATCCTCAGACACCAACACCACCAGCGCCCGACCGCTATCAACAGCAACAAATTCGATATGTTTCAGGGGTTGGTCGGCCTTGGGCGCCAGTACCAGACCCGCGCATCGGGACAGTCCAGACAGCAATTGTGAGGCGTCTTTCAGCACCTCTTCCACACTGTTGGCTTTGCTGGAGCGGGCAACCTGCTTCTCAATCGTGCGCCGTTCGTCGGTTGTAAGATCGCCGACCTCAAGCAACCCGTCCACAAACAGCCGAAGCCCGGCATCCGTGGGCAGCCGTCCGGCACTGGTATGGGGGGAGGCCAGCAGACCCAGCGCCTCCAGGTCAGACATGACATTGCGGACGGTGGCGGCAGAGAGCGTTATGGGCAGGTTTTGCGACAAAAAGCGCGAGCCAACCGGTTCCCCGGTTTCCAGATAGGTTTCGACCACGCGGCGAAAAATCTCGCGGGAACGCTCATTTAAGTCCTTCACTGCCAGCATCAAAAAACCCATTACACAAAGATTAAAGAGCCACTATATAGCGCTCACACTCCAAAAACCCAAGTGGGAGGGCGAAAATGGCTTCTCATGGGCCCCTCAAGCATGTTGCGCCGGGCCCGCTTCACGCGGTAAGACCGGCCCACGAAATCACGCGATCCAAGGCCCGTGCCTGCCGGTCGTATCCTTTTGCCTGAAATGAGGTCTCCTGTGAGTATTACCCGCCCGTCTGGCCGCGCCCTTAACCAAATGCGAGACGTCAGTTTTGAGCCTGGTTTTTCAAAAAACGCCGAAGGCTCCTGTCTTGTCCGGTTTGGCGACACCCACGTCTTATGCACAGCTTCTTTGGAAGAACGCGTACCGCCATGGCTGCGCGGGGGCGGCAAGGGCTGGGTAACGGCGGAATACGGCATGTTACCCCGCTCCACCAACGAACGCATGCGCCGCGAGGCAGCTGCGGGTAAACAATCGGGCCGGACCCAGGAAATCCAGCGCCTGATCGGTCGTTCTTTGCGGGCAGTGGTGAACATGAAAGCGCTCGGCGAGCGCCAGATCACCGTCGACTGCGATGTCCTGCAGGCCGATGGCGGTACCCGCACCGCATCGATCACCGGCGCCTGGATCGCACTGCACCAGTGTTTTGAATGGATGCGCGAGCGCAACATGATAGATATCTCGCCCCTGACCGACCATGTCGCCGCCATTTCGTGTGGCATTTATCAAGGCGTTCCGGTGAGTGATCTGGATTATGTGGAAGACAGCGCTGCCGACACGGACGCGAACTTTGTGCTCACCGGCACCGGCGGCATTGTTGAAATCCAGGCCACCGCCGAAGGGGCTCCTTTTTCTGAAGAGCATTTTCTTGAACTGCTGGCTCTGGCCAAAGGGTCATGCGCTGAATTGGTTGAGATGCAAAAGCAGGCGGTTCGGTGACCAGCCGGTCGCTCAAAAACCAAAAACTTGTGGTCGCCAGCCACAATCCGGGAAAGGTGCGCGAAATTTCAGCGCTGATGGCACCCTTTGGCATTGAGACCGTGTCGGCGGGAGAGCTTGGATTGCCGGAGCCCGAAGAAACCGGCGCAACCTTCCGAGCCAATGCGGAGCTGAAAGCCCGCGCGGCGGCATCGGCCTCAGGGTTTGTGGCGCTCGCCGACGATAGCGGTCTTTGTGTTGCCGCTCTCGGCGGGGACCCGGGCATCTATTCCGCCCGCTGGGCAGGCGAGGCCAAAGATTTTGGTCATGCGATGGAGCAGGTCGAGCACGCCATGCAGGCGTCGGGCACCACAGACAGGTCCGCTGCGTTTGTTTGCGGTCTGGCCTTGGCCTGGCCGGATGGGGGCGCGCTCGACTATTTCGAAGGCACAGTTGAAGGCACCCTGGTCTGGCCACCACGCGGGGGTCATGGCTTTGGCTATGATCCGGTCTTTGTGGCCAACGGCTATGACATTACTTTTGGGGAGATGGACCCGGATGCAAAGCACAGCATTTCGCACCGCGCGCATGCCTTCCGGCAACTGACCGATGCCCTCCTCACGTCCTGAACGCATCCTCGGGGCAAGCTCGGGCATCGCGCCCGGCTTTGGCGTTTATGTGCATTGGCCGTTCTGCCAGGCCAAATGTCCCTACTGCGATTTCAACTCCCACGTCGTGCGGGGCGTCGATCAGGCACGCTACGCGGCGGCGCTGGTACGCGAACTGGAATACATGAGCGAGGCGTGCGAACCGCAATTCCTCACAAGTGTTTTTTTCGGCGGCGGCACACCGTCTCTGATGGAACCCAAAACTGTCGAGACGATATTGGGTGCAATTGATCGCCTGTGGGGCCTGACCCAGGGTGTGGAAATCTCGCTGGAGGCAAACCCCACCAGCGTGGAAGCGGACAATTTCAAAGCCTATGCAGCGCTCGGCATCAACCGGGTGTCACTGGGCGTGCAGGCGATGAACGACAAAGACCTGAAATTTCTGGGTCGTTTGCACACCGCCGACGAAGCGTTGAAAGCCATTGATCTGGCGCGCACGCATTTCCCGCGCCTGTCGTTTGATCTCATCTATGCCCGCCCCGGACAGACTGTGGAGGCCTGGCAGGCGGAACTGACCCGGGCGATTGACTTCGCCGTGGATCATCTTTCGCTCTACCAATTGACCATCGAGGAAGGCACGCCATTTTTCGATTTGCACGCGCGCGGCTCGTTCGCGATCCCCCAGGAAGAAGAAGCCGCTGCACTTTATGAAGCCACACAATCCCTGTGTACAGACGCTGGCCTTGCGGCCTACGAAGTTTCCAACCACGCCAAAGCAGGCGCAGAGTGTCGGCACAATCTCACCTACTGGCGCTACGGAGATTACGTAGGCGTTGGTCCGGGAGCCCATGGTCGCTTAGGGGCGCACCTGGGAGAGGAAAATCTAAAGCGGGCAACAGTGTGTGAGCGCATGCCGACCAAATGGCTGGCACTGGTAGAAGCCCAAGGCCACGGATTGGTGGAGCAAGAGATGATTGCCGCTGAAAATGCGGCCGAAGAAATGCTGCTGATGGGGCTGCGACTGAGCGAAGGAATTTCGTTGAGCCGTTTCGAAGAAATCAGTTCACGGAAGATAGACCCGGACCGACTAATGTTCTTTGCCAAGAAAAATCTGGTTACGGTCACGGGAGACCGGTTGGTAGCGACAGCCTCAGGTCGTCTTGTCCTGAACCGGCTTCTCTCTGAAATTCTCGCCTGAGCTTTTGTGCTGCAGTTGCCCGTGCGGATTGTCGGGGACTTCATACCGCAATTTTTCCACAAAACAATGATGTAGCGCAATTGGCCAATGACCTTTTTGTCATACGGATAGGTCACGACACGGAAGTGGATTTCTCATCTCGCTATCTCAGGGAGCGTGAAAATGTCAGACCCGGACGTAAAGAAACTGGTTCCGCAGCGCATGCTGGAACTGATGGAGGCCGAAGGCATCAAAACGCTTTTTGGCATTCCAGACCCCTGTTTTGCCAGCATGTTTGTGACGGCGGAACAACGGGGGTGGCGGGTTATTGCCCCCCACCACGAACAGGCTGGCGGCTTTATGGCCGACGGGCTTTGGCGCATGACCGGTCGGCCCGGGGTGATCATTGGCAATGAAGGGCCGGGTGTTGCAAACCTTCTCCCCGCCGCCATTTGTGCCTCCAAAGAAAATACACCGACGATTTTCATCGGCGGACAACGGGAGCGATTTTTCGATCAGCAAGTGCGTCGCGGGCATTTTCAGTACACGCCGCAGTCAAAGTTTTTTGAAGCGGCAATGAAATATGTCGGCGTCATTGAATATGCTGAACAGGTGGATGAAATCTTCCACGAAGCCTTTCGTCAGGCCTTATCGGGAACACCGGGGCCGGTCTACATCGAATATCCGCAGGACCATTCATTTGCGATGAAAACATTTGGTCCTCTTCTGCCACCTGAAAAATATCGATTGATGCACCAAAGCGCCGATGAGACTTCTTTGGAAGCCGCCGCCGCTTTGTTGACGCAGGCCAAGCAACCGATGATTTTTCTGGGCACTGGCGTCTTTTCGGCGCGTGCCCATGACATTGTCACGGCGCTGGTCAAGGCGCTCGATTGCCCGGTCATTCACACACCAGGGGCAAATGCACGGCTGCTGGAGGTTGCCGACCAATCAGTCGCCTATGCCACGCTGCCAGCGAATGAGACCATCGCCGTCGCTGATGTTGTGCTGGCACTGGGGACCGAGATCGGCGAGCCGGTTCATTATGGGCAAGGCCGCCACTGGGCGAAGGGAAACACGGACCGCAAATGGATTTACATCGAACGCGATCCAACGGCTATCGGCGTCAACAGGCCAATCGATGTTCCCTTGATCGGTGATCTGCGTGACGTTGTGCCGCAACTGACCCGTGCAATTGAAGCACAAGGCAAAACCCGCCGCATGCCGGAAAAATTCGACGAATGGAACAACACGGTCAAAACAGAAATGAGCCGCGTCATTGATGCCGTCCCCATGGGCTCTCCCATTCATCCGGTTCACTTCGCGGTCGAAGCAACCAAGGTTCTGCCGCCCGACACGGTTATCGTGCGCGATGGTGGCGCGGCCAGCATTTGGACAGGAGCGTTCAACCAGTGTCCGACTTCTGATGTGCTCTGGTCAGGAAATTTTGGCCATCTTGGCACCGGCTTGCCTCACGCCATTGGCGCGCAGCTGGCTGTGGGGGACGAGCGCCGCGTTGTGCTGATGACCGGCGATTCCGCTTTCCTGTTCCATATCTCAGAGCTGGAAACAGCGGTCCGCAAGAATCTTCCCATCGTTGCCATCGTCTGTTGTGACTATTCATGGGGACTTGAGGTGACCGTTTACAATTCCATCTATGGGGACCAGAGCCCGGAGACAGAAGCACATTGGGGAACTCAGCTGCGTCTGGACAAAATCGCCGAAGGCTTTGGCGCTTACGGTCAATATGTCGAACGTGCAGAAGACATTGGCCCGGCGGTGGAGCGCGCCCTAGCAAGCGGCAGACCTGCCGTTGTGCAAATCCCCGTCGACCCTCGTGCCAATGCCCTCGAGGTGCCGGGATTTGAGGAGTTTTCCACCTGGTATGGCGAAAAGGGATACGGCAAAGACAATTGAGCTAAGCAAACGCTGCCAACAGTGAGATGGCTCTAGGTGCCGGCCGGGAAATCCGGCTGGTTCTCTGGCGCGGCTTTGATGAAAGCCGGGTGCGCGTTGCAGGTTTCCACAATCGCTTCCAGACGGGGATAGGCCGTGAGGTCGAGGCCCAGTTTCTGGTAGTTCGCGTATTGTGGCACCAGAAAAAGATCGGCGACTGTTGGTTCGGGACCAAAGCAATAAGGTCCCTTGGTGCCGGCGCGGGCCACCAATGTCTCCAGCGCGAACAGTCCCTTGTCCGCCCAGTTGATGTACCATTTTGCAACCGCCTGCTGATCGAGTTGCAATTCCTGCCCCAGATACTTAATCACCCGTGTGTTGTGAAGCGGGTGCATGCCCGCGGCAACGGTCATGGCAAAGCCGCGTACCTGTGCCTTCAACAGGGGGTCCGTGGGGTAGAGCGAGGGCGTGGGGTGCCGTTCTTCCAGATAATCGATGATGGCAAAGGAGTCCGTCACCACCTTGCCGTCATGCTCTAGCGCTGGAATGAGCCGTAACGGATTGATGTCCCGGTAGGCGTCGCTCAACTGCGCTTCGGCGGTGGCGGATATATCGACGGACACATAATCAAACGCGATGTCCTTGAGGTGCATCGCAATACGTACCCGGCGACCGGCAGAGTTTGCGTGAAAATTATGAAGCCGATAGGTCATGGACAGCCTTTGTCTTTGCGCTGAAAGTCGCACTCAGCCTAGCCGGACGCTCCGCATGATCAAGGGAACCAACATAGACTTGGGAACGCCAATGGTGCGTTGCTCAGAAGATAGGGGCCGGAACAAAACTGGCTGGAGCCGGATCGATGACGACGGGACCATTGCGCCGGACTTCCAGAACCGCGAGCCCGCGTTCGTTGAGGCCGTTCGGCAGAAACCGAAAAATGCCATCAACGCCGGAAAATCCATCGGGGTTCTGCAAAATCTGGTCGGTAAACCGTTGCCCGGGCACCCGTGTTGACAAAGCAGAGGCGAGGCTGGTGGCGTCATAGCCCAGACTTGCAATGCGCGGGGGCTGGCCGCCAAAGGCACGCGCATAGCGCCGCGTGAAGGCGTCATATGCCTCTCGCGGAGGGGCCGCGAACCAGCCGCCCACCAGGCTTGGTTCCCGCCCGATGGACGCGTCGTCCCATTGGCCGGTGCCCAGAAAGCGAACTTTGCGCGGGTCCACATCGAAATAGGGGAGCAATGGCGCAACGGAGCGGAGTTCCGTACCGCCGACGGGCACAAAAACCGCCTGATAGGGCACGTCGCCAAAAGTATCAAATCCGTCCAGCCGTTTGAGAGCGGCGAGGGCGGCCGGGCTGCCGACTTCCTTCAGCCGGGCTTTTTCAGCCCTTAAGGCGCGTTTGCGCTGATCAAAAAGAGCCAGGCGCCGGGCCGGGTTAAACATGTCCTCCGCCCGGGGCGGATAGGTCTCGATACCGTACAACGACCCCGCGCGGGAAGAGACAGCCCGCGAGAGCGCGTCTGCCATGCGCCGACCATATTCATTTTGCGGAACCATCCCGGCAAAACTGGTGAGGCCCTGAAGCGTCGCATAGTCTACCACCCGGTCCACTTCCTGATCCGGCAGGAAGGACAGCAGATAGACGCCACCGCCAGCGACCTGTGTGTCCGTCGAAAAGGCAATCACAGGAACGTTTCGTTCCGCAGCTATCGACCGGACAGTGGCGGTAGACCCTGAAAACAGGGGCCCCAGAATGAGTTCGGCACCCTCTTGCACGGCTTCGCGCGCAGCGCCTGCAGCGCCCGTGGTGGTGCCGCGGGTATCTTTGGGGATCAGCAGCACATTGGGATTGCCAAATTCAAACAGCGCCAGCTGTGCGGCGTTGAACAACGCGTCGGCTGTGGCCCGAACAGAAGATTGTTGAGCGCCAAAGGGCAGCAAAAGAGCAATCCGCACGGTTTCACGGTCGCCCATGTGGGGCGGGCGCAGGAACAGCTCGGTATTTAGGGCGGGTTGCGCGATGGGCCGGGGGCTGACAGCAATGGCGCCGTCGGATGTCTGGCGCCGTGGCACGTTGGAATTAGAGGCGCAGGCCGTCACAAAAAGGGCGGCGGCGATGACAACAGCAAGACGCGCAAAATATCCAGACCGAGTGATCGACAATCCAATTTCTCCCTGAGCCATCCAGTGGACGACAATTTACACACAATTCACCCCAAAGGGAGGCCATTTTAAGGCACCGCAGGTTGCGAAATCGTTTGTCGTCCGCCCCTATGGACAAACAGGTTGTTCGCGCGGCATTTTGGCAACATGGAAGTTCATCTAAATCCCGGCCTCTATATCGTTGCCACCCCCATCGGCAATGCCCGCGACATCACTTTGCGCGCCCTTGATGTGCTGAACGCAGCCGATCTGGTGTTGTGCGAGGACACGCGGGTGACCTCTAAACTCTTTTCCATTCACGACATACGCACCCGAACCCTCCCTTATCACGAGCACAACGCAGAAGCGCAGCGGCCCAAAGTGATCGCCAGGATCAAAGAGGGAGCGGTCATCGCTCTCGTGTCCGATGCGGGAACGCCACTGATCTCCGACCCCGGGTACAAGCTGGTGCGGGCGGTTCTGGAGGAGGACTTGATGGTCACCACCTTGCCCGGCGCAAGTTCGGTCATGGCAGCGCTGACCCTGGGGGGGCTCCCGACGGACAGGTTTTTATTCGCGGGTTTTCTGGCGCCCAAACAGGCAGCGCGCCGCACGGCTTTAACGGACCTGCGCGATCTGGGCGCGACGCTGGTTTTTCTGGAAAGCGCGCGCCGCCTGGCTGCGACCCTTGCCGACATGGAAGCGGTGTTGGGGGAACGCCAGGTTGCCGTCGCGCGTGAGATCACCAAAAAATTCGAGGAAGTGCGACGGGGAACATGCGCCGAGCTTGCCGCTCACTACGCACAGGCCGGGCCGCCAAAGGGCGAGGTCGTGATTGTTGTCGGGCCACCGCAAGCCCAAGCGGCGATGGATGAGGACGCGCTTGAGGAAATGTTGCGCAAGGCGCTGGAGGCCTATTCGTTGAAGGATGCTGTCGCCGCAGTCACTGATGCCACCGGCATGAAGCGTCGGGAGGTCTATGCCCGGGCGCTTGATCTTGTGAAGGCGGAGAAGTGAGACATGCGCCCGCGTCCCCCGCCTCACCCGCCCCGATCTGAGATCAAACGCGCTCGGGGAAAGAGGGCGCACAGTCAGGGCCTGTGGGCGGAACGATTGGCCTGCTGGTTGCTGCGCCTCAAGCTGTACCGCATTGTTGGGGAGCGCGTAAAAACCCGCGCCGGGGAAGTCGACATTGTCGCCCGCAAGGGAAACACACTGATCATCGTGGAAGTGAAGGCGCGCCGCACACTGCGGGAGGCGGCGGAAGCCTTGCAGCCCCGCCAGCAAGCGCGCCTGGTCCGCGCCGCTGAGATTTTGCTAGGCCAACAGCGAGGCCAGATGGATGTGCGCTTTGACGTGATCCAGGTCGCGCCGGGGCGGTTTCCCCGCCACCTCAAAGATGCGTGGCGGCCCTGAACCTTTCTCACGCGTGATCCCCCCCGGTGTACCTATGGTACCAATGAAAGGCGGGGGCGATTCGTTTCAACCCATCAGGAGCCACATCATGGT
>CAZFHW010000040.1:0-1789 GCA_964518885.1 uncultured Parvibaculum sp. | reverse complement strand
TACCAATGAAAGGCGGGGGCGATTCGTTTCAACCCATCAGGAGCCACATCATGGTGCGCACAATAGCCACGTCCGAAAAGCCGCAAGCTCGACGATTGCTGGCGGGCCTCCTCTGCCTTTCTCTCGGCATACTCCTTTCAGGGTGTTCGGTTGCGGGTTTTTTGACCGGGATGGGCGCCACCGCTGGCATCGCTGCCGCCGAAGAACGCGGCATCGAAACCTCTCTCGATGATTTCAAGATCGACCTGGAAATCATGCAGCGGCTGCTGGAAAAGGACGAAGCGCTTTTCGCCAGCGTATCCACAGAAGTGCGCGAGGGCCGGGTCCTGTTGACGGGTGTTGTTAAGGCACCGGAAATGCGGGTGTTTGCAAATCAGGTTGCCTGGGAGACCACAGGGGTCCAGGAAGTCATTAACGAGATCCGGGTGGCCGGTGATGGCAGCCTCGCCCAGGCCTCCAAGGACTTGTTCATTACAACCCAGTTGCGCGCCCGGATCATAGGGGACGGCAACGTTCAGGGCATCAATTATTCCATTGAGACCGTTCGCGGCACAGTTTACCTGCTGGGGGTGGCTCAATCGCCAAGGGAGCTGGAGCGCGTTATCAATCACGCACGCAATGTCGCCGGGGTGCGCAACATCATCCCCTATGTGCGGATAAAGGCGCCGGTTTCAGAAAAGCCCCCATTGGAAGCCCCCGCCGACCAGTCGATCTGACCCGTCAACCCAGCCTTCTAGAGTAGACCAGTCGATCCGAGAGTATCCGGGTGTCTGCTGAGCCAGAGCTTGTCATCTCCGGTCCGGCCCCCCATCTTGCTGATTGTTGTGGCCAGAGGTATGGCTGAAAGCAAGAAGACAGAAAGAATGTCCCATGAGCCTTGATGTTGTGATCCAGATGGACCCGATCGGTGCGATCGATATTGACGGTGATTCCACCTTCGCCATGGGACTGGAGGCACAGGCACGGGGTCACAAGCTCTCATACTACGAGCCCCGCCATCTCTCCATGCGCGACGGGCGGGTCTACGCCAAGATGAAACCCATCACGCTCCGTCGGGAGTTGGGCAATCATGTGGACGAGGGCGAAGAAACCACTGTCGATCTGGCCTCAACCGATGTTGTCTTGATGCGCCAGGACCCACCCTTCGACATGAGCTACATCACCGCCACCCACTTACTGGAAAAAGTGCATGGCCAAACCTTGGTGGTCAACGACCCGGCTCACGTGCGCAATGCCCCGGAGAAACTTTTTGTCACCGAGTTTGAAGGCGTCATGCCGCCCACCCTCATCACCTCGGACGAAGAGGAGATAAAGGCGTTTCGCAATGAGTACAAAGACATCATCCTGAAGCCGCTATACGGCAATGGTGGGGCAGGCGTGTTCCTTTTGCGCGAGGGCGACCAGAACCTGAGCTCCCTGTTGGAGCTGTTCACCCACCTTTACCGCGAGCCCATCATCGCGCAACAATATCTGCCGGACGTTCGGGCGGGCGACAAACGCATCATTCTGGTGGACGGTAAGGCGGTGGGAGCCCTCAACAGAGTTCCCGCGGAAGGCGAGAGTCGCTCCAACATGCACGTAGGAGGCCGCCCTGAAAAATCTGAACTGACCAAACGCGACCGTGAAATCTGCGAACAGATCGGGCCAGCCCTGAAGGAACGCGGCCTCATCTTTGTCGGTATTGATGTGATCGGGGACTATCTCACCGAGATAAATGTTACGAGTCCCACGGGTATTCAGGAGATCGCGCGCTTCGGGGGAGCCGATATTTCCAGCCTTATCTGGGATG
>CAZFHW010000039.1:13781-20200 GCA_964518885.1 uncultured Parvibaculum sp. | reverse complement strand
TGCCGAGCGATCTGGCACGGGTTGGAGAGGATGACCGGCCGATTGCCATCCATTTGTGGTTTCCCGAAGAAGAAGGGCAAGGGTCCTTGTTTGGCGGGTTGGCAGAGCTCTTCGGGTTTCCCCGTGTCGGCAATGCTCTTACCTACGTCTGGGGTGGATCCGACCAAGCGCCCCGCATTTCTCCAAACCCTTACCTGCCAGAGGGGCAGGGCGCAATCATCGTCTTGCGTAACCAGTCAGAGCAGATGACGAGATGGGTGCAAGAGACTGTCGAATATCAGGCTGACTATTTTTCGGCGTTTGGGAAACCGGCTCCAAGCCCGACCTATATAGCAATCTCCGGCGACAGCGATGATCTGGGGGGTGTGCGCCGCGCAAGCATCACCGACCTTGGTTTCATTCAGTAGCAAAACGGGCAGGTGACTTGGCTCTGGCCGCCTTCAAGCTCTTCCTCTCTCCGACAGATCAGTGCAATCTGGCGACTATATTTTCAAGTCGTGAACCATGCTCCCAGCTGTTCATGATTGATTTTGGGCAGAACCTGAACCTATGGGGACAGTGATGACAGCAGATATGAAGGGTAAAAGACGCCCGGCGTTGGACTTGCTCTTTCTGTTCGGGCTGTCTTGCCTGTTCGGCCATGAACTTGACGCCGTCACGCACCATGAGTGGAGACTTCTTCCAATACTAAACCTCTTCGATGACGAAGCGGGTTATGTGATCTTCGTGCTTGCCCACCTGCCGCTTTTCACTGGTCTCGTATGGGCTGTGACGCATCGATCGGCCAGATTTCGTTTCAATGCTCAGGTGGGTACCGACATCGTGCTGATTTTGCATGCAGTGCTGCATTGGAGTCTGTCGGGGCACGACCTCTATACTTTCCATACCCACCTTTTGGAATTCCTGATATTTTCCGGCGGACTCGTTGGTCTTATTCATCTCGTTTTGATGACCCGCATGTCGCGGATCACAGAGGTTGACTAGCGGCGCACGGACGCAAAATGGCTTTTGCAGGCCAATCGGTACTCCCCAGAGGCGGTGACACGGGAGCCATGGCAGCTGCGATCCCGCATTCATCGAAATGGCGGTGGATTTAAACCAGTGTTTCCAACATTCTCGCCTTGACAGGTGGATGGGGCTGCCTTACATCGACGCATCCCTAGAGGCATTATGCCTTTGTTTAAGGGGGTGTAGCTCAGCTGGTTAGAGCGCTGGCCTGTCACGCCAGAGGCCGCGGGTTCGAGTCCCGTCACTCCCGCCACTCTCTTCTGAGGGGGCGGTACTAAGTCACTCTGCAACGCGACTCGGTCGTTGTTGGGAGCGCAGGATTTTACTCCCATACTTGGCTTTCAGAAAAGAAATTCAGACGCAAACTGCGAGTTGTTCGCAGCGCGGGGCTCCGCATTTGGAAGTACCCTCACTCAGGGCAAAATAACCCTGCATTTCTATTGATTTAGTACCTTTGGGACGTTTGACTTGCCTCTTGCCGGGGCTATACTCCGCGCGATTTTGAGGGGCAACTTGCGAGAATCAATCGCTCGCCGCGAGGCGTAGAAATAGATTGATTTCCCGCAGACATGTCCGGCCTGGATTACCACCACACTCCAAGGCCGGATGATCAGGTAGCGAAATGGAACAGCTCTTAAGCGAGTATTTGCCGATCGTGATTTTTCTCGGTCTTGCGGCGGTTATTGCAATTGCATTGATGATTGTGCCGTTCGTGTTGGCGCCCTCGCACCCGGACCCGGAAAAACTGTCCGCCTATGAATGTGGATTTGATGCGTTCGACGACAGCCGCATGCGTTTCGATGTGAAATTCTATCTCGTCGCGATCCTTTTCATTATTTTCGATCTGGAAGTCGCCTTCCTGTTTCCCTGGGCTGTGTCTCTCGGCGAGGTCGGACTGTTCGGCTTTTGGTCGATGATGGTCTTCCTGGGTATTTTGACCATCGGGTTTATCTACGAATGGAAGAAGGGTGCGCTCGAATGGGACTGAGTTCGTCCGAAAGTGGCAGCGCGCGAGTGCGGGGTGGAACGGTTGTTACCGAAACGCCTAAAGGTATCATTGATCCGCGTACCGGCGCGCCGGTAGGGCAGGACGATCCTTATTTCAAGCAGATGTCGGACGAGCTTGCTGATAAAAATTTTCTGGTTACCTCTCTCGACAATTTGATCAACTGGTCGCGCACAGGCTCCCTCATGTGGATGACATTTGGGCTGGCATGCTGCGGCGTTGAAATGATGCAAACCAACATGCCGCGTTACGACCTGGAGCGGTTCGGTACGGCCCCGCGGGCAAGTCCGCGTCAGTCTGATGTGATGATTGTGGCCGGAACCCTTACCAACAAGATGGCTCCAGCCTTGCGCAAGGTCTATGACCAGATGCCGGAACCGCGATATGTGATCTCAATGGGATCGTGCGCAAATGGCGGCGGCTACTATCACTATTCTTATTCAGTGGTGAGGGGATGTGACCGGATCGTTCCGGTGGATATTTACATTCCGGGGTGCCCGCCATCAGCAGAAGCGTTGCTGTACGGCATTCTGGCACTACAGCGGAAAATCCGCCGGACGGGGACGATTGAACGGTAGCGCCGGCTTTCAAAGGAGCTGGCCCGTTCGAGGGTACGAGATTATTAGAGGCGTCGGTTTCAAGAGACGCAGTATTGATTAGATGAAGTCGACTGGGTAGAGAAGAACGCTATGGACGAAAGTCTGCAAGACCTTGGGGAACATATTGCGGCGGGGCTCGCAAATGAGGTGTCATCATTTGATGTGGCACGTGGGGAACTCACTCTTGAAGTGCCGGTCGAGAAAATCGTCCGTGTCCTGAAGTTTCTGCGAGATGACCCAGCCTGCCATTTCTCCGTGCTAATTGATATTTGCGGTGTTGACTATCCTGAGCGGGCTAAACGCTTTGATGTGGTTTATCATCTGCTGTCCATGCACCAGAACCATCGAGTGCGTATACGTGTTCATGCGGATGAAGAAACGCTGGTGCCAAGCGCAACATGCGTATATCCCGCGGCGAACTGGTTCGAACGCGAAGCTTTCGACATGTACGGCATTTTGTTCTCCGATCACCCGGACCTTCGCCGGTTGTTGACAGACTATGGATTTACCGGACATCCGCTGCGAAAAGATTTCCCCGTAACAGGCTTTGTTGAAGTGCGCTACGACGACGAGTTGAAACGGGTTGCCTATGAGCCCGTACAACTGGCGCAGGAGTACCGTCGGTTCGATTTCGAAAGCCCATGGGAGGCAGCCGAGTATTTGCTGCCCGGTGATGAGAAGGCCTCCGATGAGACGAAATCTGGAGCCGGGAGCAAATCATGACCGAATCTCAGATTAAAAACATCAACCTCAACTTCGGACCTCAGCACCCGGCGGCGCATGGCGTATTGCGTCTTGTTCTGGAACTGGACGGTGAAGTTGTTGAGCGTGTCGATCCTCATATCGGCCTGCTGCATCGCGGCACTGAGAAGCTGATCGAGCAAAAGACATACCTGCAGGCTTTACCCTATTTCGACCGTCTTGATTACGTCGCGCCGATGAATCAGGAGCATGCTTATGCGCTGGCGGTTGAGCGCCTGTTGGGCGTCGATATCCCCAAGCGTGCGCAGTATATCCGCGTCCTCTATTCGGAAATCGGACGACTGCTAAGTCATCTGCTGAATATCACGACGCAGGCTTTGGACGTTGGCGCATTTTCCCCTTCGCTTTGGGGGTTTGAAATCCGTGAATCTTTGATGGTGTTCTATGAGCGCGCGTCGGGCAGCCGCATGCACGCGGCCTATTTTCGGCCCGGCGGCGTACATCAGGATCTGCCGCCGAAGCTTCTTCAGGATATTTACGACTATTGTGATGTCATCGATAAAATGATGGATGACATTGATGCGCTGCTGACGGGCAACCGTATTTTCAAGCAGCGCAATGTCGATATTGGGTATGTGTCGGCCAAAGACGCGCAGGCTTGGGGCTTCTCTGGCGTCATGGTGCGTGGCTCTGGGATGGCTTGGGACTTGCGTCGCTCGCAACCCTATGAGTGCTACAGCGACCTTGAGTTTGATATCCCTATTGGCAAGAACGGTGACAATTATGATCGCTACCTCTGCCGTATGGAGGAGTGCCGTCAGTCAACGCGGATTATGCGCCAGTGTATTGAGCAGATGCCAGACGGACCCGTTACCACCAGCGATGGCAAGATCGTACCCCCGCGTCGCGCAGAGATGAAGCAGTCGATGGAAAGCTTAATCCATCACTTCAAGCTCTATACCGAGGGCTATCACGTGCCAGCAGGCGAAGTGTACGCGGCTGTTGAAGCTCCCAAGGGGGAGTTTGGCGTCTTCCTCGTCTCTGATGGATCAAACAAGCCAAGCCGTTGTAAAATTAGAGCGCCCGGATTTGCGCATCTACAAGCGTTGGATTTTCTATGCAAAGGCCACATGATTGCCGACCTGTCCGCGATCTTGGGTTCACTCGACATTGTGTTCGGGGAGGTTGACCGATGAGTGTTCGCAGACTGAGCCCCACCCAGCCAGATAGTTTTGAGTTCACGGCTGAGAACAAGACCTGGGCCGAGGGGCAACTGACCAAGTTCCCTCAAGGCAGACAGGCGTCGGGGATTATCCCGCTTCTTTGGCGTGCTCAAAAACAGGCAGGCGGATGGTTGCCCGAGCCGGCAATTCGCCATGTGGCTGATTTCCTCGACATGCCCTATATGCGCGCGATGGAAGTGGCGACCTTTTACACGATGTTCAACCTCGCGCCCGTGGGAGAGCATTTCATTCAGCTGTGCGGCACCACCCCGTGCTGGCTTCGTGGATCGGATGAGTTGAAGAAGGTCTGCAAAACGATGATTGGCGACGAACGCCAGGTCAGTGCCGACGGCAAGTTTTCGTGGATGGAAGTTGAGTGCCTTGGGGCTTGCGCCAATGCACCCATGGTTCAGGTCAATGATGACTATTTTGAAGACCTGGATGCCGAAGCGCTGGAAAAACTACTGAACGCTCTGCGGAACGGAGACAAGGTCAAGATTGGACCACAAAGCGACCGCAAGGGGTCAGAACCGGCCGGCAAGCTCACGAGCCTCACGGAAGTCGGAGGGTCTGAGTAATGTTGCAGGATAAAGACCGCATCTTTACGAACCTCTATGGCCTCGATGATTGGGGACTTGAAGGCGCACGGCGCCGGGGCGACTGGGACAATACGAAAGACCTGATTGCCAAAGGGCGTGACGGGATCATTGATGAGATGAAGGCTTCTGGCCTGCGCGGACGCGGCGGCGCTGGCTTCCCGACCGGGCTCAAATGGTCATTCATGCCAAAGGAGTCTGATGGGCGACCACATTATCTCGTCGTCAATGCCGACGAGTCTGAACCCGGCACCTGCAAAGACCGCGAAATACTGCGTCACGACCCCCACAAGTTGATTGAAGGTTGTCTGATTGCTGGCTTCGCCATGGGAGCCAACGCTGGCTACATCTATGTACGGGGCGAGTTCATCTTCGAGCGAGACCAATTGCAACGCGCAGTTGATCAGGCTTACGACGCTGGCCTGCTGGGCAAGAACGCCGCAGACAGCGGGTGGGATTTTGATCTTTATGTTGTCCACGGCGCAGGCGCTTACATCTGCGGTGAGGAAACCGCATTGTTGGAAAGCCTGGAAGGCAAGAAGGGCATGCCGCGGCTGAAGCCGCCTTTTCCTGCAAATGTCGGTCTTTACGGCGCGCCAACAACGGTCAACAATGTCGAGAGCATTGCCGTTGCCCCCACTATTTTACGACGAGGTGCCGGCTGGTTCGGTGGTCTTGGGCGACCAAACAATACCGGGACCAAAGTTTTCTCGATTTCTGGCCACGTCAACAACCCCTGCAATGTCGAAGAAGAGATGGGCATTCCCCTTCGCGAACTCATCGACAAGCATTGCGGTGGCGTACGTGGTGGATGGGACAATCTGCTGGCTATCATTCCGGGTGGGTCTTCTGTTCCGCTTTTGCCTAAGAGCATTTGCGACACCGTCCTCATGGATTTCGACAGTCTGAAAGAAGTGCAGTCAGGTCTGGGCACAGCGGCGGTGATCGTCATGGATAAGTCCACAGACGTCATCAAGGCAATCGCCAGACTGTCAGCTTTCTACAAGCACGAAAGTTGCGGTCAGTGCACACCCTGCCGGGAAGGAACCGGTTGGATGTGGCGGGTGATGGAGCGCCTTGTCACCGGCGAGGCCGAAGTGGAAGAAATTGAAATGTTGCTGGATGTTTCCAAACGGGTGGAAGGTCACACGATCTGCGCTCTTGGGGATGCAGCAGCCTGGCCTGTGCAAGGACTTATCCGGCATTTCCGGCCAGTCATTGAAGAGCGTATCGCGACCCGCAAGGCGGGTAGTGCAACGCCGGTAGCGGCGGAGTAGGGGCATGC
>CAZFHW010000039.1:2711-13681 GCA_964518885.1 uncultured Parvibaculum sp. | reverse complement strand
GACCGTTCTTCAGGCTTGTGAGGAAGTCGGCGCCGATGTGCCGCGCTTCTGCTATCACGAGCGCCTGTCCATTGCAGGCAATTGTCGTATGTGTCTCGTTGAGATTGAAAAATCACCCAAGCCAATAGCGAGCTGCGCCATGCCAGCTGCCGAGGGCATGGTGGTCTTCACAAAAACACCGACAGTCAAACGCGCCCGCGAAGGCGTAATGGAATTCCTGCTCATCAACCACCCGTTGGATTGCCCGATCTGCGACCAGGGTGGTGAGTGTGACCTGCAGGATCAGGCGATGGCCTTTGGTGTCGATACAACGCGCTTTGAAGAGAACAAGCGTGCTGTTGAAGACAAGAACATGGGGCCGCTGGTCAACACCATCATGACCCGCTGCATTCACTGCACGCGCTGTGTTCGGTTTGCGCAGGAAATCGCTGGCGTGCCGGAAATCGGTGCGATCGGTCGCGGCGAAGATATGGAAATCACAACCTACCTGGAGAAATCGCTGACCTCTGAGCTTTCAGGCAACGTCATCGATCTTTGCCCCGTCGGCGCTCTGACCTCCAAGCCCTACGCCTTTACGGCGCGCCCATGGGAATTGAGCAAAACAGAATCCGTTGATGTGATGGATGCGCTCGGCTCTGCGATCCGTGTGGATACACGCGGGCGGGAGGTCATGCGTGTCATGCCGCGTCTCAATGAAGACGTGAACGAAGAATGGATTTCCGACAAGACACGTTTCATCTGGGATGGCCTGCGCTCTCAGCGGTTGGACCAACCCTACGTGCGCGTTGACGGTAAGTTGCAAAAAGCCACTTGGGCGCAAGCCTTCGATGCCATTGCCGCAAAAGTGAAAGACACAGCGCCAGAAAAGATGGCAGCGATTGCCGGTGACTTGGCCTGCGTGGAAAGCATGAGCGCTTTGCAGGAGTTGATGGGTGCCCTGGGCGTGAGCAACATTGATTGCCGCCAGGACGGTACCAAACTGGGGGCTGGAGACCGGGCGTCTTATCTCTTCAACACCACGATTGCCGGAATTGAAGAGGCCGACGCGGTTCTCCTTGTTGGCTGCAACCCGCGCCTTGAAGCCCCCGTCTTGAACGCTCGCATTCGCAAGCGCTGGCGCCAGGGCGGACTGCCAGTGGGTGTCATTGGTGGGAACATTGATCTTACCTACGCTGCGCAGAATTTGGGTGCAGGCCCGCAGACATTGAGTGAGATTGCCGATGGAACGCATTCCTTCGCCCGCATCCTTGAAGTAGCCGAACGCCCATTGATCATTGTGGGACAGGGCGCGCTTTCTCGAGAAGACGGCGCTGCAATCCACGCGATGGTTTTGAAAATTGCCGAACGGTCAGGCGCTATTTCAGCCGACTGGAACGGTTTCAATGTCCTTCACACCGCCGCCGCGCGTGTCGGTGGCCTCGACCTTGGCTTCGTGCCAGGCGACGGGGGACGCGATGTCGCGGGAATTCTCGATGGCGCTGCAAACGGCGACATTGAGTTTGTCTATCTGCTGGGGGCAGACGAGCTTGATACATCGAAACTCGAAAAAGCTTTTGTCGTCTATCAGGGCACACATGGAGATGCCGGTGCTCATGTTGCTGATGTCATCCTCCCGGCAGCGACATATACGGAAAAAAGCGCTCTATGGGTGAACACAGAAGGTCGTGTTCAGATGGGGCGTCGGGCTGCATTCCCGCCGGGAGATGCTCGAGAGGATTGGTCAATCCTGCGCGCCCTGTCAGATGTTTTGGGCAAGGCACTTCCCTACGACAGTTTGCAACAGTTGAGAGCGAACCTGTTTGAAGCGCATCCGCATTTTGCCCAGTTGGACGTTGTGACATCGGCATCGAGTGTCGCAGGTGGCGCGGCAGGGACAGTGAGCGACGCGCCGTTTGCCTATGCAATAGAAGACTTCTACTTCACCAATCCAATCGCGCGCGCCAGCAAGACAATGGCCGAATGTGCCGCTGCCTACGGGTCTAAGGAAACGGGAGCAACCGGCACCAATGGCTGATATTTGGATCACATACGGTATTCCGTTCCTCATCATCTTTGCGCAATCGCTGGGTCTGCTGGTCGCATTGCTGCTGTTCACGGCTTACATCTTGTACGCAGACCGGAAGATTTTCGCGGCTGTGCAGATGCGTCGTGGCCCCAATGTTGTGGGTCCGTGGGGACTGCTTCAGTCATTCGCCGATCTGACCAAGTTCCTGTTCAAGGAAGTAATTATTCCGTCGAGTGCCAACAAGGGGGTCTTCCTTCTGGCGCCGATCATCACGGCGACGCTGGCACTTGGCACCTGGGCGGTGGTCCCGTTTAGCGATGGCTGGGTTATCGCCGACATCAATGTCGGTATCCTCTACATCGTGGCGTTTTCCTCGCTCGGTGTGTACGGCATTATCATGGGCGGCTGGGCCTCCAACTCGAAATACTCTTTCCTGGGGGCGCTCCGGTCTGCGGCGCAAATGGTGTCTTACGAAGTTTCGATGGGCTTCGTCATTGTATGTGTGCTTATGACGGCAGGGTCGCTCAATCTTTCCGACATTGTGCGGGCGCAGTCTGGCGAAGCTGGCATGTTCAACTGGTACTGGTTGATCCACTTCCCCGTCTTTGTGATTTTCTTCATCTCGGCAATTGCGGAAACCAACCGACCTCCGTTTGATCTGCCAGAAGCTGAGTCGGAATTGGTGGCGGGATACGCAACCGAGTATTCGTCCACTCCATTCTTGCTCTTCTTCCTCGGTGAGTTTATTTCGATCAGCCTGATGGCTGCCATGGTCACCATTCTGTTTCTTGGCGGCTGGTTGCCACCATTTGATGTGGTGCCGTTCAACCTTGTGCCAGGCGTTATCTGGTTTGTCCTCAAGATTTGTTTTGTATTTTTCGTGTTTGCGATAGTTCGAGCCTATGTGCCGCGCTACCGCTACGACCAGTTGATGCGGCTGGGCTGGAAAGTATTCCTGCCTTTGTCTCTGGCCTGGGTCGTGGTGACAGCGAGTGTACTGGTTGCGTTCGATCTCGCACCGTGAACAAAGGAGCGTTTAGTCAATGACCACCCTGACACAATCTTTCCGCTCTCTGTTTCTGGCGGAGTTCGTTTCGAGTTTCTTTCTGGCGATGAGATACTTTTTCGCGCCAAAAGTGACCCTCAATTATCCTTATGAAAAAGGACCGTTGAGCCCGCGCTTTCGCGGCGAACACGCATTGCGGCGATACCCCAATGGGGAAGAGCGCTGTATCGCCTGCAAGCTGTGCGAAGCAATCTGTCCGGCTCAGGCAATCACCATCGAAGCGGGACCGCGGCGCAACGACGGAACACGCCGCACGGTTCGCTACGACATAGACATGACGAAATGCATCTATTGCGGCTTCTGTCAGGAAGCCTGCCCAGTGGATGCCATTGTTGAGGGGCCGAATTTCGAGTTCTCAACGGAAACACGTGAGGAGCTTTTCTACACAAAAGAAAGGCTTCTCGACAATGGGGACCGCTGGGAACGCGAGATCGCCAAGAACATCGAACTCGATGCACCTTATCGATAAGGACGTATTGAGTTGAGTAACGCAAAACTAGAGAGGGCAGAGAGGCAATGATCCTCGCCACCATCGCGTTTTACATATTTGCCGTAGTTGCGGTTGTTGCGGGCTTTCTTGTGATCGCCTCACGCAATCCTGTGCACTCGGTTTTGTTTTTGATTTTGGCTTTCTTCAACGCGGCAGGCCTGTTTGTTTTGATGGGCGCGGAGTTTTTGGCACTGATCCTCCTCATCATCTATGTGGGCGCAGTCGCGGTGCTGTTCCTCTTTGTCGTCATGATGCTCGACATTGATTTTTCAGAGCTGCGCGAGGGGTTCTTGCAGTACCTGCCCGTCGGCGCGCTAATCGGCCTAATTGTTCTTATGGAACTGGTTATGGTGTTTGGGACCTGGGCGTTTACGCCGGAGATTGCAGCCGTTGCTGCCTCACCCATTCCACCACTCGACGAGATGAGCAATGTCGAGGCCATCGGCCGGGTGATGTACACGCAATATGTCTATTTCTTCCAGGCTGCAGGCATGGTTCTGCTGGTCGCCATGATCGGCGCAATTGTGCTGACCCTGCGCAAGCGCCCCAACGTGAAGCGTCAGGTCATTGCCGATCAGGTGGCTCGGACGAAAGAAACAGGAATGGAAATTAAGAAGGTGGAACCAGGTCAGGGCCTCTGAGCCTTGCCTCGAAAGAAACACACATGGAAATTGGTCTTTCACATTATTTGACGGTTGCGGCGATCCTCTTCACGCTCGGGATCTTCGGCATTTTTCTTAATCGGAAAAACGTCATCATTATTCTCATGTCGATTGAGCTCATGCTCCTCGCTGTGAACATCAACCTTGTCGCCTTTTCCACCCACATGGGTGACCTGACCGGGCAGATTTTTGCCTTGCTGGTGCTAACCGTTGCCGCGGCAGAGGCAGCCATCGGTCTTGCCATTCTTGTCGTCTATTTCCGTAATCGAGGCTCTATTGCCGTCGAAGACATCAACTTGATGAAGGGCTGAGCGCGCATGTACGAAGCAATCGTCTTTCTCCCGCTCGCTGGCTGCCTGATCGCAGGTCTGTTTGGCAATCGGCTCGGTGTCGTGACCTCGCAATGGGTAACGTGCGGCTTTCTTGTCATCTCAGCCCTTTTGAGCTGGGTTGCCTTTGTCGTGGTC
Source organism: uncultured Parvibaculum sp. (assembly GCA_964518885.1). Lineage (GTDB taxonomy): Bacteria > Pseudomonadota > Alphaproteobacteria > Parvibaculales > Parvibaculaceae > Mf105b01. The sequence goes on along the minus strand of CAZFHW010000039.1, from coordinate 8,991 downwards.
GCCCTGCAGGGAAATGTCGAGACAGTGCAGGTGTTGACCTGGATTGACAGTGGGTCGTTTGAAGCGGATTGGCGCCTTCGCATCGACACGCTGACAGCCGTCATGCTGGTGGTTGTGACAAGTATTTCCTCCCTGGTGCATATCTATTCGATTGGCTACATGAGCCATGACGAGCACCAGTCGCGTTTCTTTGCCTATCTGTCGCTCTTTACCTTCGCAATGTTGGCTTTGGTAACGGCAGACAATCTCATCCAGCTGTTCTTTGGGTGGGAAGGGGTGGGCCTTGCATCATATCTGCTGATTGGTTTCTGGTACAAAAAGCCCAGCGCCAATGCCGCTGCCATCAAAGCCTTTGTGGTCAACCGGGTAGGGGACTTTGGTCTCATCCTGGGTATTGCGGCCATCTACCTCACCGTTGGGTCTGTTGAGTACGACACGATCTTTGCTGCCATTCCCGGACTGGTCGGGCAGAATTTCACTTTCCTCGGCGCTGAATTCCCGGTTGTGACGACAATCTGCCTGCTGCTTTTCATGGGTGCTATGGGCAAGTCGGCGCAATTCCTGCTGCACACCTGGCTACCTGACGCGATGGAAGGTCCAACACCTGTCTCCGCTCTCATTCATGCCGCAACCATGGTGACCGCAGGGGTGTTCCTCGTCTGCCGTATGTCACCTATTTTTGAATACTCGCCGGACGCCCTCACAGTGGTGACATTCTTTGGCGCGACGACCGCCTTCTTTGCGGCGACCGTTGGTCTGGTTCAAAATGACATCAAGCGGGTGATCGCCTATTCCACCTGTTCGCAGCTGGGCTACATGTTCGTGGCCGCAGGGGTTGGTGCTTACGAGATCGCCATGTTCCACCTGTTCACCCATGCCTTCTTCAAGGCATTGTTGTTCTTGGGCTCCGGGTCAGTGATCCATGCGATGTCGGACGAGCAGGACATGCGACGAATGGGCGGCCTTTATAAATTCATTCCTGCTACCTGGGTGATGATGTTGATCGGCACCCTGGCGTTGACGGGCTTCCCGCTCACGGCGGGTTACTTCTCCAAGGATGCGGTCATTGAAGCCGCCTTCATGGCGCAAAATCCGATGCACATGTACGCCTTTTACATGACCGTCATCGCAGCCTTGTTCACGAGCTTCTACTCCTGGCGGTTGATCTTCATGACCTTTCACGGAAAGACCCGGGTCTCCAACGAAGTGCTGGCCCACGCGCATGAAAGCCCGGCTTCCATGATGGTGCCGCTTGGGTTGCTTGCCATCGGCGCTTTGGGCGCGGGCGCTGTTTTCTCGAGCCTCTTCATTGGCGGAACAGCGGAGCTGTTCTGGGGAGCTGCAATCTTCACGACCGAGGCGAACGAAATTCTCGAAGAAATACATCACGCTCCAACTTGGGTGAAATTCTCTCCCATGGTCATGATGACGCTGGGCTTTATCACGGCCTGGTACTTCTATATCCGCAGTCCTGAGACCCCCAAGAGGCTCGCGGAAGAGCAGGAGATGCTCTACAAATTCCTGCTCAACAAATGGTATTTCGACGAGCTGTACAATTTCTTGTTTGTGAAGCCCGCCTTCTGGATTGGCCGCTTCTTGTGGAAGCAGGGGGATGGACGGGTCATCGATGGGATGGGCCCGGATGGCATTGCCGCGCGTGTTCTTGACGTGACCCGAGGTCTGGCGCGTCTGCAAACCGGCTATGTCTACCACTATGCCTTCGCGATGCTCGTCGGCGTTGCGGCTCTCACGACCTACTTTATGTTTGGAGGAGTTCGCTGATGACCGGGACTTTTCCGATCCTTTCGCTGATTACTTTCCTGCCGCTTGTTGGCGCGCTGATCATCTTTGTGATCCGGGCCGATGAGGAAGTGGCTGCGCGCAATGCCCGTTGGGTGGCGCTGTGGACAACGGCGATCACCTTCATCATGTCTCTGACCATTTGGATTGGCTTTGATGAGACCACTGCCGACTTCCAGTTTGTCGAAAAGGCAGAGTGGCTGGGAAATGCGACCAACTACCATATGGGTGTTGATGGCATTTCAATGCTGTTCGTGATCCTCACCACCTTCTTGATGCCGTTTTGTATTCTCGCCAGCTGGGAGTCGATCCAGGTCCGAGTGAAGGAATACATGATCGCGTTCCTGCTTCTGGAAACGCTCATGATCGGGGTGTTCTGCTCGCTCGATCTGGTGCTCTTCTACCTGTTCTTCGAAGCTGGCCTGATCCCCATGTTCCTGATCATCGGGATTTGGGGCGGCGCGCGGCGCGTCTACGCCAGTTTCAAGTTCTTCCTCTATACGCTGGCGGGCTCTGTTCTCATGCTGCTCGCCATCATGGCGATGTATTGGCAGGTCGGCACAACAGATATTCCAACGTTGATGGCGGCTGATTTTTCGGCTGAAATGCAAACCTGGCTCTGGCTGGCCTTCTTTGCCTCCTTCGCGGTGAAGATGCCCATGTGGCCGGTCCACACTTGGCTGCCAGACGCCCACGTGGAAGCCCCGACAGCAGGCTCCGTTATCCTCGCTGGTATTTTGCTGAAGATGGGCGGGTATGGGTTTTTGCGCTTCTCGCTCCCCATGTTCCCCATCGCGTCAGATCTGTTCGCCCCCATGGTATTTGGCCTGTCGATCATTGCGATCATCTACACGTCTTTCGTGGCGCTGGTGCAGGAAGACATGAAGAAGCTCATCGCCTATTCCTCAGTGGCGCACATGGGCTTCGTGACGATGGGCATTTTTGCAGCGACCACACAGGGCGTGCAGGGCGGCATATTCCAGATGCTGTCTCACGGTTGGATTTCGGGCGCACTCTTCCTGTGTGTTGGCGTTGTCTATGACCGCATGCACACTCGCGAAATTTCAGCGTATGGCGGACTGGCCAAGCGCATGCCCCTGTATGCCTTCGCCTTCATGATTTTCACGATGGCCAATGTGGGTCTGCCGGGAACCAGTGGGTTTGTGGGCGAGTTCCTGACCATCATCGGGGTTTTCCAGGTCAACACAACGGTGGCCATGCTGGCAACAACCGGTGTGATCCTGTCGGCCTGCTACGCACTCTTCCTCTATCGTCGGGTGATCTTTGGTGCGCTGGAAAAAGACACGCTGAAGAATATTCTCGACCTTAATCTGCGTGAGAAACTGACCCTCGCGCCTCTCATTGTCGCAACCATCTTTTTCGGAATATACCCTATGCCGATTTTCAACGTGACGGCGGTATCAGTCGACAATTTGGTAGCAAACTATTCTGCAGCGCTCGAAGCCCATGCGGCGACGGACAGCTCAGTTCCTGATTTCGCAAGCTTGGGCCTCGGCCGCTAGCACAAAGACGCCTGGAGATACGGAGATATGGATACCGCTCTTGCTATGCCTGACTTAACACCGGCCCTCGCAGAAATTATCCTCGCCGTTGGGGCGATGGCCCTTTTGATGTTCGGTGTGTTCCGGGGCGAGGCCGCTACACGTACGGTCAGCATTGGCGCCGTCCTGTTGCTGATTGTCGCGGCATTTGCCGTCCTCAATCAACCCACCGAGCGGGTCCTCACATTTGGCGGGGCTTTCGTCATGGATGGGTTTGCCATTGTCATGAAGTGCCTGGTATTGCTGGGCTCAGCCGTCGCCATCGTCATGGCAATGGGCTTTATGAAGCGCGAAAATCTGGATCGATTTGAGTTTCCGGTTTTAATCGTGCTGGCGACCCTTGGCATGTTGATGATGATTTCCGCCAATGGCTTGATTGCTCTTTACATGGGACTGGAGCTTCAGAGCCTCGCTCTATATGTGGTTGCCTCTTTCCACCGCGACAGCACACGTTCCACGGAAGCGGGTCTGAAGTATTTCGTGCTGGGTGCGCTTTCTTCCGGCATGTTGCTCTATGGATCATCCTTGATTTACGGATTTTCGGGCACAACCAATTTCGACGTTCTGAATGACGTTATGGCCACCGGTGGAGTTTCAATCGGCCTGTTATTCGGTCTGGTGTTTCTGCTTGCGGGCCTTGCTTTCAAAGTATCAGCCGTGCCGTTCCACATGTGGACGCCGGACGTATATGAGGGCGCCCCAACGCCGGTGACGGCCTTCTTCGCCGCGGCTCCAAAGATTGCCGCCATGGCACTGTTCCTGCGGGTTATGCACGGTGCCTTTGCCCCCGCGATGGCAGAGTGGCAGCAGATCGTAGTGTTTATCTCCATCGCCTCAATGGTGCTGGGCGCCTTCGCGGCGATCAGCCAGCACAACATCAAACGTCTGATGGCCTATTCCTCAATTGGTCATATGGGGTTTGCTCTGGTGGGCCTTGCCTCTGGAACTGTTGAGGGGGTGAAGGGGGTGGTGATTTATCTGACCATCTATCTCATCATGAACGTGGGCGCGTTCTGCTGCATTCTGGCCATGCGCCATAAGGAAGGCCCGGTCGAAGAAATTTCGGATCTCGCCGGTCTGTCGCACAATCAACCAATGCTGGCGGCCGCCTTTGCCCTGCTGTTGTTTTCTCTCGCAGGCATTCCACCCCTTGCTGGATTCTTTGCGAAGTATTACGTGTTCCTCGCTGCGATTGACGCTGGCCTCTACACGTTGGCGATCATTGGGGTGCTGGCGAGCGTGGTGGGTGCGTTTTATTACCTGCACATCATTAAGGTCATGTATTTTGATGATCCAGCGCCCGCGTTTGCAGGTCCGATGGGACGGGAAATGACGGCCATCCTGACAGTCTCCGGACTTTTCACACTGCTCTTCATCCTGTATCCCGCACCCTTGCTGAAGATGGCAGAAGGGGCTGCAATATCCCTGGTGCCCCAGGCGGTGGTGGAGGTAATGCCCGAACATGCCACTGAAACCCCTGCGGCGCATTGAGCTTATGACCAACGATGTGCGCCTGCCGTCGGGATACGAGTTACGGCGCCATGTTGAGATAGACTCCACCAATGAAGAAGCCAGACGCCTTGCCAATGCGGGTGAGCCTGGCCCTGTATGGATTGTCACCGAACGCCAAACCGCCGGGCGAGGGCGCCGCGGGCGTACCTGGGTGTCACCGGCAGGAAACCTCATGTGCACGCTGCTGCTGCGGCCCCGGTGTAGTCCGGCAAAGGCGGGGGAACTGTCCTTTGTGGCGGGGCTCGCTCTGCATGACGCGATCAGCGCCCTTGTATCGGCAGAGGTAGCCGCAAAAGTGGCTCTGAAATGGCCGAACGATTTATTGATCGACAGCAAAAAGGCGAGCGGCATTCTTCTGGAATCAGAGAGTGATGGCAGTGCGGATGTTGCATGGCTTGCGATCGGCATTGGTCTCAATCTGGCGCACCACCCCGAAGACACGCCTTATCCGGCGACATGCCTGAAAGCCCAAACCGGCGATGCACCCACCACCGAAGACGCATTGACTGCCCTGGCTGCCGCCTTCGAGCACTGGCTTACGGTATGGCGGGCCCCGGTGGGGTTTGCCGCAGTTCGCCGCGCGTGGTTAGAACGCGCCCGTGGGCTGGGGGAGACCATCACCGTGCGCCTGAGCAAAGAGGTGTTGGAGGGAACATTCGAGGGGATTGCTCCTGACGGCGCTCTTCAACTACGCCTGGGCGGGGGAACCATTCGCCTAATTTCGGCTGGCGATGTGTTCTTTGGTTCTAGTGGCGAGGCGGGCTAAACTCTCTCATGGCACGGAAAAGAAAGACAGATGGCGAAGACGAGCTGATTTTCCTTCCCCTCGGGGGGACGGGGGAGATCGGCATGAACCTCAACCTTTATGCGTTCGGGCCGCCTGAAGCGCGCAAATGGATCATGGTCGATCTCGGCGTCACGTTCTCAGATGGCCGCACACCGGGCATTGATGTCATCATGCCGGACCCTGCGTTCATCGAAGAAAATCGCGATGATCTGCTGGCCATCGTCCTCACCCACGCCCATGAAGATCATATTGGCGCAGTAGCCCACTTGTGGCCCCGGTTGCGCTGTCCAGTTTACGCGACCCCCTTCACCGCTGAACTGGTGATGGCAAAACTTATCGAAGCAGGGCTGGACGATGTTGTTCCGCTGAAGATCGTGGATCTGGGCGCGCGCTTCACCATTGGTCCCTTTGATATTGAGATGGTCACACTCACCCACTCGATTCCTGAGCCCAACGCACTGGCCATTCGCACGAGCCTGGGCACAGTCATGCATACCGGTGACTGGAAAATCGATCCCGATCCTGTGGTCGGCGATGACTTTGACAGCAAACGGCTGAACGAAATCGGCGACGAAGGTGTGCGCGCCATTGTCTGCGACAGCACAAATGTTTTCTCACC
>CAZFHW010000039.1:0-2611 GCA_964518885.1 uncultured Parvibaculum sp. | reverse complement strand
GTCATCTTTTCTTCTCGGATTATTCCGGGGAATGACGTCTCGATTTACGACATGCAAAACGACCTGGTCCGTTCCGGCGTACGCGTGATTACGGAGAAAGATCATTTCGTTCACGTCTCTGGCCATCCGTGTCGCGATGAGCTCAGCGCCATGTATCGATGGATCAGACCAGAAGTCTCGGTGCCTGTGCACGGGGAGGCACGTCACCTGCGCGAACATGCCGCACTGGCAAAAGAGCTTCAGGTGCCAGAGTCACTGATATTAAAGAACGGCGATATGGTACGTCTTGCACCGGGACGGGCTGAGGTTATCGACGAGGTGCATTCAGGTCGTCTCGTGCTCGACGGGAATGTTCTCGTACCTTCTTGGGATGCTGGCATTCAGGAACGTCGTCGCCTGTCTTACGCAGGATCTGTATTCGTATCCGTTGTTCTGGACGATAAGGGGGCTGTGCGCGGAGACATTGAAGTGCGTCTTCTGGGGCTGCCGGAGCGAGACAATTCGGGGATCCGTTTTGAGGAACGGGTATTCGACGCACTTGATAGCGCACTGGACAAACTTCCGCAGCGCAAGCGCAAAGACAGCTCTCGAGTCGCAGAATATTTGCGGCGCGCTGTTCGCGGTGCGATCCGTCATGAATGGGGCAAAAAGGCTGCCGTAGAAATTATCGTTACGCGGATTTGAGTTTCATGTTGACGTGGTATCCTCCCTCTGAGGAGTGACTACTGTATTTGAGGAGATTATCGCTATGGGTATTGCGGCAACACTTGCCATCTACGCGATCATCTGGTGGCTGACATTGTTCGTTGTCTTGCCATTCGGGATTAAGACCCAGGATGAAGAAGGAGTGGTGAGCGCCGGAACGGCACCCAGCGCGCCCGTCCACCCGCAGGTCTGGAAAAAAATGGCAATCACGACGGTTTTATCGGCTGTCATTTTTGGCACCATTTATGGGACGATCATCGCGACCGGCTTGGGGTTGGACGATATCCCGTTCCTGCTGACGTTTGAAGAAGACTACTAAACCAAACTAAAGCTGAGAATTTAGGCAAAAAAAAGCAAGGCGCGTTTCCGCAGCCTTGCTGTGCAGTCATCCCATTCGGTGCCTCAATTAGGTTTATCCTAAGAAACTGAGCGTGATGTGGTCCGCTCTTAACCGAATGTGTCCTCCCTAGACTGGGCTTTTTGTGAGCCCCTTTTTATAGTGTGGGAATATATAGTCGGATTTCTTCCGAGTCACGCAATTTTCTGAGAGATGGCGGCTGGGTCTGCGCAATTTATAGCATGTGTCCTCGCCCGGCCTGCTCCGGAGAGAGCTAGCCCGGAGTTCCAAATGTCCGCCCGCGCGAAAAAATCTGGATACCGAAGGCGAATGAAGGCTTCTCATCCGATTGCGGAAGATTTTTTTGGCTACGGCTGAGGTTTCTTGTGTATCTGTGCTGGATAGAAACGGGCACGTAATATGGAGTTTGAGCTAGTTATTACACTTATGGACATATTTATTGAAAGAGGGTTAAGGAAAACCTAGGACTCTTTAAGGGGCACGGGCGTATGATAGAGGTTCAATCGATCTAATCTATGCGTTGGGGCTTTGAGTCACTAAATGAACGATCAAGCACAATTGGCCGCGGTTCTTCTCGCCGGGTTCTTTGCTACGGGTGATCCTGTGCCGCCAGAAGCGAGGCTTGCAGGCTCGGGCGATCTTATGCCTCGCGCTAGACCTGAAATCGTGGAGATTAGTGACGGAAGCTGCACATTGGTCACGGCCCATCAGGCGCGAGAAGATGTTGCTTATAGGTCAGGAGTGACAATCGGCGGTGAACCGGTCGCTCCTGCGAACCTGCCGCAGGACTACCAATATAATCTGCGTCCGATCTACGAGTTTAAGGTCCGGATCAACCCGCTTCCAAATGGCGGTTTCGCTGAGGCCACAGAGATGGACGTGGCAACTGTTGGTTATGAACCCGTCACAGGCCGCGTATTGATTGATGGCGAAGAGATCATGTGGATGCATGAAAATGCTCTGCAGGCGGCTTGTGAGAGTCACATAAACGTCACGCCCTGAACCCACTTGCTCCATACGATGGAATAGTCTGATCACCATCTCTTGATCTTCTTGACTCAACCCTGCTCCTTCTGGAGTCTGACGCCTGCGTTCAGCGTCAAACTTTTTTGGGAATATCTATTATGGGCCGCCTTGCACCTTTTGGCATCACAAGTGCTCTAGCCAAACTTCTGTGCGTCTTTCTTTTGGCAATGATATGGCTCTTTGGCCTGCAGGGGGTGGACGAGGCGAGTGCGGCCAGTGCTGAGCGTTGGCGTATCACCAAGGAGGTCTGGAGCGAGGCAGATGAGCGGGGGTATTCGGAGTTCGTCGAGGCCATCGGCAAAGCCGATTGCTGGAATGTCGACGATTGTTTTGAGAGCACCGCCAACCCGTATCGTCATCGCCACGGGTACTTCAGTTTTCGAGCAGACTGTGCAGATTTCCCTTACCTCTTTCGGGCGTATTACGCATGGATGAACGGTCTGCCGTTTGCCTTCCAGAATGGTGTCTTGCCTCAGTCAGGCCGGACCCGTGACATTCGCTATACCCGTGCGGGCAACCGGG